>NZ_JBEYEI010000003.1:0-458759 GCF_040633895.1 Streptomyces sp. NPDC007863
ACGAACTCGCCGACCGCATCGCCGTCCTCAACGGCGGAAAGATCGTCGCCGAAGGCACCGCCGACCAGCTCAAACGACAGATCCCCGGCGGCCACGTCCGGCTCCGCTTCACCGGCCCCGACGCCTACCGCAGCGCCTCCGACGCGCTGCGCGAGGCGGCGGCCCGCGACGACGAGGCGCTGACGCTGCGGATCGCGAACGACGGAAGCCAGCGCGAACTGCGGGCGCTGCTCGACCGGCTCGACGCCGCCGGCATCGAGGCGGACGAACTCACCGTCCACACCCCGGACCTGGACGACGTCTTCTTCGCCCTCACCGACTCGACCACCACCCTCCCCGCCCAGCCGAAGGAGCACGTCCGATGAGCACCCTCTCCCTCGCCGTCCGCGACTCGTCCACGATGCTCCGCCGGAACCTCCTGCACGCCCGCCGCTACCCGTCGCTCACGCTGAACCTGCTGCTGACGCCGGTCATGCTGCTCCTGCTCTTCGTCTACGTCTTCGGAGACGTGATGAGCGCCGGGATGGGCGGCGCCGACCGCTCCGCGTACGTCGCCTACCTGGTGCCCGGGCTGCTGCTCATGACCATCGGCTCCACCACCATCGGCACCGCGGTCTCCGTCGCCAACGACATGAACGAGGGGATCATCGCCCGCTTCCGGACGATGGCCATCCACCGGCCGTCCGTGCTGGTCGGGCATGTGATCGGCAGCGTCCTCCAGTCGGTGGCCAGTGTCGTCCTGGTGGGGGCGGTGGGGGTCGCGATCGGCTTCCGCTCCACCGGGGCCACCGCCCTCGAATGGCTCGCCGCCTTCGGCCTCCTGGTCGTCTTCGCCACCGCGCTCACCTGGATCGCGGTCGGCATGGGCCTGGTCTCGCCGAACGCGGAGGCCGCCTCCAACAACGCCCTCCCGCTGATCTTCCTGCCGCTGATCTCCAGCACCTTCGTGCCGATCGAGCAGATGCCCGGCTGGTTCCAGCCCGTCGCCGCGTACCAGCCCTTCACGCCGGCGATCGAGACCCTCCGCGGCCTCCTCCTCGGCACCGGGATCGGCCACAACGGCTGGCTCGCCCTCGCCTGGTGCGCCGGCCTCACCGTCCTCGGCTACGTCTGGTCCACCAAGACCTTCCGCAAGGACCCCAAGTAGTTCCCCCGAAGAAGAAGCGGACCGGCCGGATCCTGTCGAGATCTGGCCGGTCCGCTGTTTTTCGGCCTCCCGCCCTCCGTGATCATGGAACGGGAAACACGCCCGCACACACGACGAACGGAACGAGGGGGAGCCGCCATGGCCCTGGAGATGCGCGACCACTGCGAGCGCTGCGAGACGGCGGCCCTGCCCGCCGACGGCGACGCCCGGATCTGTTCGTACGAGTGCACCTTCTGCGTCCCCTGTACGGAGGAGATGTCCGGCGTCTGCCCCAACTGCGGCGGCGAGCTCCTGCCCCGCCCGCGTCGCGCGGCCTGACGCCAATGCCTCGGCCGGGCGGTCCATTTGGGGCGGGTACGGTGAGGCGCATGAACAGATGGACGCGAGGAGTGGCGGGGGCCGCCGTGTGTGCGGTGCTCCTGCTGACGGGGTGTGAGACCTCGGACGTCACGGCGAATCCCGGGGACGGGAAGCCCCAGGACGCCCGGCAGGAGGACGCCCCGCCGAAGGAGGCGGTGGCCGGCGCCGCGGACCTGGCCCCCGTCGTCGGGGAGTGGAAGGAGACCGGCACGGAGGGCGACACCCCCTGGACCATCCGGATCTCCGCCGACGGGACGTTCTGGACCAGCGACGGAAGCGACGAGTGCCAGGGCACGGTGAAGCCCGTCCCCTCCGAGGCGGACAAGGTCTGGCGCCACTTCCTGGCGGACGCGGACTGCGGCTGGGCGGGGCGGCAGCTGGCCCCGCTGCAGCTCGGCGAGGAGGACGGCGAGGAGAAGCTGATCCTCGTCAACGACGCGGGCGAGGGGAAGAAGGAGACCTACCTGCGCGCCGGGTAGCGGACCGCTCCGGCGGGCTTCCCCCCCCTTGCCGTGGCTAGCGGACGACGTCGAAGACCTGCTTCTGGATGCCGTTGGAGTACGTCTCGTGCTCCACGAGCCGCAGCTTTTGGGCGTCCTTGTCGGCGGTGCTGAAGAGGCGCTTGCCGGCGCCGAGGAGGAGCGGGAAGACCAGGAGGTGGTAGCGGTCGATCAGGCCCGCGTCCGCGAGGGCGCGGTTCAGGGTCGCGCTGCCGTGGACGATGATCGGGCCGCCCTCGGTCTCCTTCAGGGCGGCGACCTCGTCGAGGGTGCGCAGGATCGTGGTCGGGCCCCAGTCGGAGACGAGGTCGTCGTCGGTGAGCGTGGTGGAGACGACGTACTTCGGCATCTCCTTGTAGTCGGCGAAGTCCGCCATGCCGGGCCAGACGGGGCTGAAGGCCTGGTAGCTGGCGCGGCCGAGCAGCATCGCGGTCGCCTCCTGCTGCTCGCGGCCCTTGATCTCGTACGCCTCCGGGACGAAGTCGATGTCCTTGAAGGTCCAGCCCGCGTTCCGGTAGCCCTCCTCGCCGCCGGGGGCCTCGACGACGCCGTCGAGGGAGACGAAGGCGGAGGTGATGAGAGTGCGCATGTCGGTGCCTCGGTTCTCGGTTCTCGGCCGTGAAGTGCCTGCTGTCGTTTTCATGATCTAGGACCGGGGGTGGCCGCGAAACTCATCGGTCCCGTTCCCGCCTTTTTCAAGCAAGCGTGCTTGATTGTTTTCGTGATCGCTGCCATGCTCCGACTCCTCAGGCCCGTCCTCCCGAGGGGAGCGCACCGTGTCCGACCCCGCCGACGTTCTCGCCGATCTCCGTGCCGAAGGCGATGAACTCGACGCGATCGTCAGCGAGTCGAGCGAGGAGAGCTGGCGGCTCGCGACGCCCGCGCCGCGCTGGAGCGTCGCCCATCAGATCGCCCATCTCGCCTGGACCGACCGGGCCGCGCTGCTCGCGGTGACCGACGCCGAGGCGTTCGCCGCCGAGGTGGAGAAGGCGCTCGCCGCGCCCGAACGGTTCGTCGACGACGGGGCCGAGGAGGGCGCCGCGCTGCCGCCCGCCGAGCTGCTCGCGCGCTGGCGGGAGGGGCGGCGGCTCCTGGAGGAGGCCCTGCGGAAGGTGCCGCCCGGCGGACGGTTCCCCTGGTACGGGCCGCCGATGAGCGCCCCGGCGATGGCGACGGCCCGGCTGATGGAGACCTGGGCGCACGGTCAGGACGTCGCCGACGCCCTCGGAGTCGTCCGCCGGCCGACCGCGCGGCTGCGGCACGTGGCCTGGATCGGGCACCGGGCCCGCGACTACGCGTACCTGGTGCGCGGCGAGCAGCCGCCCGCCGAGCCGTTCCGGGTCGAACTCACCGGCCCCGGCGGGGAGTCGTGGGCGTACGGTCCCGAGGACGCCGCGCAGCGGGTGAGCGGGGACGCGGTCGAGTTCTGTCTGCTCGTCACGCAGCGGGTGCACCGGGACGACACGGGGCTGCGCGCGGAGGGGGCGGACGCGGAGCACTGGCTGGGCATCGCGCAGGCGTTCGCCGGTCCGGCGGGGCCGGGGCGCGGACCGAAGGGGGAGGCGTCGTGAGCGTGTTGAGGATCGGGAACGCCTCCGGGTTCTACGGCGACCGGTTCGGCGCCGTCCGCGAGATGCTGACCGGCGGCCGGCTCGACGTGCTCACCGGGGACTACCTCGCCGAGCTGACCATGCTGATCCTGGGCCGCGACCTGCTGAAGGACCCCTCCGCCGGGTACGCGAAGACCTTCCTGCGGCAGATGGAGGAGGGCCTCGGGCTCGCCCACGACCGGGGCACGCGGATCGTCGTCAACGCCGGCGGGCTGAACCCGGCGGGGCTCGCGGAGGCGCTGCGCGGCCTGGCCGGGCGGCTCGGGCTGCCGACGCGGGTCGGGTACGTGGAGGGGGACCGGCTGCCGGGCGAGGCGGGGGTGCTGACCGCCAACGCCTACCTCGGCGGGGCGGGGATCGCGGCCTGTCTGGAGGCCGGCGCGGACGTCGTCGTCACCGGGCGCGTGACGGACGCGGCGCTCGTCACCGGGCCCGCCCAGTGGTGGTTCGGGTGGGGGCCGCAGGAGTACGACCGGCTCGCCGGGGCGGTCGTCGCCGGGCACGTCCTGGAGTGCGGTACGCAGGCCACCGGCGGCAACTACGCCTTCTTCCGCGAGCACGAGGCGAAGCTTCTGCCGCGGCCCGGCTTCCCGCTGGCCGAGGTGCACGAGGACGGGTCGGCGGTCGTCACCAAGCATCCCGGCACGGGCGGGGTCGTCGACGTCGGCACCGTCACCGCGCAGCTGCTGTACGAGACCTCCGGCGCCCGGTACGCCGGGCCCGACGTGACCGCCCGGCTCGACTCGGTGCGGCTGACGCGGGAGGGGCCGGACCGGGTGCGGATCGACGGGGTGCGGGGCGAGGCGCCGCCCGCGACGCTCAAGGTGGGCCGCTGCCGGCTCGGCGGCCACCGCAACGAGGTCGTCTTCGTCCTCACCGGCCTCGACGTGGAGGAGAAGGCCGCGCTCGTCCGGGAGCAGATCCACGACGCCCTGGCGCAGGACCCGCCCGCCGACGTCCGCTGGGAGCTGGCCCGCACCGACCGGGAGGACGCCGGCACGCAGGAGACCGCGAGCGCGCTGCTGCGGCTCGTCGTCCGCGACCCCGACCCGGAGAAGGTGGGGCGGACCCTGACGGGGGCGGCGATCGAGCTGGCCCTCGCCAGCTACCCGGGCTTCCACGTGACCGCCCCGCCGGGCAGGGGCGCCCCCTACGGGGTCTTCGAGACGGCGTACGTGCCCGTCGGGGACGTCCCGCACACGGCGGTGCTGCCCGACGGGACCCGGGTCGCCGTGCCCGTACCGCCCGCGACCCGCGCCCTGGAACCCGTACCCGGACCGGAGCTCCCCGAGCCGCTGCCGCCGGGGCCGACGGTCCGCGCGCCGCTCGGGCGGATCGCGGGGGCCCGCAGCGGTGACAAGGGCGGGGACGCGAACGTGGGGGTGTGGGTGCGGACGGAGGCGGAGTGGCGGTGGCTCGCGCACACGCTCACCGTCGGCCTGTTCCGTGAACTCCTGCCGGAGACGGCCGGCTTGGCCGTCACCCGGCACGTGCTGCCGAACCTGCGGGCGGTGAACTTCACCGTCGCCGGGATCCTCGGCGAGGGCGTCGCCTCCCAGGCCCGTTTCGACCCCCAGGCCAAGGCCCTCGGCGAATGGCTCCGCTCCCGGCACGTGGACGTACCGGCGGAACTCCTGCCGGGCGACGGCCCGGCCGATGGCCCGGCCGGCCCGGAAGAGGCCTCGCCGACCCACCCCGACCTTCCGGAGGGACCCGCGTGACCGTCCTCGCCTCCGCCCTCGACACCGGCGGACCCGACTACCAGGAGCATCGCGCCGCGATGCTGGAGAAACTCGCCGCGCTCGACGCCGAGCACGCCAAGGCGCTGGCCGGCGGCGGCGAGAAGTACACCGCCCGGCACCGCGAGCGCGGCAAGCTGCTCGCCCGGGAGCGGATCGAGCTCCTGGTCGACCCCGACTCGCCGTTCCTGGAGCTGTCGCCGCTCGCCGCCTGGGGCAGCTCCTATCCCGTAGGGGCGTCCCTGGTCACCGGCATCGGGGTCGTGGAGGGCGTCGAGTGCCTGATCACCGCCAACGACCCGACCGTGCGCGGCGGCGCCTCCAACCCGTGGACGCTGAAGAAGGCGCTGCGGGCCAACGAGATCGCGTTCGCCAACCGGCTGCCGGTGATCTCGCTCGTCGAGTCCGGCGGAGCCGACCTGCCCTCGCAGAAGGAGATCTTCATCCCGGGCGGGGCGCTCTTCCGCGACCTCACCCGGCTCTCCGCCGCCGGGATCCCGACGGTCGCGGTCGTCTTCGGGAACTCGACGGCCGGCGGGGCGTACGTGCCCGGCATGTCCGACCACACGGTGATGATCGAGGAGCGGTCGAAGGTCTTCCTCGGCGGGCCGCCGCTGGTGAAGATGGCGACCGGCGAGGAGAGCGACGACGAGTCCCTCGGCGGGGCGGCGATGCACGCCCGCGTCTCCGGGCTCGCCGACCACTACGCCGTCGACGAGGCCGACGCGATCCGGCAGGCCCGCCGGATCGTCGCCCGCCTCAACCACCGCAAGCACCACGCGGACCCCGGCCCGGCCGAGCCGCCGAAGTACGACGCCGAGGAGCTCCTCGGGATCGTCCCGGGCGACCTGCGGACGCCGTTCGACCCGCGCGAGGTGATCGCCCGGCTCGTCGACGGCTCGGACTTCGACGAGTTCAAGCCGCTGTACGGGGCGTCGCTGGTGACCGGCTGGGCGCGGCTGCACGGCTATCCGGTGGGGATCCTCGCGAACGCGCAGGGGGTGCTGTTCAGCGCGGAGTCGCAGAAGGCCGCGCAGTTCATCCAGCTGGCGAACCAGCGGGACGTCCCGCTGCTCTTCCTGCACAACACCACCGGCTACATGGTCGGCAAGGAGTACGAGCAGGGCGGCATCATCAAGCACGGCGCGATGATGATCAACGCGGTGTCGAACTCGAAGGTCCCGCACCTGTCCGTCCTCATGGGAGCGAGCTACGGCGCCGGGCACTACGGCATGTGCGGGCGGGCGTACGACCCGAGGTTCCTCTTCGCCTGGCCGAGCGCCAAGTCCGCCGTCATGGGGCCGCAGCAGCTCGCGGGCGTGCTGTCGATCGTGGCGCGGGCGTCGGCGGCGGCCAAGGGGCAGCCGTACGACGACGAGGCCGACGCCGGTCTGCGGGCCATGGTCGAGGCGCAGATCGAGTCCGAGTCGCTGCCGCACTTCCTCTCCGGCCTGCTCTACGACGACGGGGTCATCGACCCCCGCGACACCCGCACGGTCCTCGGGCTGTGCCTGTCCGCGATCCACACGGCACCGGTCGAGGGCGCGCGCGGCGGCTTCGGCGTCTTCCGAATGTGAGGCCCATCATGACGAGGCCACTGATGATTTCGACCGTCCTGGTCGCCAACCGTGGCGAGATCGCCTGCCGCGTCTTCCGCACCTGCCGTGAGCTGGGCATCGCGACCGTCGCCGTGTACTCCGACGCCGACGCGGACGCCCTGCACGTGCGGGAGGCGGACGCGGCGGTGCGGCTGCCGGGGGCGGCGTCCTCGGAGACGTATCTGCGCGGCGACCTGATCGTGGCGGCGGCGCTCGCGGCGGGCGCGGACGCCGTCCACCCCGGCTACGGCTTCCTCTCCGAGAACGCCGGCTTCGCCCGGGCGGTGACGGAGGCCGGGCTGCGGTGGATCGGTCCGCCGCCGGAGGCCATCGAGGCGATGGCGTCGAAGACCCGCGCCAAGGAACTCCTCGGCATCGCGCCGCTCGACCCGGCGGCCGTCACCGCCGCCGAGCTGCCCGTCCTGGTGAAGGCGGCGGCGGGCGGCGGCGGGCGCGGCATGCGCGTCGTCCGCGAACTGGCCGATCTGGAAGGGGAGCTGAAGGCGGCTTCGGCCGAGGCGGAGAGCGCCTTCGGGGACGGGGAGGTGTTCGTCGAGCCGTACGTGGAGGACGGGCGCCACGTCGAGGTGCAGGTCCTCGCCGACGCGCACGGCACCGTGTGGGCGCTCGGCACCCGCGACTGCTCGCTGCAGCGGCGGCACCAGAAGGTGATCGAGGAGTCCCCGGCGCCCGGCCTGCCGGCCGGGCTCGCCGAGGAGCTGTACGGGGCCTCGGTGGCGGCCGCCAAGGCCGTCGGGTACGTGGGCGCGGGCACGGTGGAGTTCCTGGTCGCGGACGGGCGGGCGCACTTCCTGGAGATGAACACCCGCCTCCAGGTCGAGCACCCGGTGACCGAGGCCGTGCACGGCGTCGACCTCGTCGCCCTCCAGCTCGCCGTCGCCGAGGGCCGCCCGCTGCCGCCGGAGCCGCCGGCCGCCCGGGGGCACGCCGTCGAGGCCCGGCTGTACGCCGAGGACCCGGCGGCGGGGTGGGCGCCGCAGACGGGCCGCCTGCACGCGTTCGCGGTGCCGGGCGCGTCCGCCCCGCCCGTCGCGTCCGCCCTGTCCTCCCCGCCCTCCCCGTCCGCCGCGCCCGGTGTCCGCGTCGACACCGGTTACGCCTCCGGGGACACCGTCCCCGTGCACTACGACGCGATGCTCGCGAAGGTCGTCGCGCACGCGCCGACCCGCGCCGAGGCCGTCCGGAAGCTCGCGGGCGCCCTGGAGCGGGCCGTGATCCACGGGCCGGCCACCAACCGGGACCTCCTCGTCGCCTCGCTGCGGCACGAGGAGTTCCAGGACGAGGACCGCCTCGACACCGGCTTCTACGACCGGAACCTGGACGCGCTCACCCGGCCCGCCGAGGGCGACGCGGCGTACGCGGCCGTCGCCGCCGCGCTGGCCGCCGCGCACCGCGACTCCGGCCGTTTCGGCGGGGGCTGGCGGAACGTCCGGTCGCAGGACGAGATCCGGACGTACGAGGACGGCACCGAGAGCGGCACCGAGGTCCGCTACCGGCCCGCCTGGGGCGGCGGCTTCGAGGTGCTCGCCCCCGAGGGGGTACGGGTCGTGAGCGCGGCGGCCGACCGCGTACGGCTCGACGTCGCGGGCGTCGTGCGGGACTTCGAGGTGGCGGCGTACGGGGACGGGACCGTCCACGTCGGGCGCCACCGGCTCACCCTCCGCCCCCGCTTCACCGACCCGCGCGAGCAGACCCTCCCCGGGTCGCTGCTCGCGCCGATGCCCGGCACCGTCGTCCGGCTCGCGGACGGCCTCGCCGTCGGCGACCGGGTCGAGGCCGGGCAGCCGCTGCTCTGGCTGGAGGCGATGAAGATGGAGCACCGCGTCACCGCTCCCGCCTCCGGCACGCTCACCGCGCTCCACGCCGCCCCCGGCCGTCAGGTCGAGGTCGGTGCCCTGCTCGCCGTCGTACAGACCGAAGACGTACAGGCCGAAGACCAGGAGGAAGACACCGTATGAGCACCGACATCGAGCCCCGGGAGCACAGTGAGCTCCGCGCCGCCGTCTCCGCGCTCGGCCGCCGCCACGGTCCCGGCTTCGACCGCGCCGCCCTGTGGGCGGAGGCCGGGAAGCTCGGCTACCTGGGCGTGAACCTGCCGGAGGAGTACGGCGGCGGGGGCGGCGGCATGGCCGAGCTGTCCATCGTCCTGGAGGAGGCCGGGGCCGCCGGGGCGCCGCTCCTGATGATGGTCGTCTCGCCCGCGATCTGCGGCACGGTCATCTCCCGCTTCGGCACCGACGGGCAGAAGGAGGCCTGGCTGCCCGGGCTCGCCGACGGCTCGAAGACGATGGCCTTCGGCATCACCGAGCCCGACGCCGGCTCCAACTCCCACCGCATCACCACCACCGCGACCCGCACCGAGGACGGCTGGGTCCTCAACGGCCGCAAGGTCTTCGTCTCCGGCGTGGACATCGCCGACGCGACCCTGATCGTCGGCCGCACGTCGGACGCCCGCACCGGCAACCTGAAGGCGTGCCTCTTCATCGTCCCGCGCGACACGCCCGGCTTCGGGCGGCGCCACATCGAGATGGAACTCGACGCGGACGAGAAGCAGTTCGAGCTCACCCTCGACGACGTGCACCTGCCGGCCGACGCGCTCGTCGGCGACGAGGACGCCGGCCTGCTCCAGCTCTTCGCGGGGCTCAACCCCGAGCGGATCATGACGGCCGCGTTCGCGATCGGCATGGGGCGGTACGCCCTCGAACGCGCCGTCGGCTACGCGAAGGAGCGGCAGGTCTGGAAGACGCCGATCGGCGCCCACCAGGCCGTCGCCCACCCCCTCGCGCAGGCCCACATCGAGCTGGAACTCGCCCGCCTGATGATGCAGAAGGCGGCGCGACTGTACGACGCGGGCGACGACTTCGGCGCGGGCGAGGCCGCCAACATGGCGAAGTACGCGGCGGCCGAGGCGTGCGTGAAGGCCGTCGACACCGCCGTGCACACCCTCGGCGGCAACGGCCTCACCAAGGAGTTCGGCCTCGCCCGGCTGGTCACGGCCTCCCGGGTGGCGCGGATCGCCCCGGTCAGCCGGGAGATGATCCTGAACTACGTCTCCGCCCACACCCTGGGCCTGCCGAAGTCGTACTGAGCCGCCGGTCGGGCCGGCGGTCAGGGCGGCGGTCGAGCTAGCGGTCGGGCCGCCGGGAGGCGGATCCTCGGATAGCGCCTCCCGGTTGTGAAGGTCCTGTGTACGATCCGGGCGCGGCGGCACTCCGCTCGGTGCCGTCGTCCCCGTCAGGCCCTTGGAGCCGCACGTGTACCCGCAGCAGAACCCGTACCAGCCCGCCCCGGCGTGGCAGCCGCCCCGACGCTGGTGGCAGCACCCGGCGCTGATCATCACCCTGCTCGTCGTCTTCCCGCCGGCGGGCATAGCCCTGGTCTGGCTCTCGCCGTGGACGAGCAGGGCGAAGATCGTGTCCACGATCGTGTCCGCCCTGTGGTTCGTCGTGGCGCTGTCCATGGACCCGCCGAAGGAGGAGGGCACGGACGACCCGAAGCCGGCGGTCACGGTGACGGTGACCGTCACCGTGACGCCCACGCCCACGCCGACGCCCACGCCGTCGGTCGAGCCGACGACGGAAGCGCCGACCCCGGAGCCGACCACCGAGGCGCCGACCCCGGAGCCGACGACCGAGGCGCCGACGACCCGGCCCCCGAAGCCCACCACGCAGGCCCCCGAGCCGACCACCCAGGCCCCGAAGCCCACCACCCAGGCCCCGAAGCCGAAGCCCACGCAGGTGACCCAGCCCCCGGAGACGGCCGAGCCGGAACCCGAGGTGTACTACGCGAACTGCACCGCCGTCCGCGCCGCGGGCGCCGACCCGATCCGCCGGGGCGACCCCGGCTACGGCAGCCACCTCGACCGCGACGGCGACGGGGTCGCCTGCGAGTGACCGGGCCGGTGGCCGGGATCAGGGGGTCCAGACCCCCGTCCCGGCCGCCGACCTGACGTAGTCCGCGAAGTCCCGGGGCTCGCGCCCGAGCGCCCGCTGGACGCCGTCCGCGAGCTCCCCGAAGCGGCTGTCGGCGATCCACTCGAAGAGCAGGTTCAGGAGCGCGGTGAAGTCCTCCGGCAGCCCCGCCCGGCGGGCGCGGTCCGCGAACTCGCCGGGGGAGACGGCCCGGTAGCCCACCGGCCGGCCGGTCGCGCGGGCCAGCTCCTGCGCCACCTGGTCCAGGGTCAGCAGCCGCGGGCCGGTGAGCGCGTACTCCGCGCCGGCGTGGCCGTCCTCGGTGAGGGCGGCCACCGCCACGTCGGCGATGTCCTCCGCGTCGACGTACGGCTCGACGCCCTGTCCGGCCGCCCACGCCACCTCGCCGTCGAGGATCTGGCCGCGGAAGAAGGCGTCCTCGCTGAAGTTCTGCGCGAACCAGGCCGGCTTGAGCAGCGTCCAGGCGGTCCCCGACTCGCGGACGGCCCGCTCGCAGGGCAGCTTCTCCTCCCCGTCGGGCACGACCCACTCGCGGTGCGAGAGCAGCACGAGGCGCTCGACGCCCCGGTCCGCCGCCAGCTTCGCGAACTCCCGCATGAGCGCGCCGGCGTCGGCCGTCATCGAGTCGACGAGATAGGCGGCGCCGACGCCGTCGAGGACGGGCTCCCAGGTGTTGCGGTCGTGCCAGTCGAAGCGGGCGGGGCCCTTGCGGGAGGCGACACGGACGGAGTGGCCGCGGCGGCGGAGGCGGGAGACGACCCGGCGGCCGGTCTTGCCGGTGCCGCCGAGGACGAGGAAGGGCTCGGTTTCGGTGCTGTTGTGGATCGTCATGCGCTCAGTCAAACCGGGGCGGATGAGCGTCGGAATGGTCCAGAAGCGCAGGGGCATACGCGTCCGTCTCACGTGACGGTGGTCGCGGCTGCGGGCTCCCTAGACTCGACGGCATGGATCCGCTGACCAGCCTCCTCCAGGAAGTGCGCTCCTGCGGCGCCGTGTTCGGACGGAACCTGCTGGAGCCGCCGTGGGCCGTGCGCTTCGCCGACCAGGGGGCGCTGACCCTGGTGACGCTGTTGAGGGGGGAAGGCTGGATCGTGCCGGAGGGCACGGCCGGGCCGGTGGGGCAGGTGGGACCGGAGAGGCAGGCGGGACCGTCGGCGTCGATGCCGGTGTCGGTGCCCGTGCCCGTGCCCGTGCCCGTGCCCGTGCCGGTGCGGCTCGGGGCAGGGGACGTGGCGGTCGTGACGGGGCCGGAGCCGTTCTCGATCACGGACGATCCGGCCGCGGCGACCCGGCCGCTCTTCGTCGTCCACCCGGACCGCTGCACGACGGCCGACGGCTGCGACATCGGCGAGGACGTCATCCTGGGCCTGCGCACCTGCGGCAACAGCGAGGACGGGCCCACCGTCCTGCTCACCGCCTCCTACCAGGCGACGGGGCGGGTCTCGGAGCGGCTGCTCGGCGGCCTGCCGCGTACGCTCCTCGTCCCGCACGACGCGCCCGACCCGGTCCTGGAGCTGGCCGCCGTCGAGACCGGCCGGGACGCACCGGGCCAACAGGCCGTCCTGGACCGGCTGTTGGACCTGCTCCTGCTCTCCACGCTCCGCGAATGGTTCGCCCGCCCGGAGGCCTGCCCGCCGGGCTGGTACCGGGCCATGGGCGACCCGGTGGCGGGCCGGGCGCTCCGGCTGATCCACGCCCGGCCGGAGCGCGCGTGGACGGTGGACGCGCTGGCGGCGGAGGCCGGGGTCTCGCGCGCGACGCTCGCCCGCCGCTTCACGGCGCTCGTGGGCCGGCCGCCGATGGCGTACCTCACGGAGTGGCGGCTGACCCTGGCCGCCGACCTCCTCGCCCGTACCGACGCGACGGTCGCGTCGATCGCCCGCCAGGTCGGCTACCGCACGCCCTTCGCCCTGAGTGCCGCGCTGAAGCGGGTCCACGACACCCGCCCGGCGGAGCTGAGGGCGGCCGTCGCGGCCGAGCGCGGATAAACCAAGCACGCGTGCTTGATTGTTTTGCGGTGGCCTGCCAAGGTCTCCCCAAGCGCTGACGGGGTCTCCCGACTCCGTACGGGGTCTTCCGGTTCCGTACGGGGTCTCCCCAAGCGGTGCCCGCGGCAGCGATCCTGGCGACCACCTTCCACCCACCTCTCCAGGGGGCCACGCATGGTGTTCCACAGCGAGTACGAGCCCGTTCCCGCCCTGTCCCTCCCCATCCACGACGCCGTCCTGGGCCGGGCCGCCGCCTACGGGGACGCGCCCGCGCTGGTCGACGGGGCCGGTGAACTGACCCTGTCGTACGCGCAGGTGGACGCCTTCCACCGGCGGGTCGCCGCCGGGCTCGCCGAGGCCGGGGTGCGGAAGGGCGACGTCCTCGCCCTGCACAGCCCCAACACCGTGCTGTTCCCGATCGCGTTCTACGCCGCCACCCGCGCCGGCGCCTCCGTCACCACGGTCCACCCGCTCGCCACCCCCGAGGAGTTCGCCAAGCAGCTGCGGGACTCGGCGGCGCGCTGGATCGTCACCGTCTCGCCGCTCCTGCCGGCCGCCCGCGCCGCCGCCGAACTCGCGGGCGGCGTCGAGGAGATCTTCGTCTGCGACGCGGCGCCGGAGGGGGACGGGGTGCGGTCGCTCCAGTCCTTCCTGGCCTCCGCCGCGCCCGAGCCGGAGATCGCCGTCGACCCCGCCGAGGACGTCGCCGCCCTCCCGTACTCCTCCGGCACCACCGGCGTCCCCAAGGGCGTGATGCTCACCCACGCCTCCATAGCGACGAACCTGGCCCAGCTGGAGCCGTTCGTCCCGATGGGACCGGGCGACCGCATCCTCGCGGTCCTTCCCTTCTTCCACATTTATGGGCTTACGGCTCTGATGAACGCGCCGCTGCGGCAGGGCGCCACCGTCGTCGTGCTGCCGCGCTTCGAGCTCGACACCTTCCTCGGCGCGATCCAGAAGCACCGCATCAACGGCCTGTACGTGGCTCCGCCGATCGTCCTCGCACTCGCCAAGCACCCGGCGGTCGCCGCGTACGACCTGTCCTCGCTGGAGTACATCGTCAGCGCGGCCGCCCCGCTCGACGCGGCGCTCGCGGCGGCGTGTTCGGCCCGGCTCGGCCTGCCGCCGGTGCGGCAGGCGTACGGCATGACCGAGCTGTCGCCGGGCACGCACGTCACGCCGCTGAGCGCCGAGAACCCGCCGCCCGGCACCGTCGGCAAGCTGCTGCCCTCGACCGAGATGCGGATCCTCTCCCTCGACGACCCGTCGAAGGACGCGGCGGTGGGGGAGGAGGGCGAGATCGCCATCCGCGGGCCGCAGGTGATGAAGGGGTACCTGGGGCGGCCGGAGGCCACCGCCGAGATGATCGACGCCGACGGCTGGGTGCACACCGGCGACATCGGGCGGGTCGACGCGGACGGCTGGCTGTACGTCGTCGACCGCGTGAAGGAACTGATCAAGTACAAGGGCTTCCAGGTCGCCCCCGCCGAGCTGGAGGCGCTCCTCCTCACCCACGAGGGGGTCGCCGACGCGGCGGTCATCGGCGTGACGGACGCGGAGGGGACGGAGATCCCGAAGGCGTTCGTGGTGCGGCAGCCGGAGGCGGCCGGGCTGACCGCCGAGGACGTGATGACGCACGTGGCCGCGCGGGTCGCCCCGTACAAGCGGGTCAGGGCGGTCGAGTTCGTCGACGCGGTGCCCCGGGCCGCCTCCGGGAAGATCCTGCGGCGCGAGCTGCGGACGCGCTGAACTGGAACCCGCGTCCGTGTCCGCGTCCGCGTCCGTGTACGAGTCAGCCGAGTCAGCGGCGCCGGCCGAGCCGGCCGAGCCGGCCGAGCCGGCCGAGCCGGCCGAGAGAGCCGAGAGAGTCGAGGGATCCCCATGAGCCTGATCGCCGTCACCGAGGAGCGGGGCGTCACCACGCTCGCCCTCGACTCCCCGGACACCCGCAACGCCCTCTCGGCCGCGCTCGTCACCGAACTCGCCGAGGCGCTCGCCGCGGCCGGGAAGGACCCGGCCGTGCGGGCGGTGGTGCTCACGCACACGGGCTCCACGTTCAGCGCGGGCGCGGACCTGAAGGCGCCGCCGAGCCCGTACGCCTTCGTGGACCTGCTCCGGCAGGTGGTGGAGCTGCCGAAGCCGGTCGTCGGGCACGTCACGGCCGGCGGCCGGGCCCGCGCAGGCGGCCTCGGTCTGCTCGGCGCCTGCGACATCGTGGTGGCGGGGGAGGGGGCGGACTTCGCGCTCACGGAGGTACGGATCGGGGTGGCGCCGGCGGTGATCTCGCTGACCCTGCTGCCGAGGCTGGAACCCCGCGCGGCGGCCCGCCACTACCTGACCGGCGAGCGGTTCGGCGTCCCGGAGGCGCGGGCGATGGGCCTGGTCACGGCGGGGGAGGAGGAGCTCGGGGCGATCCTGGACGGGCTGCGGGCGGGCTCGCCGCAGGGGTTGCGCGAGTCGAAACGGCTGGTCACCGCTAGAGTCCTGGAGGCCTTCGAGCGCGACGCGGAGGAGCTGGTGCAGCGATCGGCGACGCTCTTCGCCTCCGCCGAGGCGCGCGAGGGCATGACGGCCTTCCTCGAACGACGGGACCCCGAATGGCGGCTGTGACCGCGCCCAAGCAGGACCGGAGCCGAGCCACCCGGCAGCGTCTCCTGGAGGCGGCCGTGGCCTGCCTGGCCGAACACGGCTGGGCGGGCTCCACGGTGGCGGTGGTCGCCGAGCGGGCCGGGGTGTCGCGGGGCGCGGCCCAGCACCACTTCCCGACCCGCGAGGACCTGTTCACGGCGGCGGTCGAGTACGTCGCGGAGGAGCGTTCGCAGGCGCTGCGGGCGCTGCCGACGGACGACCGGGCGCAGACCGTCGCCGGGCTCGTCGGCCTCTACACCGGCCCCCTGTTCCGGGCCGCCCTCCATCTGTGGGTGGCGGCCTCGAACGAGGAGCAGCTCCGCGCCCGCGTCACCGAACTGGAGGCGCGGGTGGGCCGCGAGTCCCACCGGATCGCCGTGGAGCTGCTCGGCGCCGACGAGTCGCGCCCCGGCGTCCGCGAGACCGTCCAGGGACTCCTGGACATGGCCCGGGGCCTGGGCCTCGCGACGCTCCTCACGGACGACACGGCCCGCCGTGACCGGGTGGTGGCCCAGTGGTCCCACCTGATCGACGAGGCGCTGGCGGACCGGCCCTAGGGCCGGTCCGGCCCTTCCCGTCGGGCACGGACGCCGCGGGTCGGACGTCGGGGACCGGACGTCGCGGGTCGGACGCCGCGGGCACGGACACCGCAGGTCGGACGCCCGGGATCAGACGCCGGGGATCAGACGCCCGGGATCTCCCGGGCCCGGAAGGCGTCGCGGACCGCGGCCTCCGCGTCCGCGCCGTACATCCGGCGGGCGGTCTCCACGGTCGTCCGCGCCGCGGCCTCGAAGGAGGTGTCGGGGGCGAAGCCGAACTGCGCGTTCACGACGATCCGGTCGGCGGTGCGGGCGCCGAGGGCCTTGCGGATGTCGAAGAGGGCGCGGGACCAGATCTCGCCGTCGGCGTGGACCTCGCCCTCGCGGTCGGCGTAGGTCTTGGTGCCGTCGAGGCGGCGCAGGCAGTGCGGGGCGGCGCTGTAGCCGGTGGCGTCCCAGTCGGCGACGCAGGCCTCCTCGGCCTTCATGGGCCAGCCGTACTTCTGGATGGCGTGGTTGCCGACGGCGACGGCGAGGTAGTCGCCGAAGGCCTCGCCGATCGCGCCGGCCTCGGCGGAGGTGCCGAAGCCGGGGACCTGGGCGTGGTGCACGGCGTGGCCGTACTCGTGGAGGACGACCTCCGCGTCCTCGGCGTCGTCGACGCCGCCCTTGCCGAAGCGGATCTCGGCCTTCTTGTCGGTGAAGTAGGAGTTGTCGGCGCCCCACTGGTTGAGCCGGACGGGCTGCACGCGGTCGTTGGCGCCGGGCAGCTCGGTCCCGAAGCCGAGGCTCTGCAGGTACTCCTGGCCCTCGTTGACCCAGAAGTACGCCATGACCTGCTCGAACTCGTCGTCGGAGCGGTCGTACGAGGCGGCGTCCGCGACCGTCGCGGGCTTGCCGGTCTCGGACCGGACGCTGGCCCACTTCCCGGACAGCCCGCCGCTCGCGTCGAGGTTCCGGAGGGTCGCGAGCGCGTAGGCGGAGGCGGGGACGTCGCCGACCGCGTCCTTGTGGTCGGCGAGGCCCTGGTCGCCGGTGGCCTGCACGGGGTTGACCATGAAGATCCGCCCCTGCGGAGCGGACGCGGCGGTGGCCCCGGGCGAGGGGACGAGCGCCCCGGCGACGGCGAGCGCGCCGACGGCGACGGCGAGGAGGCGGCGGGGGGTACGACGAGCGGTCATGGACATCGGGACATCCTCCTGCGCGCGGGCGCGACAACGAGACGATTGGCATGCGCGTGACACGCAAGGCGCCGATCCTTACGCACCCGCCACCCCCCTGAACACCCCCCACCCTGTGACCCGGACCACACCCCACCAGGAGGGTGCGCCCTCTCGGTCCGGCTGTGGGCCCGGGCCCGGTGCGGCCGGCACCCCGCCGCCGCCCCGTGTGGGCAGGCGCGCCCGCCGTCCCCGGCGGAGCCGGGCCCGTACCACCGCACCACCGCGGCAGGTGGCTGTGGCCTGGGCCACAGGGCAAGGGGAGGGTCCGCAGTACGCTGGTCGCATGCCTCTGCTCGTTCGCCGTCGCCACGTGGACTTCGTCCGCGTCACGAGCATGGCCTGTCGCCGCGCCGCCTGACCCCAGGGGCAGCAACCCTCCCGCCCCGCGGGGTCCCCCATCCGACCCCTGTCGACCGGCACCCGTGGCCCCCGCCCCACCCCGGCGGCCGCCCCGGGACCCGTACACCCGCGGACGCACCCATGACCCTCACCGCCCCCGTACCCACCTCCCCCTCTCCCGCCACCTCGTACCCCTCGCAGCTCCCGATCGTCGACCTCTCCGCCGCCGACCGCGGCCCCGACGCCCGCCGGCTGCTCCACGCCCAGCTGCACTCCGCCGCCCACGACGTGGGCTTCTTCCAGCTGGTCGGGCACGGTGTGACCGAGGCGGAGACCCGGGCGCTCACCGACGCCATGCACGCCTTCTTCGCCCTGCCGGAGCCGGACCGGCGCGCGATCGACAACCTGAACTCGCCGCACTTCCGCGGCTACACCCGCGTCGGCGACGAGCGCACCCAGGGCGCCCGCGACTGGCGCGACCAGCTCGACATCGGCGCCGAGCGCCCCGCCCGCGCGCCCGCGCCGTGGGAGCCGCCGTACTGGTGGCTGGAGGGCCCCAACCAGTGGCCCGAGGCCCTGCCAGAGCTGCGTACGGCCGCCCTGCACTGGATCGACCGGCTCAGCGGCGTCGCCGAGAAGCTGCTGCGGGAGCTGCTCGCCTCGATCGGCGCGCGCGAGGACTTCTACGCCGACATCTTCGGGCCCCGTGCCCACCCGCACCTCAAGCTGGTGCGCTACCCGGGCAGCAGTGGTGACGGCGACGACCAGGGCGTCGGCGCCCACAAGGACTACGGCTTCCTGACCCTGCTGCTCCAGGACCAGGTCGGCGGGCTCCAGGTGCAGCGGGAGGACGGGCGCTTCCACGACGTGCCGCCGCTGCCCGGCGCCTTCGTCGTCAACCTCGGTGAACTCCTCGAAGTCGCGACGAACGGCTATCTGATCGCCACCAACCACCGGGTCGTCTCCCCGCCCGGCGCGACGGAACGGTACTCCGTCCCGTTCTTCTACAACCCGCGGCTCGACGCCCGGATCGCCCCGCTCGACTTCGCGTACGAGGACCGCGCGCCGGGCGTGACGGCCGATCCGGCGAACCCGATGTTCGCCGAGTACGGCCGGAACGAGCTGAAGGGGAAGGTCCGCGCGCATCCGCTGGTGGCGGCGCGCCACCACGCGGACCTCCTCCTCCGCCAGGACCGGCCGGTCGGCTAGCGGGGTTCAGCCCACGATGTCCGCGTAGCCCTCGATCTCGCGCGGGTCCCGCAGGCCGGGGCCCGTGTAGCGGGCCGAGGGCCGGACCAGGCGGCCGGTGCGCTTCTGCTCCAGGATGTGCGCCGACCAGCCGGCCGTACGGGCGCAGCTGAACATCGAGGTGAACATGTGCGCCGGGACCTCGGCGAAGTCCAGCACGATCGCCGCCCAGAACTCGACGTTCGTCGCGAGGATCCGGTCCGGACGGCGGTTGTGCAGCTCCTCCAGGGCGGCCTTCTCCAGCGCGGCGGCCACCTCGTAGCGCGGGGCGTCCAGCTCCTTCGCCGTACGGCGCAGGACCCGGGCGCGCGGGTCCTCGGCGCGGTAGACGCGGTGGCCGAAGCCCATCAGGCGCTCGCCCTTGTCGAGGGCCTGCTTGACGTACGCCGTCGCGTCCCCGGTCCGCTCGATCTCCTCGATCATGCCGAGGACGCGGGAGGGCGCGCCGCCGTGCAGCGGGCCGGACATGGCGCCGACGGCGCCGGAGAGGGCGGCGGCCACGTCGGCGCCGGTGGAGGCGATGACGCGGGCGGTGAAGGTGGAGGCGTTCATGCCGTGCTCGGCGGCCGAGGTCCAGTACGCGTCGACGGCCTTGACGTGCTTCGGGTCCGGCTCGCCGCGCCAGCGGATCATGAACCGCTCGACGACGGACTCGGCCTTGTCGATCTCGCTCTGCGGGACCATCGGGAGGCCCTGGCCGCGCGCGGACTGGGCGACGTACGAGAGGGCCATGACGGCGGCGCGGGCGAGGTCGTCGCGGGCCTGCTCGGCGGAGATGTCGAGGAGCGGCTTGAGGCCCCAGACGGGCGCGAGCATGGCGAGCGCGGACTGCACGTCGACCCGGATGTCGCCGGAGTGGACCGGGATCGGGAAGGGCTCGGCGGCCGGCAGGCCCGGGTTGAAGGCGCCGTCGACGAGGAGGCCCCACACGTTGCCGAAGGAGACGTGTCCGACGAGGTCCTCGATGTCGACTCCGCGGTAGCGGAGCGCGCCGCCTTCCTTGTCGGGTTCGGCGATCTCGGTCTCGAACGCGACGACTCCTTCGAGGCCCGGTACGAACTCGGACATCAGGCGGCTCCTTCTATCGATGATCGATCAACCGAACGGCGGCGGCTGGAGAAACTCAACAGTCGTCCAGCCGAAGAGTCTGTACGGTTCCGATGATGCGGGGAAGCGTGACATCCGGCACACTGCGCCGAACCGGGGACGAAGGATTGGCGCCCCGCCATGGCGGGCACACTGGGGCGCTGCGGCAGGATGGCCCCGTGACCGACGCCCTGGACCCCGCCGACATGCGCGAGCAGTACCGCACCAAGGAACTGACCGCGGCCGATCTCGCCCCCGATCCGATCCGGCAGTTCGCGTCCTGGTTCAAGGAGACCGCCGCCAGCCCGGCGATCCACGAGCCGAACGCCATGGTCGTCTCGACCGCCACCCCCGACGGACGCCCCTCGTCCCGCACGGTCCTCCTCAAGCACTACGACGACGCCGGCTTCGTCTTCTTCACCAACTACGGCTCCCGCAAGGGCACCGAGCTGGCCGCCAACCCGTACGTCTCGCTGCTCTTCCCCTGGCACCCGCTGGCCCGCCAGGTCATCGTCACCGGCCGCGCCGCCCGCACCGGCCGCGACGAGACCGCCGCCTACTTCCGCACCCGCCCGCACGGCTCCCAGCTGGGCGCCTGGGCGAGCGAGCAGTCCTCCGTCATCGCCTCCCGCGAGGAGCTCCTCGCCCGGTACGAGGAGCTGGCCGCCCGCTACCCCGACTCCGAGCAGGTCCCCGTCCCGCCGCAGTGGGGCGGCTTCCGGGTCGTCCCGGAGACCGTCGAGTTCTGGCAGGGCCACGAGAACCGCCTCCACGACCGCCTGCGGTACGTACGCGAGGACGGCTCCTGGCACGTGGAGCGCCTGGCGCCGTGACCGCCGCGACCGCCCGGTGAACGAGCCGAATAAATCGCTTGTGGGCCTCCCGGGGGGTTCGTAGGGTGTGGGCACACGCGAAAGGAGGTGATCCGGAAACATGATTTCTTTTCGGACTCGTGAGGTGACTGCGGGCTAAGGCCTGCCGTCGCACGATGTGCACCTCGGCAGGCCAGCTGCCGAAACCCAAGCAGTCACCCGACCCGTGGGCCGCCGGTCAGTCCGGCCGGCTCCCGTCCGAACCTAGGCGGACGGGACCAAGGCCCACGGGTCGTCTGCGTTTCAGGCGTCCCGCCGCCGCAGCGACCACCAGCCGGCGAGGAGCGCGGCCGCCGTCCACAGCGCGGTCACCCCCAGACCCGTCCAGGCGCCGAGCGTCCCCAGGGGCTCCTGGAAGAGGATCTGCTGCCCGGCCCGGTCCGGGAGCCACGTCGCGGCGCCCTCGGAGACCCCGCCGATGACGAAGGACACGATGAGGATGAACGGGATCAGGATGCTCAGCACCGCCGCCGCGCTGCGCAGCAGGAACGTCAGCCCCATCGAGAACAGCGTGATCAGCGCGAGGTAGAGCCCGGCTCCGAAGCAGGACCGCAGCGCGCCCGGGTCGCCGATGGCTATCGCGTACTTCCCGAGGAACGCGTTGGCCGTGAAGAACATGACGAACCCGGCCACCACACCGACGACCAGCGCGGCCGATCCCACGACCGCCACCTTCGCCCCGTAGAAGAGGTTCCGCCGCGGCACGGCCATCAGAGAGTTCCGCAGGGCGCCGTTGAGGAACTCGGAGGAGGCGGCGGTGGCGCCGAAGGAGATCGCGGCGATCTGCACGAAGTTCACCGGGTAGTAGATCCAGAACAGCGGATCTATCTCTCCGGTCTCCGCCTCCGGCTGCCCGATGGCGGGGAAGACCGCCAGGGCGATGCCGAGCGCGGCGACGAGGACGGCCAGCAGCGAGCCGAAGCTCGACCGGATCGACCGCACCTTGATCCACTCGGAGTGGAGCACGGCGGTGGGGGAGAGCGCGGACACGTCAGACCTCCTGCGGGGTAAGGGCGGTGAACTCGGCGGCGTCCGAGGTGAGGGCCAGATACGCCTCTTCCAGCGAGGCGCGCTCGTCGGCGAGTTCGAAGACCGGGATGCCCTCGCGGGCGGTGACCGCGCCGATCTCCTCGGCGGAGGCGCCCTCCACCGTCCACCGGCCGTCCCGGTCGACGGCCTCCCCGACCGTCCACCCCCGCGCGAGCAGCGTGGCCCGGAGCCGTATCGGATCGCCCGTGCGCACCCGCACCCGCGGGTGGCTGTGGGCGTCGATGAACTCCCGCATGGGCACGTCCGCGAGGAGCCGTCCCCGGCCCAGCACCACCAGGTGGTCGGCGAAGGTCGCCGTCTCGTTCATCAGATGGCTGGAGACCAGGATCGCGCGGCCCTCGCCGGCCAGCCGGCGCAGCAGCTCGCGGATCCAGACGATGCCCTCCGGGTCCAGCCCGTTCGCCGGCTCGTCCAGCATCAGCACCCGCGGGTCGCCGAGGAGCGCGGCGGCGATGCCGAGCCGCTGCCGCATGCCCAGCGAGTAGCCGCGTATCCGACGGCGGGCCGCCGACGTCAGGCCCGTCTCCTCCAGGACCTCGTCGACCCGGCGGGCCGGCAGGCCGTTGCTCGCGGCGAGGAAGCGGAGGTGGTCGCGGCCGGTCCTGGCCGGGTGCGCGGCCTGCGCGTCGAGGAGCGCGCCGACCGTCCGCAGCGGCTCGTCGAGCGTCGCGTACGGCCGGCCGCCGATGGTGGCGGTGCCCGACGTCGGCCGGTCGAGGCCGAGGACGAGCCGCATCGTGGTGGACTTCCCCGCCCCGTTGGGCCCGAGGAAGCCGGTGACGCGCCCCGGCTCGACACGGAACGTCAGCCCGTCCACGGCCCGCGCCGTGCGCCGGCCGCCGTATTCCTTCGTGAGGTTCGTGATGTCGATGCTGGTCATGGCTCAAGACTCGCGGCGCGCCGCCTCCGTGCCATCCCCTGCCCGAGGGGACCGTCTCCCCCGTGCGGGGGAGCCGCGGCCGGTCCGCCGCTGCGAGGATGGCGGGATGTTCCTGCGACCCCTGATCCGGGCGGTCACGTACACGCGGTGGCTGCATCTGGCGATCGGCGCGATCGTGCCGCTCGCCGCCGGACTCGTCTATCCCGGACTGTCCTCCCCGACCCTCGGCGACTGGCTGATCGCGGCCGCGCTGCCGATTCCGCTCGTCGCGGCCGTCGCCCTCATACCGTCGGCCCGCCGTGCCGAGGGGCTGCAGGCGCGCCTCATGCTCTTCCCCGGCAAACACGCCAGGGAGCGGAGCGCGGCCCATGCCGAGGGCGCGGCCACCGGCATCTCGGCGACCCCGTCCGTCTCCTGGGCGGACAAGGGCAGGACGGCCCTGTGGCTGGTCTTCCGCATGGAGGCGGGCCTGCTGGCGTGGCTGCTGACGATCTGGCTGCTCCAGTGCACGCTGACGCTGCTCGACACGGCGGTGGAGGAGCCGGTGATCGGTTCCCTGACCCCGCCGGCGGGCATGGGCTCGGTGGCCCTTGCGCCGCTGCCGCTGCTCGCCCTCCTCGCCGTGATCGTCGCGGGCGGCCGGCTCGACACCCGGGTCGCCCTCCGCCTCCTCGGCCCGTCGGTGAAGGAGCGGATGACGGCCCTGGAGGAGCGGACGGAGCGCCTCCTGGAGCGGAACAGGATCGCCCGCGAGCTCCACGACTCGCTGGGCCACGCCCTCACCCTGGCCGTGGTCCAGGCGGGCGCCGCCCGTGCGGCGAAGGACCCCGAGTTCACCGACCGGGCCCTCGCGACCATCGAGGAGACCGGCCGCGCAGCCCTGGAGGACCTGGAGCGGGTCCTGATGCTGCTGCGCGAGACCGGCCGCCGCCCGGCCGGCGCGAGCCCCGGGCTCGACGAGGCCGCCCGCCTCCTCGACTCGGCCCGCTCCTCCGGCGCCCGCGTGGAGGCCGAGATCACCGGGCCCGTCGAGGAACTGCCGGGACCCGTCTCCCGGGAGGCGTACCGGATGCTCCAGGAGGCCCTGACGAACGCGCTGCGGCACGCGGGCGAGGTCCCCGTCGACGTCCGCGTGGCGGCGGAGCGCAGCCGTCTCCGCCTCCGGGTCACCAACCCCCTGCCCGAGGGCAGACCCCCCGCCGTCCCCGGCTCCGGCAGCGGCCTGCGCGGCATCCGCGAGCGCGCCGCGCTCCTCGGCGGCGAGGCCAAGTCCGGCGTGAAGGACGGCGAGTGGCGGGTCTCCGTGGTCCTCCCGCTCCGCTGAACCGCCTCCCACGACCGCCTAGGCTGACCGGATGACGATCAAGGTCCTCCTCGTAGACGACGAACCCCTCGTGCGGGCCGGCCTGCGGGCCGTCCTGGAGGCACAGCCGGACATCGAGGTGGTCGGCGAGGCCGCGGACGGCGCCGCCGTCGTCCCCCTCGTCCGCAGCCTGCGCCCCGACGTCGTCGCGATGGACGTCCGCATGCCGCTGATGGACGGCATCGAGGCCACCCAGGCCGTGCTGCGCACGGTCGACTCCCCGCCCAAGATCCTCGTGGTGACGACCTTCGAGAACGACGAGTACGTGTACGGGGCGCTGCGCGCCGGCGCCGACGGCTTCCTCCTCAAGCGGGCCCGCCCGGTGGAGATCGTCCACGCGGTCCGCCTCGTCGCGGAGGGCGACTCGCTCCTCTTCCCGGCGGCCGTCCGCGAGCTGGCCGCCGCCTACGGCCAGGAACGACCCGCCAACGAAGCGCACGAGGCCCTGGTGCGGGCCCATCTGACGGACCGGGAGGAGGACGTCCTGCGCCTCATGGCCCGGGGGCTGTCCAACGCGGAGATCGCGAGCCGGCTGATCGTCGGCACGGAGACCGTCAAGTCCCACGTGAGCGCCATTCTGGCGAAACTCGGCGCCAGGGACCGCACCCAGGCGGTGATCGCCGCCTACGAGTCGGGCTTCGTCTCCCCGACCTGACCCGCGCCGGCCCGGCCCGGCCCGCCGACCTGGCTGGAACCGACCCGTCTCCCCGAATCCGTTTCGTCGAACCGGGTGTGTTCTGGGTCACGTTCCAGTTGAATGGCCCCCATCAGGGGGGTTACCGGGGGGAGTGCCAGGTGAGTGCCTTCACGGGGTCCACGCGGGACACCGCTTCCGTGCCGAGCGAGGACGGCGACCTGCTCGCCGCGCTGCTCGACGGGATGGACGCGGCGCTGTGCGCGCTGGACGCGGACGGGACGGTGACGCACTGGAACCGCGAGGCCGAGCGGATCCTCGGCTGGTCGGCGGCGGAGGCCGTGGGGCGGCGCGGGTTCGACGGCTGGGCGGCGCGCAGCGCCGACGCGGAGGAGACGCTCGCCCGCCTCATGGGGGCGATGCGGACCCCCGGACGGCAGGTCCACGAGCTCGCGCTGCTCCGCAAGGACGGCGGCCGGGTCCTGGTCCGCAGCCAGTCCGCCGGGGTGCGGGGCGCCGACGGGCGGCCCGCCGGCGTGTACTGCGCCTTCAGCGAGGTGCACGCCCAGATAGACCTGGAGCGGTCGATCGCGCTCAGCGAGGCCCTCTTCGACGACGCGCCCTGGGGCGTCGTCCTGATCGACGCGGACCTGCGCCCGGCGGTCGTCAACGGCTACGCGGCGAACGCCATCGGCACGGGCCGGACGACCCTGCTCGGCCGCCCCCTCGGCGATGTCGTCGCCCGGGGCGTGGAGGAGTTGGAGGGCGCCCTCCAGCACGTGCTTGCGGAGGGCGCCCCGCCGGCCCCGGCGGACCTGTGGGTGACGCTCGCGTCGACCTCGGGCGCGGGTGCGGGGGAGCGGCGGCGCTGCTGGCGCAGCGGCTTCGTACGGCTGTCGTCGCCGATGACGGAGGAGCCGGCGCCGCTGGGTGTGGCGTGGCTGTTCCAGGACGTGACGGCGGAGCGGCTCGCGGCCCGGGAGGCGGACCGGACCCGCTTCCGCTGGAGCCAGCTGCACCGCGCGGGCGTGGCGGCGGCCGAGTACGCGGATCCGGCGGAGGCGGTGGCCGTCCTCCTCGACTTCGCGCTGGCCGGCTTCGCCGACCACGGTCTCGTGGACCGGGTGGCGGGCGACCGGCGGCTGACGCGCGCGGTGGCGTCCCCGGCGGGCGCCCCGGACGCGGACGGCCTGGGCAGCGGCTTCGAGGGCGGTTTCCCGCAGCGCTACGGCACCGATCACCCGGCGCTCCAGGCGTGGGACCGGGCGGGTTCGGTGCGGGTGGACGCGGGCCGGGACGCGGCGGAGTGGGCGGCGGCCCGGCACTGGCCCGCGGACACCGCGCACGCGCTGTGCACGGCCCTGCGTTCCCGGGGCCGTACCGTCGGCGTCCTCACCTTCCTGCGGACGGCCGCCCGGGGCGCCTTCGACCGCCAGGACGCGCTCTACGCGGAGACGGTCGCGGCCCGGGTGGCGGCGGCACTGGACGTACCGCCGCTCGGCTGAACGCCGGGGCCGCCGCTCGGCCGAACCCCGGCCCCGCCCCCGTACGCGCGCGTGGGCGGCGGCAGGCGTCGGTGCCGGTACAGGCGCGGGTGCGGGTGGGGGTGTCAGTGCCGGTAGAAGATCCGGTCCGCGTACTCGGTCATCACGCGGCCGTTCCACTCGTGCCCGCCGTCCACGTTCCCGGAGCGCAGCAGCGGCGGCTCGACGCCGCGCCGGACGAGCTCCTCGGCGGCGGCGGCCATCGTCGCCTGCATGAGGGCGCTGGTGACGACGGTGGAGGCGGGGGCGAACGGCGCCTCGATGCCCTCGTGGGCGAGTTCCGCGTCGCCGACCGCGATCCGGGAGTCGAGGACGATGTCGCAGTGGTCCTTGAGGTACGTCCCGGAGACGTGCCGCGACTTCGTCTCCGTCGCGTACGCCACCGAGGTGACGCCGATGACGGTGAGGCCCAGCGCGCGGGCGTTCATGGCCATCTCGACGGGCAGGGCGTTGCGGCCGGAGAGGGAGATGATGAAGAGCACGTCGCCGGCGGAGGCGGGGGAGGAGTCGAGGACGGCCCCGGCGAGCCCGTCGACGCGCTCCAGGGCGGAGCCGAGCGTCGCCGGCATGACGTCGACGCCGACGACGCCGGGGACGACGAGCAGGTTCATCAGCGCGAGCCCGCCGGCCCGGTAGACGACGTCCTGGGCGGGCAGCGAGGAGTGCCCGGCACCGAACGCGAAGAGGCGGTTGCCGTTCGCGACGGCCTCGGCGACCGCCGCGCCGGCGGCGGCGATCTCGGCGGAGTCCCCGTCGCGCACCTCCTGCAGCAGCCCGATCGCGGCGTCGAAGAACTGTCCGGCCAGCTTGCTCTCGCCCATGTGAGGAAGCTCCTTCTCGTCGAGGTCGCCGATCACGGTGCGGTCTGGACCATTGCTCTGTCAATACTGCCTCCGCCGCCCCGGTGCCCTCAGTTGTCCCGCTCCGGGGCGGGGGCCACCCGCTTGTCGCCCCGATGCGTAAGAATTGGGGCAGGGCCAGCGCACGACTCATCGAGGGGCACGAATGTCCGGACTGATCGACACCACGGAGATGTATCTCCGCACCATCCTGGAGCTGGAAGAGGAAGGTGTGGTCCCGATGCGTGCCCGGATCGCCGAGCGGCTCGACCAGAGCGGCCCCACGGTGAGCCAGACGGTCGCCCGCATGGAGCGGGACGGCCTGGTCGCCGTGGCGAGCGACCGCCACCTGGAGCTGACCGAGGAGGGCCGCAAGCTCGCGACGCGCGTGATGCGCAAGCACCGCCTCGCCGAGTGTCTGCTCGTCGACGTGATCGGCCTGGAGTGGGAGCAGGTCCACGCGGAGGCGTGCCGCTGGGAGCACGTGATGAGCGAGGCCGTGGAGCGCCGCGTCCTGGAGCTTCTGCGCCACCCGACGGAGTCGCCGTACGGCAACCCGATCCCGGGCCTGGAGGAGCTGGGCGAGAAGGCCGAGGCCGAGTCCTTCCTCGACGACTCGATGGTCTCGCTCGCGGACCTGGACGCGAGCGAGGGCAAGACGGTGATCGTCCGCCGCATCGGCGAGCCGATCCAGACGGACGCCCAGCTCATGTACACGCTCCGCCGCGCCGGCGTGCAGCCCGGCTCGGTCGTCTCCGTGTCGGAGTCGGCGGGCGGCGTTCTCGTCGGCAGCAGCGGCGAGGCCGCGGAGCTGGACGCGGAGGTCGCGGCGCACGTCTTCGTCGCGAAGCGCTGAGCTTCCACCGCGGTGGACGTGGGGCCGGGAGCGCGGAAGCGTCCCGGCCCCGTCACACGTAGGGGGCGAGTGCGCCCCACAGGCCGAGCGCGAGGACGCCTCCGCCGGTCAGCAGGCCGAGGGCGTGCTTGACGACGGTCACGTAGGCCGGCTCGGAGGCGGCGTGTCGCGTCGTGGGGGCCTCGGGGTCGTACACGACGTGGATCTCGTTGGTGGGCCGGTTCGAGCCGTAGGTGGTGTTCGTCTCGTTGCCGCTCACGTCGGTGAACTTGTAGTAGCTCGCCTTCCTGCCGTTCGGGTGGTACGCCCGTGTGGCGACGACGGTGATGCCCCGGCGGGCGAGCAGCAGCCGGTCGCGGGCGCTGCTCGCGGCGGCGAAGGTGCCGAGACCGCCGATGAGCAGACCGGGCACCGCGCCGAACGCCGCCATGCCCATGCCCGGGCCGTGGGCGGCCCCGGTCCACCAGACGTACGCCACGTAGGCGCCGACGAAGCCGACGGCGCCCAGCCAGACCGCCCACACGGGGATCCAGGCGGGGGCCTCCTCGGTGGTGACGAGGGCGCTGCCCGCGGGGTCGCGCTGCTCGGGCAGGGCCTCGGTCACGGCGGCGTGGAAGGCGGGCGCGGAGTACGCGTTGCCCTCGGGGAGGGTGCGGGTGGCGCCGTCGGTGAGGACGAGGACGAGTGAGGTCGCGCCGGTCCGGCGCACCTCTTCGACGGCGGCGAGCGGCACGGTGGTGATGGCCCGATCCTGTTCGATCGTGAGGTGACCGTCTCTCAGGATCGCGATGTGGTGGCCTTTTGCGAGGACTTGGGGACTGCGCATGCCCCTGTCGACCAGCGGGACGGGGGACCGGTTGTGCGGCCGGCGGTCACGAATGGGCCACGGTCAGGCGACGGGTTCGCCGTGCGCCCCGTTTTACGCCGGAATGGCCCCGCGCGTGCCCTCGGCGTGCCAGGCTGGAACGAGCTGCGTGCGCTGCGTGATGCGCGGAAGGGTGGGGCCATGGGTTCGACAGGGGCCGTACGCCGACCGACGCGCGCCCGGGGAAGCACTTCTGACGGCCCGTCCGGCACCGCCGTGTCGGGTGTGCGGGTGTCCGGAGCGAGGGCGTCCGGAACGGCAGAGGGCCCCGGCGCCTCGCGGCGCCGGGGCCTGCCCTCCCCTGTTCCGACCTGGAGCCCCGAGCTCTCAAGGTCGGTCCCTTCGGACCGTTTTCCCCGAGCGGTCCGCCTCCCGTTGAAGATCTCCCCTCGGCAGCGCGCACCAATCCTTGAGGCCTGTCACTCGAACGAGGGGTGTTGGGTGGCAGAAGCGCATTTTCGAATGTGGGTTCGATAGTCTGGCGGGGTTCGACAGGAAAGAGGGGGTGCCAGACATGGCGCGACGACTCGACGTCACCGGAGCCGACGGCATCCGGCTGGCGGCCTGGGACTTTACGGCGGAAGGCGCGGCCCGGGACGGGACCGCGTCCGAGGCCCGTGCGTCCACGCGTGCACACACCCATACGCCCACGCGTACGCCCGCCGTGAGCATCACCCGCCAGCCCACCGGCCCCGAGGACCGCCGCGTCCCTCCCCGCCGGTCCGGCGCCCCGGTCTTACTGCTCCACGGCCTGATGGGCCACGCGGGCCACTGGGCCCCCGCCGCGGCCCTCCTCGGCGCGGGACACCGCACGATCGCGCTCGACCAGCGCGGCCACGGAGCGAGCGAGAAGCCGCCCGCCGGACCCTTCACGCGCGAGGCGTACGTGGCGGACGCCGCGGCCGTCATCGAGCGGCTCGGGCTCGCCCCCGTCACCCTCGTCGGCCACTCCATGGGCGCGCTCACCGCCTGGCAACTGGCCGCCGAGCGGCCCGACCTGGTCCGCGCCCTCGTCATCTGCGACATGCGGGCCTCCGCGCTCGGCGCGGCCTCGCAGCGCGCCTGGCGGGACTGGTTCGACCGCTGGCCGTCGCCCTTCCCGTCCCTGGAGGCCGTCCACCACTGGTTCGGCGCGGACGACCCGTGGGTGGAGACGCCGAACCCGGCGCGGGGCGCCTTCTTCGCCGAGGTGATGGCCGAACGTCCCGACGGCTGGCGCCCGGTCTTCGACCCCGCCCAGATGCTCACCTCCCGCGAGACCTGGGTCCACGACGCGCACTGGGACTCCCTCGCCCAGGTCCGCTGCCCCACCCTCGTCGTCCGCGGCCTCGACGGCGAACTCGGCCGTGCCGAGGCCCAGGAGATGGTCCGCGTCCTCCCCCACGGCGCGTACGCGGAGATCCCCGACGCGGGCCACCTCCTCCACTACACCCACCCGGAGGCCTGGGCCGAAGCGGTGACGCCCTTCCTGGCCGGCGTCCTCACCACCTGACCGCCACCGGCCGCGGAGCGGTCCGGTCCGCGGCTCGGGGAACCCCCTCGCGTCCCCGCCGACGGACGCGGTAGCGTCCTCCCACGGCGCGTCGAGCGGTACGTCTCCGCGCCTCCCATCACGAGGAAATACAGGGACACAAGGGAACGCATGCGCATATCTCTGCGCCGGCGCGTGGCCACCGCGGTCACGGCGCTCGGCCTCACCACGCTCGGCGTCCTCGGCCTGGGCGCGGCCCCCGCCCAGGCAGAGCCGAGCGACTGCCCGAAGGGCTACTTCTGCGCCTGGACGACGGCGCACGCCACGGGCACCATGCTCAAGACCACCACGAGCATGCCGACGCTCGGCGCGTGGGACAACAAGATCAACGCGGTCTCCAACCGCACGAACATGTACGCGTGCGGCTACGACGAGCCCAACTACAAGACCTCCTACTGGAGCGTCGGTACCCGTGAGCCCGACCCGGGCGGCACGGAGTGGGGGTACATGGGCCTGAACTCCATGAGCTCGCTGAAGCTCGTCCCCACGTACCGCGAGTGCACGGGGCCCGCCTACCCGAACTGGTACGTCTTCTCCGACGCCTCGACCCGGTCCTCCTTCGCCAACCTCGACGGCAACCTCCGGTCGGACCTCCTGGTCCGCGACAAGGTCGGCCGCCTGTGGTTCCTGGGGGGCGACGGCAGCGGCAAGCTGGTGGGCCCGGGCTGGAACGCGATGAACGCCCTGACGCGGCACGGTGACTTCTCGGGTGACGGCAAGGAGGACGTGATCGCCCGCGAGGCGTCCACCGGCAGGCTGTGGCTGTACAAGGGTTCCGGCACGGGCTTCGTCGGCTCGCGCGTGCTGATCGGTTCGGGCGGCTGGAACGCGATGAACCACCTCACCGCCTTCGGCGACCTGTCCGGCGACGGTCGCTCCGACGTGCTGGCGGTGGAGAAGTCCACGGGCAAGTTGTGGATGTACCCCGGTACGGGCACCGGCCTCGGCGCCCGCAAGCTGCTCGGCTCCGGCGGCTGGAACGCGATGAACGCACTCGTCGCCCCCGGTGACATGAACGGCGACGGCCGGCCCGACCTCCTGGCCCGCGAGGCGTCGACCGGCAAGCTCTGGCGCTACCCGACCAAGCCCGGGGCCCTCGGCTCCCGGGTCCTCGTCGGCGCCGGCTGGAACGCGATGAAGACCTTCGTCGGGATCGGCAACATCGAGTACGGCGAACCCAACGACCTGCTGGCCATCACCGGCAGCGGCGCCCCGGCGTCGCTCACGGGCGGCAACTGCTACGGAGCCGGCTGCATGCTGGTGTACACGGGCCGGGGCACCGGCGGCCTGAACGCGGGCTCCCACCACGACAGCGACTACAACTGGGACGACATGAACGCCGTCTTCTAGCGGCGCGTTCCACGCGCCCCACGCCACAGGGCCTCCGCCCCCTTGCCGGGACGGAGGCCCTGCGCGTCGTGCGCCGCTGTCACATCCGGCGCCGCCGCGCGGTCCTCACTGCAGAAGCGCGAGAAGCGAGAGAGAGGATCGTGGAGATGAAGGCCGTCATCGTGTGCGCCTCCGTGTCGCACGGAAACACTCGTCGTGTCGCCGACGCCATGGCCCGGGTGCTGGGCGCGAAGGTCGTCTCCCCCGAGGAGGCCGATGGGGAGGAACTGGCCGGGGCGGACCTGGTCGGGTTCGGTTCGGGGGTCTTCTACGGCAGGCCGCACCGCAGCATGACCGACTTCGTCAAAGGCCTTCCGGACGGGCGGGGGCGGACGTTCGTGTTCGCCACCAGCGGCCTTCCGGAGCTGCCGCCGGCGCCGTTCACCCGCCCCCTGACCCGGCTCCTCGAAGCCAGGGGCTACCGCGTGCAGGCGAGCTTCACCTGCCGGGCCCACGACACCTGGGCGCCCTTCAAGCTCGTCGGCGGCATCAACAAGCGGCGCCCGGACGCCGAGGACCTGGCGGCGGCCCGGGCCTTCGCCGCGCGACTCCGGGAGGACTTCTAGGGGGTGGGGCCGGTGAGGCCGTGTGGGTCGACCTCAGGCGGCCGGGTGCGGTTCCCGCGGCCGCAGCCTGCGTACGAGCAGGCCCAGCAGCACGGCGTTGACCAGCCCGGACAGGGCCACCCCGAGGGAGAAGACCAACGGGCTCAGCCAGGCGGCCGAGGAGAGGAACTCGGCGGGCGACGACACCGCCAGCGCGACGAAGCCGAGCGGCGCCGTCGCCATCAGCGGGTAGATCCCGGCGAACCCGGGATCCGGCAGCACGAACACCGCGCACAGGAAGAACCCCAGCGCCGCCGCGACGACGGCGAGGTAGCCACGCGCCGGCCAGTTGTCCACCGCGGGCGCCAGCAAGGCCCGGACCCCCGGCCGGCGGACCCCGCGCGCGCCGCCCGGCAGGAAGGCCGCGGACCTCGTGGCCAGGGCGCCGAGCGCGGCGGCGTTCACCAGGGCGCACAGGAGGTGCCAGAGGGCGAACGTCGCCACCGCCGCCACATCGGCCACCCCGCCGATCCCGGCCCCGGGGCCGGCGGGGACGAAGACCGGGAGGAAGGACAGGGGCGCCGTCAGCAGCATGGAGCTTCCGGCGAAGGGGCTCTCCGGGTCGAGGAACGTGACCGCCAGGGACACGGCGAACACCGCCAGGTACGCCCGGGCGAGCCAGTTGCCCGCGGCCAGCGCGAGGAGTCGACGCGGGAGCGGTTCGCGGCGGGGGTGGGACGCAGTCGGCATCGGTCGCTTCCTCGGGTCGGTCCGTTGGTGATCACCACTGTGGACCGGGGGCCGCGCGACGGCGTGAGTACGGGTACTCAGCGGCGGGACCGCCTCGTGCTCACCCGCCGTCCAGGGCCGTCGCGAGCGCTGCCGTCATGGTCTTCACGTCCTCCGTGAAGGTCGGGCGTTCCGCTGCCCTGGCCGCCTCGGCGGCCACTGCCAGGGCGTCGCGCCAGGGGGTGGCCAGGGCGGGAAGCAGGTCCTCGGCGGCGTCGGCGGCGCGGCGGACGATGGAGTCGCAGACGAGATGCGTCTCCAGGGCCGTGCGCCAGGCCTCCGCCACGTGGCCCTCCTGGAGGAGGAGGTTCGCGAGGCTCGCCAGGGCGGCCGCCTTGGGGGCGAAGGTGGAGCCCATGCGGACGCGCACCGAGGCCGAGTACGACTCGTGGTCCGTCAATTCCACGCGCAGGGCGGCCACTTCGCGCGGGGAGATCGAGGCGTTCCCGTGGTCCCGGAGGATCGACTCGGCGGCGGTCAGGGATTGGGCCAGGGACGGAGGGAAGGGGAGGGCGGCCAGTTCCTCTTCCCGGGCCAGCGCCCCCGGTGCCAGTTGCTCCGCTCGGGCCAGGAGCGGTTCCGCCTGGCGGGCGCGGCCCGAGAGGCGCAGGTGGAGGCCCTCCCTGGCCAGGGCCTGGCCCAGGTTCCCCACGCCCGCTTCCGCCGCTTCCCGGACCACCTGGTTCACCGCACGTGCCGCGTCCCAGTTGCCCCGGGCCGCCTCCAGGCGGGAGGCGGTGTCGCCGGCCGCGTCCGCCATGTAGCCGGCCTCCTCGCGGCCGAGGCCGCCGCGCTGCCGGGTCAGGTCCTGGTAGCGGGCGAGGGACTGGCGGGCGCAGGCCAGGGCCTGGTCCACGTCCCCGACCTTCAGCTGGACGGTCGCCGCCAGCGCCAGGACCCGCGCGAAGTCCGGGAGCAGCGGGTGCGGTGACTCGTACGCGCCCGCCTGCACGTACGCGCCGATCGCCCGGTCCACGTCCGCGAGCGCCGCCATCGGGCGCCCCGCCTCGCCGTACGCCCGGGCCCGGCGTATCAGGGCGTCCGCCGCCAGGAGGGCCGCGTCGGGGAGACCGCTCCTTCCGTAGGCGTCCACGCAGGCGGTCAGGTCCGCCGTCGCCGCCTCGTGCCGGTCCAGGGCGAGGTGGGCGGTGGCCCGGGAGTAGAGCAGCGCGCCGCGCATCTGCCAGAGCTGCGGGTCGTCCGGTGCCGACCGGAACAGCTCGTCGAGGTGGCCGGCCGAGCGGTCGAAGGCGTCGAGCGCCGCCCGCGCCCGGCTCGGCAGCACCTGGTGCCCGACCCCCTCCTCGTACGCCTCCTGCGTCAGCTGCTTCAGGCGGTCGCGGTCCACGCCCGTCGGCCGTACCGCCGCACTCGCCGTCCCCGGCTGCGCCCCCGCGGGCCTTTTCTTCCGTCGCCCGAAGAACCCCATGCGAACCTCCCCCAGTCGTTGCCCGTCCCGTGCCCCTCGTCAGCATCATGGCCCGCTCCCCCCGCCCCCGACACCCCTGTGGACAACCGCCTGTGGAAAACCCGTGGCCGCCGCTCACGACGGCCGGATACGTTGCCCGCCATGACCAGTTCCCGCCCGCAGGCCCGGCCGACGACGACCCTCTGGCGCCCCACCGGGCCCGAGGAGCTCGCGCTCGTCCGTGAGCTCGGGTGGCGGGCCTGGCCGCCGCGCCTGCCCGAGCAGCCGATCTTCTACCCGGTGCTCAACGAGGACTACGCGATCCGCATCGCCCGCGACTGGAACGTGAAGCACAGCGGCGTCGGCTACGTCACCCGGTTCGAGGTCGACTCCGCCTTCCTCACCCGCTACCCCGTCCAGCAGGCCGGCGGCAGCACGATCCTGGAGCTGTGGGTGCCGGCCGGGGAGCTGGACGATTTCAACGCGCACATCGTCGGCCCGATCACGGTCACCCACACGTTCCGCCCCGCCGGCTGACGCGGACGAACCGACGCACGCGAACGAACCTTCGGCGTACAACCTTTCGGCTTCTCGTGGGTCCTATGGGACGAGAGAGAAAAGCCTGTCTCTTGCCCCTGTCTCGTGCCTGCCTCGTTTCCTGGAGGAACAGAACGTGCTCCTGGTCCGTCCGCACCGCCGTCACCTCGCGGCAGCCGTCAGCACCGTCCTCGCCGCGACCGTCGGCGTGGGCCTGCTGACCCTTCCCGCGCACGCCTCGCCCGTCGCGGCCGGAGCGGTCACCGCGGCCGCCGCGGACGCGGTGGAGACCGCCGTGCCGTTCCCCAAGAAGGCCGACCTGGTCGGCGCCGGGAACACCCACTTCCTCACGCTCACCCCGGAGACCGGTACGTACGGTGTCCGGTCGTACAAGGACGGCACCGGCCAGGGCTACACCGGCCTCACCCAGCTGCGGTCCACGCGGACCGACGACTACGTGATCCACGTCGGCCACTACTTCGTGGAACAGCGGAACGTAAACGCCAGCGGCCCGCTGCAGGTCCCCCTGGGCGTGACGAACACCGGCACCGTCGAATACGCGGGATCCGCCGGCGACGCCGTCTTCACGTCCGTCGAGACCGAGACGGGCACGGTGCTGCGGAAGCACACCGCCGCCGGCACCACCGTCGTGACCGGCTTCCCCGAGGACTCCGTCTGGATGAGCGTCGCCCCCGGGACCCCGGACCACGCCCTCGTCACCTTCAACGACGGCACCTCGGAGAAGTGGGGTCTGCTCGACCTCGCCACCGGCACCGTGGGCGAGATCCACGACCGTACGGCCGCGTCGGCCGACGGCGACGTCGCGGTCTCCGAGACCCACGTCGCCTGGACCGAGGGCGCCGGAACCGAGCGTCCGAAGGTCTTCGTCCTGAACCGCGCCACGGGCGAGGTGCGGGAGATCCCGGTCGCGGACGAGCGGTCGGACGAGCTCCAGGTCGGGCTGCTCGCCGGCTGGGTCGTGTACGGCGAGGCCGACGGTCTCACCACGGCCACCACGAACCCGCTGCACTCCGTCACCGCGTACAGCCTGACGGACCCCGCCGCGGCCCCGGTGAAGCTGCTCGACCACCTCACCTCCTCCGTCGCCGCCCCGGACGGGAGCCTCTACGTGCGCGGCGGTCTCGTCGGCCAGGGCGAGGGCATGTACCGGGTCGAGGACAAGGGCGGCGCGAAGCCGGAGGTCACCCTGGTGGCCACCACCGGCGAGCCCACCGAGGTCGCGATCGGCGCCGGCGGCCCGCCCGCCGTGGTCGACTTCGACAAGAACGGCGGGAAGGCGGTCTTCGGCTGGACCTTCTCCCGGACGTCCGTCGACATCAAGGTGACGCTGCGGCACGTCCGCACCGGCAAGAGCACCGTGCTGACCGAGACGCACCCCTACGACCCCCAGGTGTCGTTCACCTGGGACGGCACCTTCGGGTACGGCAGCGAGGCCGCCCCCAACGGCGCCTACACGTGGGCGGTCGAGGCCAAGCCGCTCAACGGCATCGGCCCCACCGCGACCGCCGAGGGAGCCTTCACGGTCACCCGCGCCACCCGGCCGCACGACTTCGGCGACAACGGCTCCCTCGACCTGCTGAGCCGTGACTCGGGGGGCCGCCTGTGGCGCCAGGACTCCTACTACAGCCCTTACGCCAACGACGGACAGCTCCTGGAGGCCGGCGCGGGCGCGCTCGTCGGCGCCGGCTGGCAGATCTACGACCGGATCGAGGCGGCCGGGAACCTCGCGGGTTCGGCGGTCGGCGACCTCGTCGCCCGTGACAAGGACGGCGTGCTCTGGCTGTACCAGGGCAACGGCACCGGTGGCTTCGCCACCCGGGTCCGGGTCGGCAGCGGCTGGCAGACCTACGACAAGCTCGCCGGCGGCTCCGACCTCACCGGCGACGGCCGGCCCGACCTCCTCGCCGCCGACAAGACCGGCGTCCTGTGGTTCTACAAGGCGACCGGCTCCGCCACCAGGCCCTTCGAGACTCGCAAGCGGATCGGCAGCGGCTGGCAGACCTACACCAAGCTCGCCGCCACCGGGAACATCGGCGGAGCCGCCGCCGGCGACCTCGTCGCCCGTGACAAGGACGGCGTCCTGTGGCTCTACCTGGGCAAGGGCGACGGCACCTTCACCGCCCGCAAGCGGATCGGCGGCGGGTGGAACGCGTACACCCACCTCGTCGGCGTCGGCGACGCCACCGGCGACGGCCGCCCCGACCTCGTCGGCCTCAGCCCCACCGGCAACTGGCTGTACAAGGGCACCGGCAGCTGGAGCGCACCGTTCAAGGGCCGCGAAGTCATGGGCCTGGACTTCCCGGTGAACGGCTCCCAGCTCGTCTTCTGACCGCCGGACCCGAAAGCCCGGGGACCCGGAAAAGCCCAGGGACCGGAAAGGGGCGTCCACGCGCGCGTGGACGCCCCTTCGGCCTTGCCTGGAACCGCCTCAGCTCTTGCCGACCGCCGCCAGGATCTCCGGCAGGCGGCGCACCATCCGGCCCGACATCAGGCGGAGGGCGCCCCACAGGAGCAGGGCGCCGTACGTGACGCCCAGGGGGAGCAGCAGCCACAGGAGGCCGTGGTGGTCGGAGACGCGCAGCCAGACGAGGAGGGCGATCAGCGGGGCGCACAGCAGGGGGCCGCCGAACATGCCGCCGAAGATCGCCGCGATCGCCATGCCGCCCTGGCCGGGCGCCACATTGCGGCGCGAGTCCTGGGGGATCCCGTACGGGTACCGCACCGAGGTGACCACGCCGAGCGCCAGCATCGCCCCGAGCAGGGCGAACGACATCCCGAAGACCTCGGGGAGCTGGGTCCAGCCGTCGGTGGCCGCGGCCGTCGCCATGGCCACGACGACCGTGAAGGGGACGGTGATCGCGGTCATCACGTACGCCCGGTCGCGCAGCTCCGCGTACGCGTCCTCCCGTGACGAGATCGTCTGCGCCACCATCCAGAACGCCGACGAGTCCTGCCCGAACTGGTTGAACATCTGCACGCCGAGCATCCCCGACGCGAAGCACGCCCAGTAGACCGAGCCGTTCTCCTGGAAGGCGTTGAACAGCGGGACGAGCGCGCCGACCGCCAGCGCCGACACCCAGGCCGCCTTCGTCTTCGGGTCGCGCCAGATGTAGCGGAAGCAACGTTCCATCACCGCGCCCGTACGGCCTTCGGGCAGCAGCCGCGCCAGCAGCCCCCGCCCCGCCGCCGGGTCCTTCACCGAGTCCGGGGCCGCGCCGATCGTCGAACCGTCCGGCTCGACCATCAGCCGCACCAGGCTCCGCCGCCACCACCACAGCAGCGCCGCCAGGGCCGCCGCGGCGAGCAGCAGCCGCGCCGCGGCGAGCGCGAGGTCGCCGTCGGCCGCGGCGCCGACCGCCGCCACCGCCGACGCCGGCGGCAGCCAGCCCACCACCGACGCCGCCGTGTCGAGCACCGACAGGTCCTCCGCGCGGCCCAGCGCCTGGGCGCCGAAGTTGACCGCCTGGATGCCGAGCGCGATCAGCAGACCGCTCAGCAGCGCCATGTCCCGGCCCTTGCGGGAGGTCAGCAGCCGTACGTTCGCCGTGGCGATCGCCCGCGACAGCGCCACGCACACGAGCAGCACCAGCGGCACGGCGAGCACCGCGGTCACCGTCGCCGCCGTCCCGTGCGCCACGGCCGCCACCGCCCCGACCGCGAGGCAGAGCGTGAACAGCGGGCCGGTGCCCACCAGCGAGGCCGCGAGGAGCGCCCGCACCAGGGGCTGCGGCCGCAGCGGCAGCATCACCAGACGCGACGGGTCGAGCGTCTCGTCCCCGCTCGGCAGGAACAGCGGCATCACCGCCCAGCCGAGCCCGAAGACCCCGGTCGTCAGCACCGCGACCGCCCCGGCGGGCTCGTGCCCCCGCAGCAGGAGGAAGCCCAGCACCATGAAGGCGGCGATCAGCAGCACCACCACCAGGGAGGCGACGAACGCGGCCGTGCGCCCGCTGGACTGCCGCAGCCCGTTCCGCAGCAGCGACAGCTTCAGCCGGACGAAGAGGGGGGTGAGCGACGGCTCGGAAGCGGGGGCGGACCCGGGTGCGGAAGCGCCGGCGGTGGCCGGGGCGCTCACGAGCGGTCTCCCCGGGCGCCGCCCAGCCAGTCCAGCGAGTCCCCCGCCGCCGCCCGGTCGTGGGCGCCCACCAGCTCCAGGAACGCCTCCTGGAGGGTCGCGGCCGAGCCCTTCACCTCCGCCAGCGGCCCCTGCGCCCGGATCCGGCCCCCGGCCATCACCGCGACCCAGTCGCACAGCGACTCCACCAGCTCCATGACGTGGCTGGAGAAGACCACGGTCGCGCCGGAGGAGGTGTACCGCTCCAGGACGCCGCGGATGGTCTGCGCCGACACCGGGTCGACGCCCTCGAAGGGCTCGTCGAGGAAGAGCACGTCCGGGTTGTGCAGCAGGGCCGCCGCGAGCCCGATCTTCTTCCGCATGCCGGTCGAGTAGTCGACGACCAGCTTGTGCTGCGAACCCGCCAGGTCCAGGACGTCCAGGAGCTGGGTGGCCCGCTTGTCCACCTCCGCACCGGGCAGCCCCCGCAGCCGCCCGCTGTACGCGAGGAGTTCACGGCCCGAGAGCCGCTCGAAGAGCCGCAGCCCCTCCGGCAGGATCCCGATCCTGGCCTTCACCTGCGCCACCGACTCGGCGTCCCGCCACACGTCGTGGCCGGCCACCCGGATGCGGCCGGCGTCCGGCCGCAGCAGGCCGGTGATCATGGAGAGGGTGGTGGTCTTGCCGGCGCCGTTGGGCCCGACGAGACCGATGAACTTCCCCGCGGGCAGCACCAGATCGATCCCGTTCACCGCGATCTGCTGCCCGAACCGCTTCCACACCCCCTCCACCTGCACCGCGGGCGCCGCGCCGGAGTTCTCCGGTGCGGCGCCCGTCGGTTCGAACGTCCCGTCAAATGCCTGGTCGGGCATGGTCCGTCAACCCTTCGGTTGTCCCCTGCGACGCCTGTTCGCGTCGTTCCGGCCACCCTAAGGGGCCGTCCGGGGGCAACCCCAGGTCACTGACGGCGTGACCGCGCCTCCGCCGCCTCGCGCCCGCACGCGTACGCCAGCGCGCTGATCAGCTCCTCCGCGTCCGGCAGCCAGCGGTTGGCGGGTGTGGGGCGGCGCGCCCACAGCACCGCGCCCCGGCCGCCGATCCGGGTGGGCGGCGCCGCGACGTAATGCCCCTCCCCGCGCGTGGCGAGGTCGAGCGCGGACGGGGCCCAGCCGAGCTTGCGGATCAGGTCGGGCACCTTGGCGGCGGCGCCCGGCAGCACGAAGAAGAACATCCGGCGGTCCGGCGTGCAGGTCACGGGGCCCAGCGTCAGCTCCATCCGCTCCATGCGGGCGAGCGCGAGGAAACCGGCCGCCTCGGGGACCTCGATCGCGTCGAAGGTGCGGCCGGTGGGGAGGAGGATCGACGACTTCGGCTGCTTCGACCACATGCGCCGGGCGCCCACCCCGCTCCCGGTCGCCAGCGTCGCCCAGTCGGGCCTCACGGCGTGTCCGCCGGGCAGGGGGCAGTCGGCGGTGCCGCAGGAGCAGCGCTCCCGGCCGTCGACGGCTTCCAGCCAGGTCCCCGGGAACACGTCCCAGTGCCGCTCCTCCGCATACCGCACGGCGCTGTCGAGCAGCTGCTCGCCTCGCTGCTTGGGGATCTGTGCGGCTTCCGTCGTGACTCCGATGGTCTCATCCACGTCGAAGACAACTGCCCCCGTCACCTGGGGTTACGGGCGCGGCGGCGCCGGGAGTGAGGCATCGATCCTGCATGCGGGGCGCATGGGTGCACGCGCGGGGGCGCGCGGGGGACCGGGGAGCGGGGGAGGGGTACGGAAGAGGACGGGGCGGACACGGCACGGGGCGGGGCGGGGTGCCGCGGACCGCCCGTCGGCGTGTCCGGTTTCGCGTGTTCACATCGGCATTGACCGGATATCCGCCGGGCAGTGATCCCTTCGTGTCCGTACCCGTCCCGTCTGGGGGTTCCACTCATGGCAGCCAGGCCACTCGTGCCGCGACAGCCCAACGAACGGCTCCAGGCGCTCATCCAGGAGGCCGCGTGCTCCAACGCCGGTCTCGCCCGCAGGGTCAACATGGTCGGCGCGGAGCGCGGTCTCGACCTGCGGTACGACAAGACCTCGGTGGCGCGCTGGCTGCGCGGGCAGCAGCCGCGCGGCCGGGCGCCCGGCATCATCGCGGAGGCCATCGGCCGCAAGCTCGGGCGGACGGTGACGATCGACGAGGTGGGGATGGCCAACGGCCGGAACCTCGCGGCGGGCGTCGGCCTCCAGTTCGCGCCGACCGTGCTCGGCGCGATCGAGCAGGTCTGCGAGCTCTACCGCAGCGACGTGGGCCGCCGGGACTTCCTGACCGGGTCCACGGTCGCCGCCTCCGCGCTCGTGGAGCCCAGCCGCGACTGGCTGATCAGCGGCGTCGACCCGCAGGTGGCGCGGGCGGCCGGGGCCCGGGTGGGGCGCGCGGACGTGGCGGCGGTACGGGAGATGACGGCGGCGCTCGTCGACCTCGACCGGCGCTTCGGCAGCGGTCACGTCCGGCCGGTGGTGGTCCACTACCTCGACAGCGTGGTCTCCGGGATGCTGTCCGGCTCCTACCGGGAGGAGGTGGGGCGGGAGTTGTTCGGCGCGGTGGCCCGACTGACCGAGCTGGCCGGGTACATGGCGGTGGACACGGGCGAGCCGGGCCTGGCGCAGCGGTACTACATCCAGGCGCTGCGGCTCGCGCAGGCGGCCGGGGACCGCGGGTACGGCGGCTACGTGCTGGCCGCGTCGATGAGCCACCTGGCGGCGGAGCTCGGGAACCCGCGGGAGATCGCCCAGTTGGCGCGCGCCGCGCAGGAGGGGACCCGGGGCGGGGTGCCGCCGAGGGCCCAGGCGATGTTCCTGGCGGCGGAGGCGCGCGGGCACGCGCTGATGGGCGACGACCGGGCCTTCGAGTCGGCGGCGGGACGTGCCGTACGCGCGCTGGAGGCGGCCGATCCGGAGTCGGGCGACGACCCGGCCTGGATCGCCCACTTCGACCAGGCCTATCTGGCGGACGAACTGGCGCACTGCTACCGGGACCTGGGGCGCGCGGACGCGGCGGTGCGGGCGGCGCAGGAGTCGCTGGCCGGGCATCCGGAGACGCGGGCGCGGCGGCGGGCGATCGGGCTCGCGCTGCTCGCGCACGCGCGCGTGGAGCAGAGGGAGATCGAGGAGGCGTGCCGCACGGGCACGCGCGCGCTCGAACTCCTCGGCACGCTGCGGTCGTCGCGCGGGGCGGAGTACGTGGAGGAGCTGAGGGAGCGCCTGGAGCCGTACGCGGGCGAGGCGGTGGTCCGGGAGTTCGAGGCGCGCCTGGAGGTGCACGCGGTGTGAGCGGACGGATCGCGGGTCGGTTCCGTTCCACGGGGAGGGTGTTACCGGGCTCACACGTGTGTGCGGAGCGAGGGACGCACCCGGTAGCGTGAGCCGACGATTCCGTAGGTCGGTCCATCAGTAGGAGTCCCGGTGACGCAGAACGGACAGGGTCCGGAGCAGGGGGGCGCGCAGGCGTGGGGTGGTGCCTGGGGCCCCGCGGGCGGTCCGCCCCAGCCCGGCGGGCAGCCGCTGCCCCCCGCGCAGCCGCTGCCGCCCGAGGCGCCGGCCGCCGGTGATCTCCAGGCCACGCAGTACATCGCGCCGATCCCGGCGCAGCCGCAGGGCGCGCCGATGCCTCCGGCGGGTCCTCCGGCGGGGTACGGCTATCCGCCGCCGGTCGCCGCGCACGGCGCGGCCGACCTGCAGGCGACCCAGCACATCGCGCCCGTGCCCGGGGGCGTGCCGCCGGTGGGCCCGCCCGCCGGGTACGGCTATCCGCCGCCGGCCGCCGCTCCGGTCGCGGACCTGCAGGCGACGCAGCACATCGCTCCGGTGGGCGGTGCCGGGGGCGGCGCGCAGACGCAGTTCCTGGGGACCGGGCCGCTGCCGCAGCCGCCCGCGGGGGCGCAGACGGGTGCCTCGGACGCGACGCAGTACATAGCCCCCCTGCCGGGGAGCGGCGGTCCGGTGCCCGGTGGTCCGGTGCCGGGCGGTCCCGGGCCGTCGCAGCCGCCCGCCGAGTTCGACTCCCTCTTCCGGGACTCGGCGCCGGCGCAGCCCGCGCCCCCGGCGTACCAGCAGCCCGCCCCGGCTCCGTACCAGCAGCAGCCCCAGCACCACCAGCCGCCGCAGCAGCAGTACGGCTACCAGGGCGGCGGCGGTTACCAGGCGCCCGGCGGGCAGCAGGACGAGTACTACTACGACGACGAGCCCGCGCCGCGCCGGAAGTCGCCGGTCGCGCTGATCGCGGCCGTCGTGGTGGGCTGCGCGGTCGTCGGTCTCGGCGTGGGCGCCCTGCTGAGCGGCGGCGACGACGAGAAGGAGCCGACGGCCGGGACGAGCGTCGCGCCGAGCTCGGCGCCCTCGGCGGCGGGCGACGGCGCCTCCGCGGCGCCGGAGAAGAAGGATGACCCGGCCGAGCCGCAGGCGAAGGAGCTGGACAAGCTCCTCGCGACCAGCAACGACAGCCGGGACGCGGTGATCAGCTCGGTCGAGGCGATCAAGCAGTGCAAGAACCTCGACAAGGCGGCCGCCGACCTCAGGGGCGCGGCCGAGCAGCGGCGGGGTCTGGTGACCAAGCTGCAGACCCTGAGCGTCGACAAGCTTCCGGACAACGGGGCGCTGAAGGCGGCCCTCACGCGCGCGTGGCAGGCGTCGGCCGCGGCCGACGACCACTACGCGGGCTGGGCGGACCAGATGAAGGCCAAGAACGCCTGCAAGGGCGGCCAGGCCAAGTCGACCAACCGGTACAAGGCGGCCAACGCGAAGAGCGGCGAGGCGACCGAGGCGAAGAAGGAGGCGGCCGGGCTGTGGAACCCGACCGCCGGGAAGTACGGACTGGAGAAGCGGTCCGCCACCCAGCTGTAGGGGCGGCGGACCGGGGGCGGGCCGGGGCGGACGGGTCGGTCAGCCCCGGTTGGTGAGGGTGGGCCCGACGTCGACGAAGCCGGGCTTCTGGGCGACGAGCCGGCCCTTCCTGACCACCTGGAACGTCACCGCGTGGTTGACGATCCTGGGGAAGTCGGGAGCGCCGAGCAGGTCCTCGTACATCCAGCGCAGCGGCGGGGTGAGGCCGCCGGTCTCCACGCGGGCGCCGTGGTCGAGGGCCTCCGTGATCCGCGCGCTGGTGATCGTGTCGGCGTCGAGGGACTCGACGACCTGCTTGAGGACGGTGTACGCGATCCAGGTGGTCTGCACGCCGGTGTCGGTCGGGTCGACCCGGTTGTCGGCGAAGGCGTGCTCGTTGACGACCTTGCGCATCGACTCCCAGCTCTTGTCGTCCGCCTCCGGGTACCAGCCGGTGACGTAGGCGCCCTCGAAGGGGCTGCGGGCGCCGCCGGTGCGGTCGATGACGGGCTGGCCGACGCTGCCGAGGACGGACGAGATCCGGATCGGGTCCCGGCCCTCGTCCGAGCCGGAGTCCGAGCCGGAGCCGGAGTCCGAGCCGGAGCCGTCGGCCTCGGCGCCGCCGGCGGACTCCGGGAGCCGCCGGAAGGAGTCGAAGAAGGTCTGGGTCCGCTCGCCGAGGACGGCGGCGACGCAGCCGTCCTCCGTGCCGGCCTTGTTCCGGGCGCGGGCGGCCTGGGTGGTGTACTCGGTGGCGTCCTCGACGGCCGGGATGTCGGTGGCGCCGCGTTTGCTGGCCTTCTTCAGGCCGGCGTCGAGCAGCTTGGGCAGCCGGTCGCCGGCGAGGGTGTCGGGGCGGACCAGGGAGACCGTGCCGCAGTCCGCGGCGAGCTGCATGCCGTGGCCGGCGAGGAGGGCGGCGAGGCCGCCGTTGACGGGGTACGAGAGGGGGCTGGTGAATTCGTCCTCGGTGATGCCGTAGCCCCCGATGTAGGGGATGCCGGCGGCTTCGAGGGGGGCCATGAAGGCGCGGCCGTTCTGGCTGTACGAGCCCACGACGGCGACGGCGTTCTCGCGGACGGCGCGGCGGGCGCAGGCGGCCGCGCCGGTCGGGGTGTTCTGTTCGTTGCAGGTGAGGACGCGCAGTTCGTGGCCGTCGATGCCGCCCTGGGAGTTCACCCAGCGGGCGAACGTCTGGGCCATGGCGGGCATTCCGGGCATGTTGGTCGCGCGGGTCTGGTCGGGGGCCCAGGTCATCACCGTGACGGGCTCCCTGGAGCCCCCCGTGGCACCAGGGAGCACGCCACACCCGGTGAGGAGCGACGCGCCGGCCGCCGCGGCGGTGACGGACGCGAGGAGAGTGGACAGTCGCCTACCGGTCATGAGCACGCACAATTCCGCCTCATGGGTAACGCGGGAGTGTGCGCTGTTCAACGAAGGGTGACCTGGAGGTGAATTACGAGGGTCGGAGGGTCTAAGAGGAGGGTGTGAGTCCGGTTGTCGGTGGGCGACCGTACGATCGGACGATGTCCAGTACCGCGTCCAGTGCCGCCCCCAGTACCGCCCCCGGTTCGGTGAACTCTTCCCGTCGCGGCCGTCGCTCCTCCACCATGGGCGGCATGCCGCTCAACGACATGCCGTGGTGGCGCTGGCGCACGAATGTGCGATCGGCGCTGCACATGCTCTCCGATCCCGTGTTCCACCGATCCGTCTGGCTCGCCGGCCAGGAGGGGTACGGGGACGTGACCGACGCCGTCTACCGGCTCGTCGAGGACACCTGGCTCGACAGCTGGTCCGCCGAGAAGTACGTCGGCGCGATCTTCCGCGACTCGGGGGAGGCGCAGCTCGTGGACGTCGCCGTCCTGCGGGTGCTGCGGATCCTTCACCAGGTCGGCCCCGACGCGCCCGTCTCCGCGTACCTGGAGCACCCGGGCTGGCCCGAGGCGGTCCGCGCGGCGCGCGAGGCGCACGTGCGCCTCGCCACGGCCGACGGGGACGAGCCGGACGTGCCGCCGCGCTCGCTCGACGTGCTGAGGATCCTCACGCGCGCGTGAGGCCCGCCGGGCGGGGTGTTCCGGAGGGCGGACGGGGTACGGGCCGGGACGTGCGGTGTGGCACGCTGTCCGGATGACCGACCAGTACGTCCTCACCATCTCGTGCCCGGACAAGCAGGGCATCGTGCACGCCGTGTCGAGCTACCTCTTCATCACCGGATGCAACATCGAGGACAGTCAGCAGTTCGGAGACCGTGACACCGGTCTCTTCTTCATGCGGGTCCACTTCTCGGCGGAGGCGCCGGTGACGGTGGAGAAGCTGCGGGCGAGCTTCGCGGCGGTGGGCGACTCCTTCCAGATGGACTGGCAGATCCACCGCGCCGACGAGCGCATGCGGGTCGTGCTGATGGTGTCGAAGTTCGGCCACTGCCTGAACGACCTCCTCTTCCGGTCGTCCATCGGCGCGCTGCCCGTCGAGATCGTCGCGGTCGTCTCCAACCACACGGACTTCGCGGAGCTCGTCGCCTCGTACGACATCCCCTTCCGGCACATCCCCGTGACGAAGGAGACGAAGGCGGAGGCGGAGGCGGAGCTGCTCGCGCTCGTCGAGGCGGAGAGCGTCGAGCTGGTCGTGCTCGCGCGGTACATGCAGGTGCTGTCGGACGAGCTGTGCAAGCGGCTGTCCGGGCGGATCATCAACATCCACCACTCCTTCCTGCCGAGCTTCAAGGGAGCGAAGCCCTACCACCAGGCGCATGCGCGCGGGGTGAAGCTGATCGGGGCGACGGCGCACTACGTCACGGCGGACCTCGACGAGGGGCCGATCATCGAGCAGGAGGTCGAGCGGGTCGGCCACGAGGTGACGCCGGACCAGCTCGTCGCGATCGGGCGCGACGTGGAGTGCCAGGCGCTGGCGCGGGCCGTCAAGTGGCACGCCGAGCGCCGCATCCTCCCCAACGGCCGCCGCACCGTCGTCTTCACCTGACCCCACCGGGACACACCCCCGCCGGTGCGGCGGGGGTACCGCCTTACAAGTGGCTCAAGGAGGCGGCGGCCGCCAGGACGTCCTGGATGGCCTCGCGGTCGCCGGTCTGGCCGGCGGCGGCTTCTTCGGGGGTGATGTGGCCGGCCACCAGGCGGCAGAACTCGACCCCGTCCAGGGCGACCTGCGCGACCGCGTGGTCCGGGGAGCCGAGCGCCGCCGGGGAGTCCAGGGCGATGTACCAGTGGCCACCGCCCGCGCCCTCCACCTCCAGATGGAGCGAGCGGCCCGGCGCGCCCGCCGTGACGAGGCCGTGGGCCGGTGCCGCCCGGCCCGATCGGCGGCGGTGGGCGACGGCGGCCGGCAGCAGGCGGGCCGCCAGGTCGATCATGCCGTGGAGGTGCGGGCCGCTCGGCGGGTCGTACGGGTAGGCCACCGCGTTCGCGATGTCGTCCGCGTGGAGCCAGCACTCGAAGGCCCGTTCCAGCAGGGCGTCCTTCAGGGGGAGGGCGAAGTCGCCGTAGGTGACGGTCAGGTCCGCGACCTCGCGGCCCGCGAAGGAGACCGTGCGGATCAGGGTGTGGCTCTGGTCCCGCCAGGGGGCCCGGAGGGAGCGGTTCGGCGGGCGGTCGAGGGACTCCCAGAAGGCCTCCGTCCGCTCGGTGGGCGTGAGGTCAGGGGAGACGTCGGGGCCCAGGGGGTCCGTGAGGCCCAGCGCGCCCGACACCAGGCCGTCCACCGCCAGGAGGTGGCCGATCACGCCCGCGACCGTCGACTTCCGCCGGGCCGGGCGGTCGTCCTCGTGCCACTTGAGCCGGACCGGCGCGTGCCACTCGGACTCGCCGATGTCCCGCAGCAGCGCGTCGAGCCGGGCGGTCTCCGCGTCGTACGGCGTCGCCCACGCCGGCACCGGGATGCGGGCCGGGCGGCGGCCGAGGCAGTTCTCCAAGACCCGGGAGCGCAGCAGCGGGTCGAGGTCGAGGTCCCGGTCCTCGTGGAGCAGCGTCACCGCGTCGCGCAGGCGCAGCGCCTCGTCCGCGCACGGGGCGCAGGCGGTCAGGTGGTCCTCCACCGCCCTGGTCTCCGCCGCCGAGCACGCCGACAGCGCCCACGCCCCGAGGAGGGACTTGAGCACGGTGTGGGAGAGGGCAGGGGGCGGCTCCGCGAGGTCGGCGTGGTCGTCGGCCGACTCTCTCGGGGCCGGTATCCACGGGGCGCGTGCGAGGTCGTCGCCCTCGCCGTTCGCCGCCGTCACAGCGCACGCCCGTAGCCGCCCGGCGGTCCGTCCGGCGGGCGGGTGTTGGCCGAGGAGAGGAGCTGGAGGCCGAGCCGGAGCCGGCGTCTGGCCTCCTCGTGGCTGATCGACAGGTCGGCGGCGGTCTGGCGGTAGTCCCGCCGCTGGAAGTACGCCAGTTCGAGCGCCTTGCGGAGCGGGGCCGGCATGGAGGTGACGATGTAGTCGGCGCGGGCGGCGACGGAGGCCCGGCGCACCTTGGCCTCCAGCTCCTCCGCCGAGCCGATGCCGGTCTCCGCGTACGCCGTCGCCTCGGTCTGCCGCAGCCGGTGCACGGCCGTCCGCTGGGCCACCCCGGCCACCCAGGAGCGCAGATTGCCCTGCCGGGGGTCGTACGCCTCCGGGTTCTCCCAGATGTAGCCGAAGACCTCGCGGGTGACCTGGTCGGCCGCCTGGTCGTCGTCGAGGACGCGGTGGGCGAGGCTGTGCACGAGGGAGGCGTAGCGGTCGTACAGCTCGCCGAGCGCGGCGGCCTCGCCGCGTGCGAGCCGCTGCTGCATCCTGCGGTCCCAGCGCGGTGGTGTGTCCGTCGCCATCCGAGCCCTCCGCCTTCCGCTTCCCTGTGCCGTGGCGCCTTGCCGTCGTGCGTGCCGTCGTGGCGTCGTACCGTCGTGCCGCTGTCGGTTCCTGTCCCGTCCTGTCCGGTCCTCCACCCCAAACTAGTGCGAGGCGCCGACGACGCACGCCCGTTTGCCGCAAGTGCGGCCTTCACGAGGGAGCGGATGGTAAGGAAAGCGTCATACCGGGCACGGGGGGTTTCGGCGGGGCCCCGCGGGGCAGGCGCCCGTCCGTGACGACGATCGAGGCCGACGAGGACGAGCGCGCCGGATGGACGGTGCTGCGCCTGCGCGGTGAGCTGGACCTGCTGACCTCGCCACGGGTACGGCGGCGGGTCCACGACGCCGTGGCCGCCGGCCGCCACGATCTCGTCGTCGACCTCTCCGGGGTGAGGTTCTGCGACTCCAGCGGGATCGGCGTGCTCGTCGCCGCCCGCCGGCTGCTGCGCTCCTGCGGCGGGCGGCTGCGGATCGTCCTCCCCGAGGCGGGGGAGGGGCACGGGCACGTGACCCGGGTGTTCGCCGCGCTCGGGGTCACCCGGCTCTTCGAGGTGTACGGGGACGTGCCCGCGGCCCTCGCGGGCGAGCCCGTCGCCCCGCCGCCCGTCGTCCCGTCGGCCGCCGCGCCTACTCCGCTGCCTTCGGCGTTTCCTCCGCCGCCGGTGACCCCGCTGCCCCGAACCGCTCCCTGAGCCGGTACTTCAGCACCTTCCGCAGGGTCTCGTTGCGCGGCAGGGCGTCCACCACCTCCAGCTGTTCCGGCAGCTTGTGGACGGAGAGCCCGGCCGTGCGCAGGAAGGCCGTCAGCCCCTCCAGGGTGAGCGGCGCGGCGCCCTCGGGCTGCTCGACGACGGCGCAGACGCGTTCGCCGCGTTCGGGGTCCGGGAGGCCGATGACGGCGGCGTCGCCGACGGCCGGGTGCTCGTGGAGCAGGTCCTCGATCTCCTTGGCCGAGATGTTCTCGCCTTTGCGGATGATGATGTCCTTCACGCGTCCGGTGAGGACGAGGTGCCCGCTCGGCGTCAGGTGCCCGACGTCGCCGGTGATGAGGAAGCCGTCCTCGTCGAAGGCGGCGGCGGTCTGCGCCGGGTCGAGATAGCCGCGGCAGACGGCCTCGCCCCGGAGCCGTATCCCGCCGTCGTCGGTGACGCGGATCTCCATGGCGGCGGGCGGCCGGCCCTCGGTCGTGGCGAGGTTCTCGTCGGTGTCCTCGGGGTCGCCCATGGTGATCATGGGGACCTCGGTCATGCCGTAGCCGTGGGTGAGCCGGCACCCCAGCTCCTTGCGCACCGCGTGGTACACCTCCGGCGGCTTGGGCGCGCCGCCGCCCGCGAGCAGCCGGAGGGTGGGGATGACGGGCTCGCCGGGGTTCTTGCGCTGCTCGGCGAGGAACATCGAGTAGAAGGCGGTGGAGCCGCCGGCGACGGTGACCCCGTGCCTGCGGTACTCGGCCAGCGACGCGGGCAGCGCGAACTGTTCGAGCATCACGGCGGGGAAGCCGTACAGCAGCAGCATCACCGTGTAGTCGGGCCCGGCGATGTGCGCGTACGGGAAGGCCATCGAGCCGACGTCGGCGGCGGTCAGGCGCAGCGCGTGGGCGAGGCAGGCGCCGCCCGCGAGGAGCGAACGGTCCGTGTGCAGCACGCCCTTGGGGTCCGAGGTGGTGCCGGACGTCCAGTAGATCCAGCGGACGTCGGTGCCGGAGGCGGGCGGCGGGGGGAGGACGGCGGGGTCGCCGTCGGGCAGGTCCTCGGGGTCGTACGCCCGGAAGACCCCGCGCGCGCCGAGCCGGCCGGCCATCTCCGCGTGGTCGAAGCCGCGCCAGACGCCGGGCACGGCGAAGTACTCGGCCCGGGACTCGCGCAGCGCGAAGCCGACCTCCTTGTCCCGGTAGAAGGGGATGACGGGGGTCTGTACGGCTCCGAGCCGGGCGAGCGCGAACGACAGGACCGCCGTCTCGATGCGGGTCGGCAGCTGCCAGGCGACGACGGTGCCGGGCCGGACGCCCAGGGCGTACAGCCCGGCGGCGCAGCGCTCGGCGCGCTCGCGCAGCCCGCCGAAGGTGAGGACGCGGTCCTCCTGGAGCAGGACGGGCCGGTCGGGAGTGAGCGCGGCGCGGCGCTCGACGAGCTCCCAGAGCGTCCGGGAGGCGCCCAGGGCGTGCGCGGTCCCGGTCCCGGTACCGGGCTCGGAATTGGTCTCGGTCCTGGTCACGCTCTCGGTCACGGCGACCCCCTAGCCGACCTTATCTGATTGTCCGTCAGGTGATGGGGAGAGCGTAGGGGGTGGCCCCCCGTCGGTCCAGAGGCGCGGAAGGAGCCCCGGGTCCGGCCGGGGCGGCCCGGCCGGGCGTCCGGCCGGGGGGCCGCGGAGCGATGGCGGCGGCGCGGGCCCTGGCCGCGGCCCCCGGGGCCCCGGTGAGCAGCGCGGTGGAGGCGATCAGCGTGCCGAAGCGGAGCTGTGCGGGGTTGGGGCCGGGGAGCTTCCTGGAGGTGCGGACGTGCCTCATGGGGTGGTTCCGTTCCGGTGGGGGCGAGAGGGCGCGGCCAGGAGTCTTCCCGTCCCGCCCAGGGCTTTCCAGGGGCGGATGGTGCAGACAATCCGGCGGCCGGTCCGCCGGGGCCGATCCGCGGCCGGCCCGGCGGTCGATCCGGCGCGTCCGCCCCCGTGCCGCCCCCCGTGCCCGCCGGGCGGGTACTACCCATGCCCACCCGTAGGCGTTAGCTTGAGGGGGTCAGGATCTGACGATCCATCAGATTTGAGGAGGGGTCATGACCGAACTGCCCCGCATCATCAGCGTCGACGACCACGTGATCGAGCCCGCCCACCTCTTCGACACCTGGCTGCCCGCGAAGTACCGGGACCGGGGGCCCAAGGCGCTCACCGCCGGGATCGGCGAGCTCGCGTACGTCGGGGGGAAGTACCAGATCACGATGGACCCGGCCGGGCCGCCCACCGACTGGTGGATCTACGAGGACCTGAAGTTCCCGTACAAGCGGAACATCGCGGCCGTCGGCTTCGACCGGGACGACATGACCCTGGAGGGGATCACCCGGGAGGAGATGCGGCGCGGCTGCTGGGACCCGAAGGCGCGGCTCGCGGACATGGACCTCAACCACGTCGAGGCGTCCCTCTGCTTCCCGACCTTCCCGCGCTTCTGCGGGCAGACCTTCGCCGAGGCGCACGACAAGGAGGTCGCCCTGGCGTGCGTGCGCGCGTACAACGACTGGATGGTCGAGGAGTGGTGCGGGGACAGCGGCGGCCGGCTGATCCCGCTCTGCATCATCCCGCTCTGGGACATCGACCTCGCCGTCGCCGAGATCCGGCGGAACGCCGCCCGGGGGGTGAAGGCCGTGACCTTCTCCGAGATCCCCACCCACCTGGGGCTGCCGTCGATCCACTCCGGCTACTGGGATCCGTTCTTCGCCGTCTGCCAGGAGACCGGGACGGTCGTGAACATGCATATTGGATCCAGTAGCCAGATGCCGGCGGCGTCCCCCGACGCCCCGCCCGCCGTCCAGGCCAGCCTCAGCTTCAACAACGCGATGGCCTCGATGATGGACTTCCTCTTCAGCGGGGTCCTCGTCAAGTACCCGCGCCTCAAGCTCGCCTACAGCGAGGGCCAGATGGGGTGGATCCCGTACGCCCTCGAACGCGCCGACGACGTGTGGGAGGAGCACCGCGCCTGGGGCGGCGTCCGCGACCTGATCCCCGAGCCGCCGTCCACGTACTACTACCGGCAGATCTTCTGCTGCTTCTTCCGCGACAAGCACGGCATCGCCTCGCTCGACGTGGTGGGGCGGGACAACGCCACCTTCGAGACCGACTACCCGCACGTCGACTCGACCTTCCCGCACACCAAGGAGGTCGCCCTCGACCACGTCCGGGGCCTCGACGACGAGACCGTCTACAAGCTGATGCGGGGCAACGCCATCCGCATGCTCGACCTCGGAATCGTGTGATGGACCTCGCGTACAGCGAGGCGGAGGAGGAGTTCCGGGCCGGGCTGCGGGAGTGGCTGCGCTCCGCGCTGCCCCTGCTCCCGCCCCGGCCCGACCCGCTCGACTGGCCGGGCCGGAGGGCGTACGACTGCGGCTGGCAGCGGCGCCTGTACGACGCCGGGTACGGGCACGTGCACTGGGACGCCTCGCCCACCCAGCGGCTGATCTTCCTGGAGGAGACCGAGCGGGCCGGCGCGCCCTACGTGGGCGCCAACTTCGTCGGCCTCCTCCACGCCGGACCCACCATCGCCGCCGAGGGCACGCCCGGACAGCGCGAGCGGTGGCTGGAGCCGGTGCTGCGCGGCGACGAGGTCTGGTGCCAGGGCTTCAGCGAGCCCGACGCCGGCTCCGACCTGGCGTCCCTGCGGACCAGGGCCGTGCGCGACGGGGACGCGTACGTCGTCACCGGGCAGAAGATCTGGACCTCGCACGCCGAGGTCGCCGACTGGTGCGAACTCCTCGTGCGGACGGACCCGGAGGGCCCCCGGCACCGGGGGATCAGCTGGCTCGCGCTGCCCATGGACGCGCCGGGCGTCACGGTCCGCCCGCTGCGGACCCTCGCCGGGTCCACCGAGTTCGCCGAGCTCTTCCTCGACGAGGTGCGGGTGCCGGTCGCGAACCGCGTCGGCGAGGAGAACGACGGCTGGCGGGTCACCATGGTCACCCTCTCCTTCGAGCGCGGCACCGCCTTCGTCGGCGAGGTCGTCGCCTGCCGCCGCCTCCTCGGCGAACTCGCCCGCACCGCGCGGGAGAACGGCCGCTGGGACGACCCCGCCCTGCGGCGGCGGCTCGGGCGGCTCGCGGCCGGATTCCAGGCGCTGTGGCGGCTCACCCAGCGGAACGTCAGCGAGGCGCAGGCCACCGGCGGCGTCCCCGGCGTCGGCGGCTCCGTCTTCAAGCTGCACTACTCGCACGCCCGTCAGGAGCTGTACGACACCGCCGCCGAGGTCCTGGGCCCGGACGCGCTCGACCTCGGCCGGGAGTGGAACCTCGACCGGCTCTCCTCCCTCTCGTACACGATCGCCGCCGGCACCAGCCAGATCCAGCGCAACATCGTCGCCGAGCGGATCCTCGGCCTGCCGAAGGGACGGTGAGCCGGGCGTGGACTTCCGTCTGGACCAGGACCAGCGGGACCTCGTACGCGGGGTACGGGAACTGCTCGCGGGCCGCTTCGGGCGCGAGGCGCTGCGGGCGGCCGTGGACGGGGGCGGGGGCGGAGACGGGGAGGGGGACGGGCGGCTCGACCGGGGGCTGTGGAAGGAGCTCGGCGAGGCCGGGCTCTTCGCGCTGCGGCTGCCGGAGGAGCGGGGCGGGGTGGGGCTCGGACTGCCGGAGGCGGTGCTCGTCTTCGAGGAGGCGGGGCGGGCGCTGCTGCCGGGACCGCTGGTCGCCACGCACGTGGCGGCGGGGTCGGTGCCGGGCGCCGCCGAGGGGGCGGTGGTGGTCACGGAGGTCTCGCCGGAAGGGCTGGTTCCCTGGCTGGAGGCCGCCGACGTGGTGCTCGGCGCCGCCGAGGGCGCCGTACCCGTCCGGTCGGTGGATCCGCTGACGCCGCTTCACCGGGTCCCCGGCACCGGGGAGTGGGCGTCGGAGACCGTCCTCCTCACCGCCGCCGAGCAGGTCGGCACCGCCGCCTGGTGCACCGACGCCGCCGTCGCGTACGCCACGCGGCGGGAGCAGTTCGGGCAGGTCATCGGGGGGTTCCAGGCGGTGAAGCACCTCTGCGCGGGGATGCTCGTGCGGACCGAGCTGGCGCGGGCGGCCGTGCACGGCGCCGCCGTCACCGCCGACCCGGTGGAGATCGCCGGGGCGAAGCTGCTCGCCGACGAGGCGGCGGTCGCCAACGCGCGGGACTGCCTCCAGGTGCACGGCGGGATGGGGTTCACCTGGGAGGCGGACGTCCATCTGCACCTGAAACGGGCGTGGGTGCGGGCCGCGCTGGTGCTGCCGGGGGACCGGGCCGCGGAGGAGGTGGCCGCCGCGCTCTGAAGGCCCGAACTGGTGACGGAGCGTGTTCGAATCCCGGTCGCCGTGGGCGGAATGTCGATATCGGGTTGTGTCCTTCGGAGGGTCGTCACGGGCCGGAGTCGGGGTCCCGCTCCGGTACTCTCCGTGGGATGCGAGTGCTTGTGAGCCCGGGTCGCGCCCCGCGTTCGACTCCCCGCCGCGTGCGTCGCACAGTATGGACCATGCGTACTCCTTCGCGCTGGAATATGCCCGAAGCGCTTGTTGCGGTGACTGTACGTCAACCATGCTGTCTCACAAGGGAATCACGTTCCGTAAAGGTGTGTTCGCCGGTTCGGATGGTGTGAACGGTGCAGGTGCTTCAGGTTCAGTTGGAGGTCGGGCCGGACCCGGCCGAGGTGGGGCGTGCGCGCCGGTGGGCCAGGAAACGGCTGGCCGGCTCCGGGATAGGGGACGACGAGCCGCTGGCGGAGACGCTGGTGCTGCTCATCTCCGAGCTCGTCACCAACGCGGTGGTGCACACGGGCTGCCCCGCCGTACTGCGGATGCTCTTCGCGGCCGAGGGCGGGGTGCGGGTCGAGGTCGCCGACAGCAGCGACCGGCCGCCCCGGCCCCGGCACGCCGCGGGCGAGGACACCAACGGGCGCGGCCTCGAACTGGTGGACGGCCTCGCCGACCGGTGGGGCTGGCAGCCCGAGGGGCGCGGGAAGAGCATCTGGTGCGAGGTCGACCGGACGCCCGCGGTGACGCTCCCCGGTGAGGGTGTCGGTTCACCCGGACAGGTGCGCTGTTGACGGTTCGTTCCGTTTTGCCCACCCTAGGGTGAGCGATTCGTGGCGAGGGGAGCCGAGGGCCGTGCGCCCTCGGCATGTGCGGGTCGTGGTCGGGTGGCGGCGGTCCGTGCCGTGCTCGGGGCGCGCGCGAGCGCGCCGCCACCCGTGAGCCCCGGCCCTCTGTGAGCCCTGGCCGCCTTGCGTCCTGACCGTCCGAAGTCGTTCAGAAGATCGCGACCGGGGCCACCGGTGTGCCCGTGCCGCCGACGAAGGGTTCCGGCATCGCGGAGAGCAGGAAGGCGTAGCGGCCTTCTTGTGCACAGGCTGTGGACAACTCCTCCAGGTTCCAGTTCTGGCCCTGGAGCATGCCCATCTCGACCAGGTCGAGCGCGTGCACGCCCAGCCACAGGTCCTCGATCTCCGGCGGGAAGATCTCGAAGGTGAGCGTGTCGTTGGCGACGGCCGCGACGTCCCGGGCGTGGAACCACTCCGGCGTACGGATCGAGAGCCCGGGCGACGGGAAGGCGTACGCGTGCCGGTCCCCGGCCAGGTACAGCCCCAGCTGCCCGGTCCGTACGAGGACGATGTCGCCGGCCCGTACCGTCACCCGCCCGAACTCCGCCGCCTCGTCCAGGTCTTCCGGGGTCACCGCGTGGTCGCCGGGCAGCCGGTCCACGCCCTTCGCCGCCGCCACGTCGAGCAGCACCCCGCGGCCGACCACGTGCCGGGCCGTGTGGATGCCGCTGAAGGCGGCGCGGCCGTGCGGGGTGACGGTCCCGGCGGGGCGGCCGTTGTAGATCCGGCCCGAGTGCGAGGCGTGCGTGAGGGCGTCCCAGTGGGTGCCGGCCTGCAGCCCGAGGGTCACGGCGTCGTCGCTGGTGGCGACCGTGCCGGGGCCGAAGAGTTCCTGGTTGACCTGGACCATCACGTGGAGCGGATTGACCCGGCCGGGGATCATCCCGGTCTGCACGCCGTCCTGCTTGAGGTCGACGGCGAGGGGGACGCGGCGGCCGGTGCGGACGGTGGCGGCGGCCTCGCGGACCACCTCGTCGGAGATCAGGTTCAGCGTGCCGATCTCGTCGTCCTGGCCCCAACGGCCCCAGTTGTTCACGCGCTTGGCGATCTCGTGGAAAGCGGCGGGGAGGGACATCGGGGCCTCCGGGGTCTTGTTTTCCGGTATCTGACGACCCATAGAATCTAACGGACCGTCAGAAACTGCGGGAAGGGGCCGGAGATGGGGAACTTCTTGGCGGGCAAGGTCGTCGCCGTGACCGGAGCGGGACGCGGCATCGGCCGCGCGGTCGCCCTCGCGTGCGCCGCCGAGGGGGCGAAGGTCGTCGTCAACGACTACGGCGTCTCCATCGAGGGCGGCGAACCGGCCTCCGAGATCGCGGCGGAGGCGGTGAAGGAGATCGAGGCGGCCGGCGGCACGGCCGTCGCCGTCGCCGACGACATCTCGACGATGGCGGGCGGACAGCGGGTCGTGGACGCGGCCCTCGCCGCGTACGGGCGGATCGACGGGGTCGTGTGCGTGGCGGGCATCCTGCGCGAGCGGATGCTCTTCAACATGACCGAGGAGGAGTGGGACCCGGTGGTCGCCACCCACCTCAAGGGCACCTTCACCGTCTTCCGGGCGGCCTCCGCGGTCATGCGGCAGCAGGGGGCCGGGACGCTCATCGGCTTCACCAGCGGCAACCACCAGGGGTCCGTGGCGCAGGCCAACTACTCGGCGGCGAAGGGTGGGATCATCTCGCTGGTGCGCAGCGCCGCGCTCGGGCTCCACAAGTACGGGGTGACCGCGAACGCGGTCGCGCCGGTGGCGCGGACCCGGATGTCGGCGAACGTGCCGATGGAGCTGAAGGAGATCGGCGAGCCCGAGGACGTCGCCGCCCTCGTCGTCTACCTGCTCAGCGACCGTGCCCGCGCCGAGGCGATCACCGGGCAGGTCTACACGATCGCCGGGCCCAAGATCGCGGTCTGGGCGCAGCCGAGGGAGCTGCGGGCCGGATACGCGGAGGGCGGCGCGTGGACGCCGGAGCGGATCGCGGACTTCCTGCCGGGGACGGTGGGGACGGACCCGATGCCGATGCTGGCACGCCTTGAGGAGATGGCCCGCGCGGCCGCGGCGGGCGACCGCCCGAACCAGTAGTCCAGGCGCCGAGGAGAGGGAGGGGTCGTCGTGCGGGGTGTGGTGTTCGACGGGAAGAACGTCGAGGTCGTCGCGGATCTGGAGGTGCGGGACCCCGGTCCCGGCGAGGTGCTGGTGGGGATCAGGGCCGCCGGGCTCTGTCACAGCGATCTGTCGGTGATCGACGGGACCATTCCGTTCCCGCCGCCCGTCGTCCTCGGACACGAGGGCGCCGGCGTCGTCGAGGCCGTCGGCGACGGGGTCACGCACGTCCGGCCGGGGGACCACGTCGCACTGTCGACGCTCGCGAACTGCGGGGCCTGCGCCGACTGCGACGCCGGGCGGCCGACCATGTGCCGGAAGGCCATCGGGATGCCCGGGCAGCCGTTCTCACGGCAGGGGAAGCCGCTCTTCCAGTTCGCCTCGAACTCCTCCTTCGCGGAGCGGACCGTCGTCCGGGCCGTGCAGGCCGTGAAGATCCCGGACGACGTGCCCTTCGCCTCCGCAGCCCTCCTCGGCTGCGGCGTCCTCACCGGCGTCGGGGCCGTACTGAACCGCGCGAAGGTGGCCCGCGGGGACACCGTCGTCGTCATCGGCACCGGCGGGATCGGGCTCAACGTCATCCAGGGCGCGCGGATCGCGGGCGCGCTCACGATCGTCGCCGTCGACACGAACCCGGAGAAGGAGGCCGTGGCCCGGCGGTTCGGGGCGACGCACTTCCTGCCCTCCGCCGACGGGGTGCGGGACGTGCTGCCGACCGGCGCCGACCACGTCTTCGAGTGCGTCGGGCACACCGGTCTCGTGCGCACCGCGATCGACCTCCTCGACCGGCACGGGCAGGCCGTCCTGCTCGGGATGACCGCGCCGAAGGCGGAGGCGAGCTTCCCGCCGGCCGCGATGTTCCTCGACAAGTCGATCCTCGGCTGCCGCTACGGCTCCTCACGGCCGCAGAAGGACATCCCGCTCTACGCCCGGCTGTACCGCACCGGCGAGCTCCTCCTCGACGAACTGGTCACCGCCTCGTACCCGGTGGAGGAGTTCGGGCGGGCCCGGGAGGACGCGGAGGCGGGGAAGGTGGCCCGGGGCGTGCTCCTCTTCTAGGACCCGCGCGGGCTCCCCTTCCGGAACCCGGGCGCGGAACGCGGGCGCGGAACCCGGGCACGGAACGTGGGCGCGGAACCCGCTCGTGCTCGCTCCCCCGTGGCGGTACGTTCGCCGGATGTCGTACCGCGCCCTTCTCACCCGCCCCGTCCTCACCTGGTGCGCCGTCACCGCGGCCGCCCGGATGCCCGTCGCGATGGCGCCGCTGGCGCTGGTGTTCCTGGTGCGGGAGAGGCCGGGCGGGTACAGCCTCGGGGCGGTGCTCGCGGCCGTGTACGTGATCGGGGAGATCCTCGCCGCGCCGGTGCTCGGCCTGCGGATGCGGGCCGAGCGGGCCAGGCCGCAGATGGCGGGCGGGCTCGCCGTGGGCGCGGCCGGCTTCGCGGGGCTCGGGCTCGCGCCGGGCGCCCACCCCGTCGTCCTGGGGGTGCTGGCGTTCCTGGCCGGGGCCGGGCCCGTCGCCGTGTCGGCGGGGCTGCGGGCGCTGCTCACGGGGATGGTGCCGGAACGATCCGTCACCCAGGCGCTGAGCCTGGAGTCCATGCTGACCTTCGGGATCTGGGCGGCCGCGCCCGCGCTGACGACCGGCCTCGCGCTCGGCGCCGCCCCCGCCGTACCGCTGCTCCTCCAGGCCGCGCTGATGGCCGCCGGGCTCGCGGGGCTGTGGCTGCTGCCCGCCGGCTGGTCGGCGGAGGCGCCGGAGAAGGACGGGCCGGGCAGGCGGCGGGCGCTGCTCGCGGCCTGGCCGGTGTACGTCCTGGGAGCGGCCTCTCTGACCCTCCTCGCGCTCGCCGAACTGATCCTGCCCGCCCTCCTCGAACAGCGCGGCATCGGCATCGGCTGGGCGGGCCCCCTGCTCGCCGGCTTCTCCCTCGGGTCGGTCGCCGGTTCCTTCCTGTACGGGCTCCGCTCCGACTGGCCCGGGCCGCTCCCGTTGCAGTCGCTCCTGCTCGTCCTCGGGGTGACCGCCGGGGTGGCGGCGGTGGCGCTGCTGCCGGGCGCCGTCGCCCTCGGCGTCGCCCTCGCGGCGGCCGGGCTGCTCCAGGCGCCGGCGATGCTCACCCGGAACCTGGCCCTGCGGCGGGTGCTGCCGCCGTCGGCGCTGGCCGCCGGGTACTCGATCATGTACGCGGCGGTCGGCGCGGGGTACGCGGCGAGCGGCACGCTCGCGGGCGGGCTGCTGCGCGTGGTCGCCCCGTCGACCGCGATCCTCTGCGGGGTGGGCCTGACCCTGCTGCTCGTCGTGGTCGCGGCGTTCGGCGAGCTGAGGCTCGTACGGAACCGCGAGCGGGAGCGGGAGGCGGCGCTCCCGCGCGAGGGTCACCCGGCCGGCACGCCGGGGCGGAAGGTGCGGCGGTAGGCGGTCGGGGTGACGCCGATCGCGGTCATCAGGTGGACCCGCAGGGACTGGGCGGTGCCGAAGCCGGCGTCCTGGGCCACCCGGTCGACGGGCAGGTCGCTGGTTTCCAGGAGGTGACGGGCCCGCTCGATCCGCTGCTGGGTGAGCCACTGGCCGGGGCTGATGCCGACCTCGTCGCGGAAGCGGCGGGTGAAGGTGCGGACGCTCGTCGCCTCCCGTTCGGCGAGGTCGCGGAGCTGGATCGGCTCGTGGAGGTGGGCGAGCGCCCAGGCGCGGGCGGCGGTCGTGCTCTGGGTGCCGGCGTCGGGGACGGGGCGGGCGATGTACTGGGCCTGGCCGCCGTCCCGGTGCGGGGGGACGACCGTGCGGCGGGCCACGTCGTTGGCGACGGCCGCGCCGTGGTCGCGGCGGACGATGTGCAGGCACAGGTCGAGGCCGGCGGCGACGCCCGCCGAGGTCAGGACGTCGCCGTCGTCGACGAAGAGGACGTCCGCGTCGACCCGTACGGTCGGGAAGAGCCGCTGGAAGTGGTCGGCCGAGGCCCAGTGGGTGGTGGCGGGGCGCCCGTCGAGGTACCCGGCGGCGGCGAGGACGTACCCGCCCGTGCAGATCGCGACGAGCCGGGTGCCGGGCCGGACGCGGGCGAGGGCGGCGGCCAGTTCGGGGGTGAGCCTGCCCTCCTCGTAGACGGGGCCCAGTTCGTACGAGGCCGGGACGACGACCGTGTCCGCGGTGGCCAGCGCCTCCGGGCCGTGCTCCACGTGGATCGCGAAGTCGGCGTCGGTCCGCACCGGTCCGGCGGCCACGGCGCACGTCACGATCTCGTACAGCGGCCGCCCCTCGGGGTCCCGGGCGCGGCCGAAGATCCGGTGCGGGATGCCCAGCTCGAAGGGGAGGAGCCCGGGCAGGGCGAGGACGGCGACGCGGTGCGGCCGGTGCGGCGCGGTCTCTCCCATGGGCCTCTCCCTCGGCTTTCCCTCAGCTAAATCAATGGTGGTCCAGACCAGTCGGTGGTACGACTGGCTGCCCGTGACGGACAACACGTACAAGCCCGGGGCCGACGCGCTGATTCCGCTGCCGGTCGCGCCCCCCGCACTCTGGAACCGTAACTTCAGGCTCTTCTTCACGGCCAGGGCCGCCGCCGTCCTCGGCGAGGGGATGGTCCCCGTCGCCTTCGCCGCCGGACTGCTCGGCGCCGGCCGGCCCGGCTCCTCCGTCGGGTACGCGCTCGGCCTGTGGACGGCCGCCTTCGCCGTCTTCGTCCTCTTCGGCGGCGTCCTCGCCGACCGCTTCACCGCCCGCCGCATGATGATCACCGCGGATCTGCTGCGGCTGCCCGGGGCGGCGCTGCTCGCCGTCGCCTTCGCGGTCGGCAGCCCGCCGCTGTGGGCCGTGTACGGGCTCTCCGTCGTCGCGGGCGTCGGAGCCGCGCTCTTCCAGCCGGGGGTCGCCTCGACGATCCCGCGGATCGCGCCCGACGTGCAGCGCGCCAACGCCGTCCTGCGGGTGGTGGAGGCGCTGATGACGATGGCGGGCCCGGCGCTCGCGGGGCTCCTCGTCGCCGTCTGGAACGCGGGCGCGGCCTTCGCCGCGAACGCCGCCACGTTCGCCGTCAGCGCCGTCTGCTTCCTGCTGATGCGGATCCCGCCGATGGCGGACGGCGGCCGGGTCCGCGGCTCGTTCGGCTCCGAACTCGCCCTCGGGTGGCGGGAGTTCCGCTCGCGGAGCTGGCTGTGGGGGGTCATTTCCATCTGGACGGTGTACGGGCTGACCGTCGCCGGTCCGATGGTGCCGCTCACCGCGAGCCTGGTCACCGGCGGGCACGGCTCGGCGGTGTACGGCGCGCTGATGGCGGTCAACGGCGCGGGCAGCGCGCTCGGGGGGCTGCTCGCGCTCCGGATCCGCCCGCGCCGGCCCCTCGCGTCCGGGGCGGTCGCGCTCCTCGGCCTGCCGGTGAACCTGGCGCTGCTCGGCCTCGGGGCGCCGGTCGCGGCGCTGGCGGCCGGGCAGTTCGTGGCGGGCACGGCGTTCGCGTACTGGCTCGTGATGTGGTCCACGGCGGTCCAGACGCACGTCCCGCAGGAGGCGCTGAACCGGATGCACGCCTATGACGTGGCCGGATCCCTGCTGATGATGGGCGTCGGGCGGGCGCTGTCCGGGCCGGTCGCGGGGGTGGTCGGCACGGAGGCGGTGCTGCTCGCGGGGGCGGGGGTCGCGGTGCTGGTGGTGGCGGCGCTGCTGGCGGTGAGGCCGATCAGGAACCTGCCGAGGGTGGCCTGAAGGCGAGGGTTGGCCCGATCCGTTGGAAAGCTGACAGTCGGGCCAATGGCGGGGGCGGGCGGTGGCCGGAATCCTCTATGGCATGGCCCAGACAACGGAGCACCGCTCCTCCCTCCCCACCTCCCGCACCCCGCGCTTCCACCGTGCCTGGTCCGTCGCCGCGGTCACCTTCGTCACGATCATCGGCGCGGCGGCCTTCGCCTCGCTGCCGGGCCTGCTCATCGAACCGCTCCACGAGGAGTTCGACTGGTCGCGCGGCACGATCGGCTTCGCGGTCTCGGTGAACCTCGCGCTCTACGGCCTCACCGCCCCCTTCGCCGCCGCCCTCATGGACCGGTTCGGCATCCGCCGGGTCGTGGCGGTGGCCCTGTCGGTGATCGCGGTCGGCTCGCTGCTGACGGTGTGGATGACGGCGGCGTGGCAGCTGGTCCTCTTCTGGGGGATCCTCGTGGGCCTGGGCAGCGGCTCGATGGCCCTCGCCTTCGCCGCGACCGTCACGAACCGCTGGTTCACCGCCCGCCGGGGCCTGGTCACCGGCATCCTCACGGCCGCGGGCGCCTCCGGCCAGCTGGTCTTCCTCCCCCTGCTCTCCTGGCTGGTCGAGAACCACGGCTGGCGCCCGGCGTCGGTGACGGTGGCGCTCTCCGCGCTCGCGGTGGTCCCCTTCGTCTGGCTCCTGCTCCGCGACCACCCGGCGGACGTCGGCCTGGCCCCGTACGGCGGCGCGTACGCCGAGAAGCCCGCCCCCGTCACGGGCGCGGCCCGCCGCGCGGTCACCGTCCTGCTCAAGGCCGCCCGCACCGGCCCCTTCTGGCTCCTCGCCGGCACCTTCGCGATCTGCGGGGCCTCCACGAACGGCCTGGTGAAGACCCACTTCGTGCCGGCCGCCCACGACCACGGCATGCCGGTGACGGCCGCCGCCGGACTCCTCGCCGTCATCGGCGTCTTCGACGTCGTCGGCACGATCGCCTCCGGCTGGTTCACCGACCGCTTCGAGGCCCGCCGCCTGCTGGCCGTCTACTACGCCCTGCGCGGCGTCTCGCTCCTCTTCCTCCCGATGCTGCTGGCCCCCTCGGTCCACCCCCCGATGCTGTTCTTCATCGTCTTCTACGGCCTGGACTGGGTGGCGACGGTCCCGCCGACGATCGCCCTCTGCCGGGAGCACTACGGCGAGGACTCCGCGATCGTCTTCGGCTGGGTCCTCGCCTCCCACCAGATCGGCGCTGCCGTCATCGCCTTCGCCGGCGGCGTGGCCCGCGACGTCTTCGGCTCCTACGACCCCGTCTGGTACGCCTCCGGCGCCCTGTGCGCGGCAGCGGCCCTGATGGCCCTGGTCATCCGGCGGCGCGCGGCATGATGGGCGCATGGGGAGTCGGGGGAACAGGCCGTGGCTGCTGTGGGCGGCCCTGATGGTGCCGGCCGCGGCGACGATCGCCGGTATCGGCACGTACACCCGCGTCCTGGGCCCGGAGGACCCGCCGAGGCCGTCCCGGGCGGACATGGTGGGGCGGTACGAGGACGGGCACGGGGGCGCGGTGACGCTGAAGGCGGACGGCACGGCGGAGGTCGGCGGCATCGAGTACCGCGCGTACGACCGTCCCGCCGGCGACGCCACCCTGAAGCGGTGCGCGGGCCCGGGCGCCTGGTCGTTCGAGGAGACCCTGCCCCGCTGGCACAACAAGGTGCGGGTCACCACCGACTGCGGATACTTCGAGGCCTGGGACGTGGACGGCCCCCCGTCCGCCCCGCGGATGACCTACTGGACGGACCCGGGATACCCCGCCGGCCGCCGCGTCCTGACCCGCAGCGGGAACGATCGCCCGTGAGCGGTCGTGCGGAGGGGCGGACCGTCGCCCGGATGCTGAGGGTCTCGACGCTGGCGTTGTGCCTGGAGGCCGGGGTGGCGCTGGCGGCGCTGATGACGGTCGGCCTCGGCCGGGAGCCGGCGCAGGGGGGTGAGGACGGCGCCGGTGGCGGACTGGTGCTGATGGCGCTGCCGTTCCTCGCGGTCTTCGGGGTCCTCGCCGCGTTCGCCGTCTCCGCCGTGCTCGTCGTGCCCGTGGTGCTGCTCGGCGAGGACCTGGGGCGCAAGGCCGGCGGGGGTCCCCTCCGGTGGCAGCTGGCGCTCGCGGCGCTCGGCGGCGCCCTCCTCGCGCCGCTCGGCGGCGGCTGGGGATGGCTCGCGGGCGGGACCGCCCTCGCCGTGGCGGCGCTGCTCACCCGGCACGCCCGGCGCGGTTACTTCGTCGGGCTGCTGCTGTGGGGCACGCTCGCCGTCGTGAGCGCCTTCCTGGCCGGCGGGATCGTCCTGTACGTGCAGGGCTGACGTCCCGCCGCGTCTTCACGCCCCGCTGAACCGCCCGAACCGCCCCCGGTGGAAGAGCAGGGGTTCCGCGTCGTCCCGCTCCGCGCCCAGGGATTCCACGCGGCCGACGACGATCAGGTGGTCGCCGCCCGTGTGGACGGTGGTGATCGTGCAGTCGATCCAGGCGGGGACGGAGGGGAGGCGGGGGGAGCCGGTGACGGGGGTCGGGGTCCAGGGCACGCCCGCGAACTTGTCGGCGCCGCTGACCGCGAAGGCCCGGCACAGGGGGCCCTGGTCGGCGCCGAGGACGTTGACGCAGAAGGTGCCGGCCGCGGCGATGCGGGGCCAGGTGGACGACGTCCTGGCGACCATGAAGGCGACCAGGGGCGGGTCCAGGGAGAGGGAGGCGAAGGACTGGCAGGCGAAGCCGGTCGGGCCGGACGCGTCCACGGTCGTCACGAGGGTGACGCCGCTCGCGAAGTGGCCCAGGACCCGGCGGAACTCCGCGGGGTCCACCGGCGCCCGCTCGTCCTCCCGCACGGCCCGCAGGGCGGGCCGGGGGAGGGGTTCGACGGCCGTGGGCGCCCCGGCCGCTCTCAGGTGTCGGACGGCGGTGGCCGCCATCCCCGCGTGTCCCATCATGTCCCGCATTGAAGCTGACGGGGCGTCAGATGGGAAGGGCGCGGGGGAAGGCGGCCACCTTCGGTCAGGCCGTGCGGCGCGCGGGGGTCAGGGAGGCGACCGATGCGGTGGCCGCCGTCCACGCGGAGCCGGTCGCGTGCCCGGCCCGGTGGGCCGACACCTTGACCGTGATCCGCTGCCCGGCCTGGGCCTGGGTGAGCGTGAAGGCGGCCCGCGTCGCACCGCTGATCGCCCGCCCGTTCGCGTACCACTGGTACGTGTACGAGGTCGGCGCCTCCGTCCACGTGCCCCGGTTCGCGACGAGCGTCGCCCGGACCCGGGCCGTGCCGGTCACGGCGGGGGCCTTCGTCGCCGCCGGCGTGACGCCGAGGACCGTTCCCGCCGCGGCGACCGAGGTCGGCGCCGGGTGACCGGCCTTGCGCGCGGTCACGGCCACGGACAGCGCCTTGCCCTTGAGCGAGGCCGGGATCGTGTACGAGGAGGCGGTGGCCCCCGCGACGGCGACCCCGTCCGCCCGCCACTGGTAGGAGAGCGAGTCCACCGCCAGGGACCAGGAGCCCGGCTTCGCCGTCACCTTCCCGCCGACGACCGCCGTCCCCGAGACCGAGGCGGCGGCGGTGTTCCGCAGCGCGGCGATGACGGTGACCGGCGTCCTGCTCCACTCCGCGCCGAACGCGTGCACGCTGAGGTTCAGCGTGCCGTGCGGCGCGTTCGTCAGGTCCAGGGCCACCGTCATGGCGCGCCGGTCCGGCGCGACGGACACGGTCGTGGACTCGGCCCGGTACGAGCCGCCGGTCACGACGACCTTCGCGGACTCGTGCAGCGCGGAGCCGGTCACGGACATCGTGATCTTCCCCTGCCCGACCGTGGCCGGGCCGACCGTCCCGATCTTCCGCTCGTCGAGGCCGCAGAGGTACTGCGTGCACCGCACCTCGGCGCGGACCGCCGTCGTGGCCTGGGCCGGCTTCTCGGGCAGGCCGATCACCAGCGTGCTGGGCCGGGCGGCCTTCGGGGAGGCGTGCGGCAGGGGGCAGTCGTGCCGCACGCCGTCCTCACCGATCATGCCGAAGCAGGTGTTCTTCCAGGTAGCCTGGTCGTACAGCCAGGGGTTCGGGGACTGTTCGACGCTTCCCGCGGGGGTGAGCACCGGGGCGATCCGGTCGCCGGTCGCCGTCGGCAGCACCGCGCACAGCGCGGTGTGCGCCTCGCTGAGGGTGCCGGTCAGCGGCCCGGCGGTGTAGGAGACGTTCGGCACCTTCACGCACTCCGGGGCGGGCCCGGCGGGCGTGCCGACGCGCAGGGCGTCGAGCCGGTACGAGGCCGGCGCGGCCTTGCCCGCCGGGACCTGGACCAGGACCTGGTAGGTGGCGGAGCCGGTGACGGCGCAGCCCTCCGCCCAGTAGTGGCAGGCCGCCGCCTCGCCCGTGGCGCCGTAGGCCATCAGCCGGACCGTGCCCAGCGCGTCGCGCGCGTTCAGGTGCAGGGTGTCCCCGGCGGCGGAGGTGGTGACCCGGTGGCAGAGGAAGGTGCCGGGCGCGGCGGGGACGCCGCCGGTGGACGGGCCTCCCACGGCGACGGCCGGGGTGGTGACGCAGCCCCGCGCGGTGGCGGTGACGTCCTGGCGGGTGAGGGCGACCTCGCCCGGCACGTCCCTGCCCTTCACGAGGACCGTGTGGGCGAGGCCCGGGGTCAGCGCGCAGGCTGTGAAGGTGCCGTAGTACGAGCGGAGTTCGCAGATCCGCTTGCCGTTGCCGTCGATGACGACGACCTCGGCGTTCGCCGTCCCGGAGACCCTTTCCACCTGGAACAGCTCGCGCGCGGAATGGGCGCCGGCCGGGATCGTCAGGCAGTCGGCGAACACGCCGTCGCCGGTCCTCACGAGCGTCCGGGCCGGAGCCGCGCCGAACTCGGCGGCGGTGAAGGTGCGGCAGGCGGCGGGGGCGGGCGCGTCCGTGCGGTACGCGACGAAGCGGTAGCCGTCGCCGCCGGTGAAGGTCGCCCGGTACGGGGCGGTGCCGTCGAGCACGCAGCTGCCGTCCCAGAGGGAGTTGGTGGCGTAGCACTGCTCGGCGCCGGTGGCGTCGAAGACGGCGATCTCCGTCTCGCCCTCCGACAGGAGCGCGAGGTGCGCGCCGGCCGGCAGCGGCAGGTTCAGGCAGTCGATCGCGCCGGGCGCGGAGTACGAGCCCCGGTACGGGCTGCCGAACGTGACGCCGTCCACGCAGCCCGCGGTGGAGGCGCGGCCGAAGAACTGGACGGCTTCGTCGGTGAGGACGGTGTACGCCGTGCCCGCCGTGAGCGTGCAGAAGGCCTCGTAGGCGCGGCAGGCGTAGGTGCCGTCCCGGTGGTACACGGTGACGTCGCCGGGGGTGCCGTCCTCGCTCACGGACCGGACGTCGTGGCGGCCGGAGACGGTGGGCGTGACGGTCTTGCAGCCGGTCACGACGCCGGTCCGGTCCGGCGCGGTGCCGTAGACGGAGGGCGCGACGGCGACGCAGCCGGACGGGTCCGACAGGCGCCGGACCTTGAGGGTGTAGTCGCCGTCGACGACCGCGTGGACGCGGTGGCCCTCGGCGCCCTGGGGCAGGACGCAGCCCTCGCTGCCGTCCTCCTCGCGCTCGGCGCACAGGCGCGCGCCGGTCGCGTCGGAGATCCAGACGGAGGCGGCGTTCGGCAGGTCCACGGTGATCCGCTCGCCCGGCTCGGCCATGAAGCTGTGGCAGACGACGCCCAGCGGGCCGGCGCCGCTGCCGGCCGCCGGTGCGGAGTCGTACCGGGTGCCGGGGACGGCGGGGCAGCCGCCGGGCGTGCCGGCCATCAGCGGGACGAGGGCGACGCGGGTCCGCGCGGCCTCCCCGTGGGTGCTGGTGAGCCGGAGGGTGTACCGGCCGGCGGCCAGTTCGCACCAGGCGTCCTTGTAGACCCAGTCCTGGCAGTCGACCTGCTGCTCGCCCGCGAAGAGCGCGGGGTAGGCGTTGCCGCCGTCGACGAGGACGCGGTGGGTGCCGGGCTTCTCGACGGTGACGGTGAAGCAGGCGGTGGCGCCGGCCTCGATCGTCACGTCCCGGACCGCGTCGCCCGGGTCGCCGAGCGGGGCGAGCGGCAGCTCGGTACACGGTTCGGCGGCCGGCTCCGTCGCGGTGGGCGTCGGTTCGGGGGTGGGTTCCCGGCTGGGGTCCGGCGGGTCCGGAGTCGGTTCCTGGCTGGGCTCCCGGGTGGGCTCCGGGGTGGGGTCCGCGGTGGCGGACGGCTCGGGCGCCGGGGCGGCCGGCGGCGCGTCCCCGGGCTCCGCGGGCGCCGCCGTGGAGGCGCGCGGGGCCGGGGGTTCCGCCAGGGCGGTCTCCGCCGGGAGCAGCGGGCCGACGAGGGCCGCCAGCAGGGCGGGCACGAGGAGCAGGTTCTTGGTGAGACGGGCGGGTCCGGTGGAGCGGGTGAAGCTGGTGGAGCGGGTGGAGCGGGTGGAGCGGGTGGTTCTGGTGGTTCTCAGGTGCAGACGTCTCGATCTGCCGCGCGAGCGCGCGAAGTTCGGCATTCCGTTCCCCCCGGAGCGGTGTGGCAGAGGCGAGCCACACCTTAAGCGCGGGCGCTGACGGTCGCCGAACCCTTATCGGCCCTCGTACCGTGCCTCCCTCCGCTCCACGAAGCTCGTCACGCCCTCCTGGGCGTCGCGGGTCGTCATGTTCAGCTCCTGGGCGGTCGCCTCCGCCGCGAAGGCGGTCGCGCGGTCGGTGTCCTGGGCGGCGTTGACCAGCTGTTTCGTCAGGGCCAGGGCGCGGGTGGGGCCCTGGGCGAGGCGTTCGGCCCAGGCGCGGGCCGTCTTCGGGAGGTCGTCGGCGGGGACGACGCGGTTCACCAGGCCCCAGGCGAGGGCCTCCGTCGCCGGGAGCGCGTCGCCGAAGAACATCAGTTCCTTCGCGCGGCGGGGGCCCACCAGCCTGGGCAGCAGGTACGCGCCGCCGCCGTCGGGGACCAGGCCGCGGCGGACGAAGACCTCCACGAAGCGGGCGGACTCGGCGGCCAGGACCAGGTCGCAGGCGAAGGCCAGGTGCGCGCCGATGCCCGCGGCCGTCCCGTTCACCGCCGCGATCACCGGTTTCTCGCAGTCCATGACGGCCGCGATGAAGCGCTGCGCGCCGGCGCGGATCATGCGGGAGACGTCTCCGGCGACCTTGTCGCCGAGGGCGGGGGCGCCCCGCAGGTCCGCGCCCGCGCAGAAGCCGCGGCCCGTCGCGGTGATCACCACCGCCCGTACCGAGGGGTCGGCGGAGGCCTCCGCGAGGAGGGCGATGACGCGTTCTCGCTGGTCCCAGGTGACCGCGTTCATCGCCTCGGGGCGGTTGAGGGTGATCCAGGAGACGCCGTTCTCGACGGAGTGGAGTACGTCGGGGGACACCTTGGGCTCCTATCGGCAGACCGCCAGCGCGTCCAGGGCCACCGCGCCCTGGCCGCGCGGCAGGACCATCAGCGGGTTGATGTCGAGCTCGGAGAGGTCGCCGTCGAGTTCGAGGGCCATCCGCTGGACCCGGAGCACGACCTCGACGAGCGCGTCGACGTCGGCCGGCGGCGCTCCGCGTACGCCGTCGAGGAGGGCGCGGCCGCGCAGCTCGTCCAGCATCGAGCGGGCCTCGCGTTCGCCGAAGGGCGGGACGCGGACGGCGGTGTCGTTCAGGACCTCCACCAGGACGCCGCCGAGGCCGACGGTGACGGTCGGGCCGAAGAGGTCGTCGCGGGTCACCCCGACCACCATCTCGACGCCCTTCCCGACCATCTGGCAGACGAGGACGCCGTCGAGGTCGATCCCCTCGTAGCGGGCGATGTCGGTGAGGTCGCGGTACGCGTCGCGGACCTGGCTCGCCGAGGTCAGGCCGACCTTCACGAGGCCCAGCTCCGTCTTGTGGGCGAGCCGCGCGCCCGAGGCCTTCATCACCACCGGGTAGCCGACGAGACCGGCCGCCCGGACGGCCGCCGCCGCGCTCGTCACCAGCTGCTCGCGCGGGACGCGGATGCCGTACGCGCGCAGCAGCTGCTTGGCGGCGTGTTCGCTGAGCCGCTGCCCGGGCCGCATCAGGGCCTGGGCCTTGCGGAAGGACGGGGAGGGGGTGCGGGGGGCCTCGTCGAAGGGGGAGCGGTAGCCGGCGGTGAAGCGGTGGTGGTCGAGGTAGGCCTTCACGGCGCCGACGCAGTTGCCGAAGGTGCGGAAGGTGGCGACGCGGGAGGAGCCGAGGAGGGTGGTGCGGTAGGCGTCCTCGGTGCCGAGGGGCGAGCCCCACACCACGCACACCAGCTTGTCGGTGGCCTCGGCCGCGTCCACCAGGTCCTGCGCGAGCTTGTCGCTCATCGGGGGGAAGGGGCCGGTGATGGGGCAGATGAGCACGCCCACCGACGGGTCGGCGAGGATCGCGTCGATGATCTTCCGGCCGCGCCAGTCGCCGACGGGGTGGCCGCCGTTGTCGACGGGGTTGGCGACGTTCAGGTACTCCGGGATCCACTGGTGCAGCTCGTCCCGCTTGGCGTCGCCCAGGGTGGGGAGGGTGAGTCCGGCGGCCGTCGCGAGGTCGGCGAAGTGGGCGCCGGTGCCGCCGGAGATCGAGTAGACGACGACGCCCTCGGCGAGCGGCGCGCGGGCGCGGGCGAGGAGGGTGGCGGTGTCCTGGAGCTGGTCGAGCCCGTCGACGCGGATGACGCCGAACTGCCGCATGGCCGCGTCCACGACCCGGTCCGCGCCGGTCAGCTTCCCGGTGTGGGAGGCGGCGGTGCGGGCGCCGGTCTCGGTCCTGCCGACCTTCACGGCCACCACGGGCACGCCCTCGCGGGCGGCGCGGTCGGCGGCGAGCAGGAAGGACCGCCCGTCCTTGAGCCCCTCCACGTAGGCGGCGATGGCGCCGACCTCCGGCAGGGAGGCGAAGTACGAGACGAAGTCGGCGGTCTCCAGGTCGGCCTCGTTGCCGGTCGGCGCCCAGTGGGAGAGGCGGACGCCCAGCTCCTGGAGGGTGAAGAGGGGCCGGCCCTGGTGTCCGGACTGGGTGATGAGGGCGACGGCGGGGCCGTCGAGGTCGTCGCGGAAGCGCTCGAAGGCGTTGAGGTTGGTGTTGGGCCCGAGGAGGCGGATGCCGGTACGGCGCACGGCCTCGGCGAGCCGCTCCTGCGCGGCGGCCCCGGAGGCGCCGGTCTCGGCGAAGCCGGAGGCGAAGGCGACGGCGAACCGCACCCCGGCCTCGCCGAGCTCCTCGACGACGGGCAGCGGGTCGGCGACCAGCAGGACGGCGAGGTCCACGGGCTCCGCGAGCTCCTTGACGGAGCGCACGCAGTCGATGCCGAAGACGGCGGTACGGGTCGGGTGGACGGGGACGAGCTCCGCGCCGACCCGCTCGGCCCAGGCGAGCAGCTGCCGGGTGATGCCGGTGTTGGGCCGTCCCTCGGTGTCGGAGGCGCCGACGACGGCGACGGACCGGGGACGGAAGAAGCGGTCGAGGTCGGGGACCTCGGCGTACAGCTCCCGTCCGCTGACGTCCCGGTCGCCGGGCGCGGCGGCGTGCCCGTGGACGGCGGTGCGGGGGGATTCCCCGCAGGCGTCCACGCGGGCGCGCAGACCGGTGGTGAAGGTGCCGTGAGTCGATCCAAGCATGGTTGCGCTCCGCCCTTCCGTGCAGGACGCGTCCCGGCCACGTGACCTGACGCATAGTCAGATTACAGAACTGACGCTCAGTCAGGAATGGGGCGGTGCGGAGGAAGCGGAGCGGTGCGGGACCGAAGGCCCCGCCGGGGCCTTCGGCGAGGGGGTGCTACGTCCGGGCGATGCGGCGGGCGATGCGCTCCGCGTCCCGGGCCAGTTCGCGGAGCATGCCGCTGATCGGGTTGGTGAAGCCGGTGAAGTAGAGGCCGGGGTGGCCCTTCGGGCAGCGCGGGCCGCGGGTGAGCGGGCGGCCCCGGTCGTCGAGGACGCCGAGGTGGCCGACGAGGGGTTCGAGGGCCCGACGGTAGCCGGTGGCGGCGATGACCGCGTCCGGGGCGATCCGGGTGCCGTCGGCGAGGACGACCTCGGCGCCCTCCAGGGCCTCGACGGCCGCGACGACCTCGACCTTCCCGGCGCGCACGGCGTCGATCAGGCCGACGTCCTGGACGGGGATGGCCCCGGCCCGGGCGCGGGTGGCGAGCCCGGTGCCGGGGCGGGGGAGGCCGTGGGCGGCGAGGTCGGGGACGGCGAGCCGGGCCATCCCGGCGCCGAGCCGGTCCACCAGGCGGGGCGGGAGGCGGCGGATCAGGATGCCGGTGCGCTGGGCGGGCCAGCCGGCGGTGGTGCGGCGCACGATGTGCGGGGCGGTGCGGACGGCGAGCCGGACCCGGGCGGCGCCGCCCTCGGCGAGGTCGGCGGCGATCTCGGCGCCGGTGTTCCCGACGCCGACGACGAGCACGTCCTTGCCCGCGTACGGCTCCGGGCTGCGGTACTCGCGGGCGTGGACCAGCTCGCCCCCGTACGTCTCGCGGCCCGGCCACGCGGGGACGGCCGGCGTGTGGTTGAAGCCGGTGGCGACGACCACGGCCCGGCCGGTGAGCCGCCGTCCGCCGCTCGCGTGCAGGGTCCAGGCCCCGCTGCCGTCCCCGGCGGGTTCGATCCGGTGCACCTCGACGCCGGTGACGACGTCCAGCTCGTGCTTCTCGGCGTACGCCTCCAGGTAGCGGACGACGTCGGCGCGGGCGACCCAGCGGCCGTACGACCGGGGGATCCGGAGGCCGGGCAGGCCGGAGAGGCGCCGGGTGGTGTGCAGCCGCAGCCGGTCGTAGTGGCCGCGCCAGGAGGCGCCGACGGAGCCGGACTTCTCCAGGACCACGGCGCGGACGCCACGGGCGCGCAGGGTGGCGGCGACCGCGAGCCCGCCGGGGCCGGCGCCGATGACGTACACCGGTTCTTGGGGGGTGGTGGTGACCATGAATGCTGAGCGTAATGACGTGTACACGCAGTGGGTCTCGGTCGAGAAGGGATTTCGGTTGCGAATCGGTCACGTGCGCCGGCCCTCGCCGACCCCTTGCGGACCGGCCGGGCGGTGCGCTGAACTGACGTACCGTCAGATCTGCCTCGTCGAGGGGACCGCGCATGCAGACCGTCTGGCTCACCGGCGCCGAGTGGCTCGCCGTCCTCCGCATAGGCCTCGGCCTGTGGTGGCTGGAGAGCTGGCGCCACAAGGACAGGAAGGGCTGGTTCGAGCGCGGCACCGGCATCGCCTGGGCGGCCGACGTGGCCGGCAAGCACCGGTGGGCGGTGGTCAGGACCGGCTTCGACAAGGTCGTCGCCCCCCGCCCCAGGCTCATGGCGTACGTCGTCGTCTACGCCGAACTCGCCCTCGGCCTCGGCCTGGTCTCCGGCTTCCTCACCCCGGTCGCCCTCGTCTGCGGCCTCCTCCTCAACCTCCTCTACCTCGTCCTCATGATCCACGACTGGGCCGAGCAGGGGCAGAACGCGATGATGGCGCTGATCTCCCTCGTCGCCCTCTTCGCGATGGCCTGGCAGACCTGGTCCCTCGACTCCGCGATCGGACTCTTCTCGTGACGGCCACCCCCGACGTCGACGCCTTCACCCGCGCCTACTGGGACGCCGCCGCCGAGGGCCGCCTCCTGATCCGCCGCTGCCGGGCCTGCGACCGCCCCCACCACTACCCCCGCGAGTTCTGCCCGCACTGCTGGAGCGAGGACGGGGAGTGGACGGAGGCGAGCGGCCGCGCCACGCTCTACACCTGGTCCGTCGTCCACCGCAACGACCTCCCGCCCTTCGGCGACCGGGTGCCCTACGTGGCGGCCGTCGTCGACCTGGCGGAGGGCCCGCGCATGATGACGCGGGTCGTGGACGTGCCGGAGCACGCCCTCCGACCGGACATGGAGCTGACGGTCGCCTTCGAGACGGGCGAGGACGGCGTCGCCGTACCGGTCTTCACCACACCCCCCTCCCGGCCCTCCTCCTGAGTGCGCAAGAGCACGCGTACTCAGAACACCCCTGTGCCCGGACGGACCGCGGGAGCGGCGGAGTTCATAGGATGGCCCTCGGTCAAGGCGACTTTCCGGCAGCGCGTCGACGGTGACGGCGGGGGAACGGGGGTGCCACGCATGGCGTGGGACGAGTGGGAGCAGCTCAAGGCCGGCGCGGCGGAGCGCGGCTCCGAACAGATGCGGCTGAACCAGGCGGCCGCCGTGGACGGCGGCGCGTCCGGCGGCTCCGCCGGCGACCTGAGGTCGGACAAGAAGGCCTGGGCCAGGGCGGGCCAGGGCGTCAAGGGCCTGAAGGAGGGCGTCGGCAAGGGACTGACGGCGCTGTCGGACGGCCAGGCGGGCCTGGGCGACGGCGCGAACGTCCAGAGCGCGGCGGCCCAGAAGGAGCTGTTCGAGTCCTGGAAGAAGTACCTCGGCGACGTGAACGCCCGGTGCGAGGCGCTCGGCGGGCTCCTGGAGGGCGCCGGCCACGACCTCGCCAAGTCCGACGAGGCGGTCCTGGCCGATCTGAACCGGCTCAAGGCGGGCTACGAGGACACCGAGGCCCTCGGCGGCCAGGCGAAGGGGAACTGACCGGACATGGACCTCGCGACGCTGAAGGCCTTCAAGCCCGCGGAGTACGAGCAGGCGGCGGACGGCTACCGCACGGCCGGTGACCAGGCGAGCACCGCCAAGGACGCCCTCGACAACCAGATCGCCGCGGGCATGCGGAAGGACCGCCTCGAGGGCGCGGCGGCGACCGCCGCCCTGGCGGAGCTCAAGGAGCTGTCGAAGAACTTCCACTACGCGCAGACCGAGTGCGGCCTGGTCAGCACCGCGCTGAACGGCTTCGCCTTCGACATGGCGGCGGCGAAGCGGAAGCTGGACACCGCCCTGGAGGACGCCGCCGCGAACGGCTGCACGGTGAACGCCGACGGCTCGGTGTCGTACCCGGCGGGACGCAAGCCCGGCGAGGAGAAGGACGCCCCGGGCGGCTCGGTGAGCGGGAGCGCCGGCGGCACCGAGACGTCCGACGCGATCGAGCGCCAGTCGGTCAACATCCACCCGAACCCCCACTACGGCAAGGCCATGGGGTACGCGAACCGGATCGCCGACGCGCTGAAGGAGGCCGGCGACGCCGACGCGAAGTGGGCGCCCAGGCTGCGCTCGCTCAAGGCCGACGACGACCTGAAGGTCTCCGACCGCGACTGGACCGACGTCCAGTCGGACACCGGCGGCGTCCGCGAGGCGGGCAAGGGCTACCTCGACTCCCTGCCGGACGCCCCGAAGAGCGGCGACCCGAAGGAGAACGCGGCCTGGTGGAAGGGGCTGACGCCCGACGAGCAGTCCGCCTACATGTCGCTGAACGCGGCACAGGTCGGCGCGCTTGACGGGCTGCCCTCCGCCACCCGCGACGAGGCCAACCGGATCGTCTTCGCGGAGAAGCGGGCGGAGCTCGAACTCCGCCTCGCCGCGATCCCCCCGGAGCCGCAGAAGGTCCTCTACAACAGCACCTACCCGTACCGGAACCCGGAGTGGACGGTGTGGAACGAGAAGTACGGCGACGAGCTCAAGTCCGTCACCGACAACCTCAAGGGCACCCGCGCCATCCAGGCCCGCTTCGACGCCACCGGCAAGGACGGCCTGCCGGAGGCGTACCTGCTGGGCTACGACACCAAGGGCGGCGGCCGGGCCGTCGTCGCCAACGGCAACCCCGACATCGCCGACCACACCGCCGTCTTCGTGCCCGGCACGTACACCAACATCACGGAGAGCGAGAAGTACATCCACCACATGAGCGAGATGTGGAAGGAGACCAACGCCAAGGTCCCCGGCCAGAACGTCTCGACCATCACCTGGATCGGCTACGACGCCCCGCAGAGCATCGTCCCCGAGGCGATGAAGGAGCACTACGCCCACACGGCGGCCCCCGACCTGAACCGCTTCATGTCGGGCCTGGAGCACGTCCAGGGCGGCGACGACAAGAGCCACACCACGCTCATCGGCCACAGCTACGGGTCCACGGTCGTGGGCGCGGCCTCCAACGGGGGCGACCTGCGCACCGACGACATCATCGCCGTCGGCAGCCCCGGCATGCTCGTCGAGTACGCCAAGGAGCTCGACGTCGAGGAGGGCCACGTCTGGTCCCAGGCGGGCGGCGTCATGGACGACCAGGTGCCCCTCGGCGGCAAGTTCGCCGGCCTCGGCCGGAACTCCGACTGGTGGCAGGACCTGCTGCCGTTCGGCTCGGTCTGGGGGCAGAACGTGCCGTCCGACGACAGCTTCGGCGCCAATAAGATGGCCCACGACTCCGGGAGCCACACCGACTACTGGCAGGACGGCTCGCTGAGCATCCAGAACCAGGCGTCGGTGGTCGCCGGACAGTACGACAAGGTGCAACGTGAATGACATCGTGACCGACAACGTGACCGACAGACGGAATGCGGTCGGCAGGCGTGCCGTCTCCGGCCCGAGGGCGCTGGCCCTCGCGGCCGCCATCGCGTCGCTCGCGGCGCTGACTGTGGGGTGTTCGGACGTGAAGGAACTCGACTACACGCCGGTGCGGATGGATCCCGACCCGGCCCGTACGAAGGCGCGGGAGGTCTCCAGCCGCCTCCTGGAGCTGACCGGGGTCAAGGGCAAGGTCACCGAACCGGGCCCGAGCGTCTCGCGCTGCTCCGAGTACGGCGAGGACCTGTTCTCCACCTCGCACCCCTGGTCGGTGTACGCCCTCACCGACGCCCAGGTCGACAGCGGCATGCAGAACCTGCGCACGAAGCTCGGCGAGCACGGCTGGAAGATCACCAAGGACGGCAAGGCGAACTCCCAGGCCCAGGACCCGGAGATCTACGCCGAGAACAAGACCGAGCAGTTCGCCGTGCACGTCGTCGCGATGAAGGACGGAGGCAACCAGACCATGCTCAACTTCAAGGTCGTCTCCGCCTGCTACCGCGCGGCCTCCGCCGCCGCTCTCGACGGCGAGTACTGACGGCGGCTAGAGGGCGCCGATGTTGCGCCAGAACTGCGTCGTGTACGAGGTCTGGCAGGCGTAGCCGATGATGAACGTGCTCGACGTCAGGCACTGCCCGTTGCTCACGTTCTTCAGCTGCCGTCCGGCCGACGTCGACGTGCCGTACTTCCAGGACTGGTTGCTCGCGCCGTTGCAGGTCGCGGTGGAGGCGTCGATGGCGCTGGTGAACTGGAGGCACTTCCCGGACTTCCTGTTCACCAGAAGGAAGGTGCCGTTGCCGTTGGACCGGTACGTCCAGGAGTAGGCGGTCGTCTCGGGCTTGGAGCCGCACGCCATCGCGGTGACCACGACGGCGTACCCCTGGTCGTTCTCCGCCAGGCAGTTCCCGCTGGTCGCGTTCTCCAGCGAGTACGTCCCCGAGGGCCCCGAACCGCCCCCGCCGGACGTCGGCGGCGGCTTGGGCGCGGTCGTGGTGGGGCGGGGCGCGGTGGTCGTCGTCCCGCCGGACGATCCTCCCGAGGTCGAACCACCGGAGGTCGAGCCACCGGACGTGGTCGAGGACCCTCCCGACGAGCCGCCGGAGGTCGAGCCTCCCGAGGTGGAGCCTCCGGACGTGCCGCCCGAGGACCCGCCGGAGGTCGTCGTGCCGCCCCCGCCGGTCGTGGACGAGCCGCCGGAGACGCTGCCGCCGCCGTCCGCCGGAGGCGGCGGGGCGTTCGGGGGCAGGGGGCTGCCGGGCGGCGGGACGGAGGTCGCGGACGCCGAGGCCGGCGCGGACCCGGACGCGGAGCCGGAGGGCTTCGCGGACGTGGACGGCCCCGCGCCGGCGACGGCCCCGGAAGGCTGCGGCCCCGCCGGGGAGAGCACGGCGGTGGGCGAGGCGGAGGGCCGCCCGTCCGCACCGGCCTTGCCGATCTCGTACGGCCCCAGGGTCAGCGTCAGCGTCGTCCCGGTGGTGATCACGACGGGCACGGCCAGCATGACGAGCCGGTTGCGCCGCTTGCGTTCCTTGCCGCCCGCCTGCGTCCCCGCGAGCACGTACGCGGGATCCGTCGCCGGGGTCTGCGGGGTCAGCGGGGCCGTGTCCACGTCCTTGGACGGGTCGGCGGCCTCCAGCTCGGCCAGCGCCTCCGCCGTCGGCGCGCCGGCCGCGAAGGCGGTCCGCTCGGCGATCCGGGCGGCGACCGCCTCCGGCCACGCGACGCCCGCCGCGCGCGCGTCCGCGTGCCCGACGAGCTCGGTGGCCGTCGGCCGGTCCGCCGGGTCCTTGGCGAGACACGTACGGACCAGGTCGGCGAGGTCCGGGTCGACGTCAGGGAGCCGCCCGAAGTCCGGCTCGCCGTGCACCACCCGGTACAGCAGGTCGTGCCCGGAGCCGTCCCCGAACGGCGGCCGCCCGTTCGCCGCGTACAGGACGAGGCTGCCGAGCGCGAAGACGTCCGCCGCGCCCGTCAGCACCTTGTCCGCGACGGCCTGCTCGGGCGCCATGTAGGCGGGCGTCCCGATGATCATGCCGGTCTTGGTCAGCCGGCTCTGGTCCGCCGCGCGCGCCACGCCGAAGTCGATGAGCGAGAGCCCGTCCCCGGTGAGCATCACGTTCGACGGTTTCAGGTCCCGGTGCACCATCTCCGCCGCGTGCACCGTCCGCAGCCCCGCCGCCGCCTCCCGCAGCAGCCGCCACAGCGCGTCCACCGGCAGCGGCCCGCCGTTGAGCCGCAGCGCGTCGTTGAGCGTCACGCCCGGGATGAACTCGGTCGCGAACCACGGCGGCTTCGCCAGCCGGTCGCTCGCCAGCAGCTTCGTGCTCGCCCCGCCGGGCAGCCGCGCCAGGTTGTCCAGCTCGTGCCCGAAGTGGCTGAGGAAGTCCTTGTCCTCCGCGAGCGAAGGCAGGACCCTCTTCACGGCCGCGTACGTCCCCGGGACCGCGCCCAGGTACACGCGGCCCATCCCGCCGGAGCCGAGCACCCCGAGCAGGCGGAACGCGCCGATGCGGCGCGGGTCGTCCGCGTCGAGCGGTATCGCACCGCTCCCGGCCAAACTAGAGTCGTTTTCCAATTCCCCCTGCATGGGCCACAGAGTAGCCCAGTGCGATCAGCATCTGAATCGGCGTCAAGGCGTTGTTACGGGGCTGTGGTTGAAGGTCCTGTGAAGGGGCGCCCCGGACGCCCGGAGTTCTTCCCTCCGCCACCGCCGCCCCCGACCCTGAACCCATGCGACCCGCGCCCGGCGACATCGTCTACGCCTACCGCAAGACGAAACCGCCCTCCCGCCGCCTCTTCAGCATCCGCCTCGGCCTCCAGCACCCCGTCCTGCGCCTGAACCCCATGTCCGTCACCGACGAGCACGGCAACGACTGGATCGAGGTCCTCCCCGTCCCGCGCGGCGTCCTCGACACCCGCCTCGACCCGGACGCGGTCGCCCTGATCCCCGTCGTGGACGTCGTCAGCTACAAGGAGACCCTCCCGGAGGAGCTGCTGGACGTCGTCCTCGACACCCTGGACACCGGAAAGCCCCCCTGGCCGACGCTCAGGGAGGCTCTCGGAAGGGGCGGCGACGCTACGCCCGCGAAGTGACCTCGACGAACGCGGCCCACGCCGCCGGGGCGACGGCGAGCTGGGGGCCGTGGGGGACCTTGGAGTCACGGACGTGGATGGTGGTGGGGTGAGCGGCGACTTCTACGCACTCGCCGCCTTCGGAGCTGCTGTAGCTGGACTTGCGCCAGTGGTAGGCGACTTCGATGCAGTTGCCGCCCTCAGGGCCGCTGTAGCTGCTCTTGAACCAGGCAAGATCCGCGGTGCTCATCGTTCTCCCAGCAGTTTCTCGATCCAGGTCAGGGACTCTCGCTTGGTGAGTGCCTGCGAGCGCAGGATTCCATAACGCTCGGAGTGCTGGCGAACCTCTTCTGGATCGGTGATTAGCCGGGGATGCCCATAGAGCTCGGTGTACGCGACCTCCCGCCGCCCCGGGGGCGTCAGAAGGGTGAACGCCCCTCCCAGGTAAGGGTGCTCCTCGCTTTCGAGCGGCAGAATCTGGAGTTCGACGGTCCGCCGCTGGCCGATTTCCAGGATGCGTTGCAACTGCTCCCTGTGGACCTCCCGACCGCCGAATGGGCGCAATAGAACGGCCGCTTCCAGCAGGAAGGTAAGTGTCGGTGCGGGCCAGCGCTCGAAGAGCGCCTGGCGCGAGATGCGGTCGGCGAGGCGCTTCTCGATGGTCTGCTCGTCCAGCATGGGGCGGCTGCGCTCAAACAGCGAGCGCGCGTACGCAGGCGTCTGAAGAATGCCCGGCACCGCCTGCACCTCGTAGTAGTGCGCCGCTACGGCCCGCGCCTCCTCCTTCGCGAAGCTCTGGAACCAGTCCGGGTGCCGCACCCGCGCCCGCGACAGGGCTCTCTCCGTGTCCTCCACCGCCGCCGTCAGCACCCCCGTACCCCCCAGCGCGCTGTCCGCCAGCATCAGGAAGTCCGGCTGCGGGGTCCGTACGCCGCGCTCGATCGCGGAGATCAGGTCCTCGCTGCAGTGTGTGATCGAGGCGAGCTGCGCCTGGCTCAGGCCCGCGTTCGTGCGCAGGACCTTGATGATCTTTCCCAGCGCCTTGAACAAGTGCGCCGTACCGTCTGCTTCGGAGGGCTTCTCCGGCCGCTCCTCGTGTTTCCCCGACATCCGTACCGCCCTCTTGGCGTACCCGTACAGTTACCCAGCGTCGTGGCGTCGCTGCTGTTCAGCGTAGGTCGCGGGCCCCACTCTCGGAGTCATGAAGCCCGAAATCACCACTCCAACAAGTGAGTACGCGCCGGAGTTCGCGCTCCGTCTGACGCCCACGCCCCGGGGCGCGCGCCTGGCCCGGCTGCTGGCGGCGCACCAGCTGCGGGCGTGGGGGCTCGCGGGGCCCGCAGTGGAGGCGGCGGAGCTGGTGGTGGCCGAGCTGGCGAACAACGCGGTGCAGCACGGGCGGGTGCCGGGACGGGACTTCGAGCTGCGGATGGAGCGGGAGGGTGAGCACGTCCGGGTGGAGCTGTCGGACGCGCGGGGCGAGTGCCGGCCGTTACCGTCCCGGGAGCCGGACGAGGGTGGCTACGGGCTGCTGCTCGTGGCCACCCTCGCGACGGCGTGGGGCGTCAGGGACCGGACGGTCGGCAAGACGGTCTGGGCGACGGTCCCGCGTCAGTAGATGTGCACGGTGTCCAGGCCGGTGTAGCTGTACAGGGCCTTCCGGCCGGCGAACGGCGCCAGGCGGTTGCCCGTGCCGGTGTAGAGGTAGGGCTCGCCGTCGTAGGGCTTGATGCCGACGAGGTCGGCGTACCCGTCCCGGTCCAGGTCGCCGAAGCCGGTGACGTGGTCGTACGTCTGCCAGCCGCCGCCGATCCGGGTGCGGGCGGTGAAGGTGCCGTCGCCCTTGCCGAGGTAGAGCCAGAGGACGCCGTCCTTGTCGCGGGCGACGAGGTCTCCGGCGGCGGCTCCGGCGACGTTGCCGACGGCGGCGAGGTCGTTGTAGATCTGCCAGCCGCTGCCGACCTTCGCCCGCTTGGCGAAGGGCGCGGAGGCGGAGCCGGTGCCCTTGTACAGCCACAGGACGCCGGCCTTGTCGGTGGCGAGGAGGTCGGTGCGGCCGTCGCCGGTGAGGTCGGCGGCGCTGGTGATCCGGTCGTAGGTCTGCCAGCCGCCGCCGACCTGCACCCGCTTCGTGAAGCCCGTGCCCGTGCCCTGGTAGAGCCAGAGGACGCCGTCCTTGTCGCGGGCGACGAGGTCGGAGTTCGGGGCGCCGGCGAGGTTGCCGGTGGTGACGATCCGGTCGTAGACGTTCCAGCCGCCGCTGCCGAGAAGCAGGGGGGCGTAGGCGGAGCTGGTCCAGGCACCGATGGGGTCGGAGGGCTCGTGGGCCCACAACCGGCCGTCGTCGGTACGCCGGACCAGGTCCGGGACGCCGTTGTCGTTGTAGTCGTGGGGGACGGCGGCACGCTTGACGGTGAAGGTGCCGGTGGCCTCCGCGGCAGGGCCGATGCGGTTAGACGGGTCGGCCGTCAGGTGCCAGGTGTAGGCGCCGTTGGGGGCGGGGGAGCTGTGCGTCGTGAAGGGCTCGGCCAAGTCGCCGTTCCATGTGTGCGTCTTCGAGCCCGGGGCCGTCCCGCTGAGCGGGTACCAGTTCATCGAGCGACCGGTGGCCGTGTGGGTCACGGTCACCTGGGTGTAGGCGTGGCCGCCGTTGCTGAGATTCCAGGTGAAGGTCGGGATCTTGTCCTGGTCGAGGTCGATCACGTCCGGTACCTCGTGGCCCATCAGCGTGAGCGCGGTGGGCCGGCCGGTGGTCGCCACCTGGACGGCCGCCGGGACACCGGTGTCCCGGTCGATGCCGACCCGGTAGACGCCCTCACCGTGGGCGACGGTGCCGCCCTGGGCGAGGAAGGACCCGTCGGGACCCGGTGCCGCCCGCGTGAAGGTGTCGAGGACCTTGACGGTCTTGTCGTCGGTCAGGGACCGGGCAGTGAGGGCGTGCAGCGGGTTCGGCACGTACCCATCGAAGGCGCCGCCCCTGCCGTACAGCACCCAGCCGTCGAGCAGGGCGACCCGGAGGCCCCTCGCGTCCCTCAGCGGGATGCGCAGGGCCTCGTCGGGGGTACCGCCCCGGGGCATGACGACCACGGTGGCGGTGGAGTCGGTCGGCGTCTCGACCCAGGCGAGGTGCGTCGGCGAGACGGCGACGCTGTTGGCCGTGTACGCGGGCGTCACGTCCTCGACGCTCGCGCGCCGCTCGACGTCGACCACGGCGAGATGGGAGGCGACCGTCGTGTCGGCCGGGTCCGCGTACCGCACCAGGACCGTGCCGGGGGAGTCCACGACGACGGAGGTGATGTTCGCGCCCTCGGGGAACCCGGTGATCTTCTCGGCGCGCAGCCCGGTCGCCGTCCGGGTGACGAGGTGCAGTTCCTCGCCGCCCTCGGGGTCGGTCCAGATCGCGACGGCGGAGGACGCGCTGACGGCCCGCCCCGTCTGGTAACCCGGCTGGAGGTGGTCGAGGGTCATGACCACGGGCGCGCCGTCGCCGCTCATGTCCCGGATGGTGAGGACCCTGCTGTCGACCTGGGTGAGCAGGTCGGTCCGCCCGGTCGGATAGTAGGTCGCGGTGCCGGGAAGCGGGACGGTGACCCCGTCCGCGTACCGCGTCCACGAGGAGGTGACGTGGCCGTCGGCGGAGTACAGCGTCAGGAACCCGGAGGGCCCGGAGGCGGCAAGGTACCCGCCGTCCTTGATCAGCGGGACCGTCGCCGGGTCGGCGGTGGGTGCCGTCACCGCCGTCGGGACGGCCGCGACCGCCGGGGCGGTCAGGGCGCCGCCGGTCACCGCGAGGACGACGGCGACGATCGCGCCGAGACGGCGGGGCGCGGTGGATCTGGGGTGGGCCAACGAAGGATGCCTCTCAGGGGGAGGGGGAGGAGGAAGGGGCGGGGGAGGGGTCAGGAGAGCTGGTCGCCGGTTCCCACCGAGGCGATGAACTGCCTGGCGGCCAACGGGACCGTCCTGTCGCCGGTGCCCCGGTAGAGGGCGAGGCCGCTGCGCGAGGTGTCGGGCTCCGGGTTGGGGGCCGCCGACTTCGCGACGAGGTCGTTGCGGCCGTCGCCGTCCACGTCCCCGACGCCGAGGATCTGCTCGTACGCCTGCCAGCCGGAGCCGATGAGGGTGCGGGCGGTGAAGGTGCCGTCGCCCTTGCCGAGGTACAGCCACAGGGCTCCGGCGGTGTCGCGGGCGACGAGGTCGCCGCCGGTGGCGCCCGCGAGATCGCCGGTGGCGACGATCTCGGTGTAGACCTGCCAGCCGCCGCCGATCTGCTTCTTGGGCTGGAACGGCGCCTTGGCGTCGCCGGTGGAGGCGTAGAGCCAGAGGACGCCGGCCTTGTCGGTGGCGAGGAGGTCGGCGCGGCCGTCGCCGGTCAGGTCGGAGCCGCCGGTGAGCTTGTCGTACACCTGCCAGCCGCCGCCGATCTGGGTGCGCGCGGCGAAGGGCGCCGTGTGGGTGCCCTTGCCCGCGTAGAACCAGAGCATGCCGGTGCCGTCGCGGGCGACGAGGTCGCCGTTGCCGGTGCCGGCGATGTCGCCGGTCGCGGCGATGCGGTCGTACACCTGCCAGCCGGGGCCGATGGGGAGGGAGTACGGGTCGTACTGCGGGACCGGCTGCCCCTCGCCCGGGTGCAGGCTCCAGAGCTGCCGCAGGTCGTTCGAGCTGAGGTAGCCGGTGCCGTCGCGGCCGAGCACGTCCGGCGAGCCGTTGCCGTCGACGTCGTGCGGGCGGGGCGCGCGGGTCAGGGTGAAGGTGCCGGTGCGCTCGACGGCCGGGCCGATGCCGTTGGCGGGCTCGGCGCGCATCGTCCAGGTGTAGGCGCCGTTGTAGGCCGGCATGCCGTCGTCGTACAGGCCGTTCCAGTCGAGCGGGAAGTCGGTCACGCCCGTGCCGGGCGCGAGGGCCGTGAGCTGCACGGTCCGGCCGGACGCCGTGTGCTTCAGCGTCAGCGAGGCGTGCGCGTTGAACCGGCTGAGCGTCCAGCCGGCCGTCAGCCTGCCACCCGCGAGGTCGAAGTCGAAGGTGCCGGTCGGCGGCAGGGTCTCCTTCACGACGGTGAGGGCGGTCGGCAGACCGGAGGTGCGGACGAGGGTGGCGGCGGGCTTGCCGGTGGCCGCGTCGAGGGCGATCCGGTACAGGCCTTCGCCCTGGGCCAGGGTGCCGCCGAGCGCGAGGAGCGAGCCGTCGGCGTCGGGGACGACGGAACCGACGTGATCGAGGAGGCGGAACGTTTCGCCGGTCGTCGCCGAGCGGACGGCCAGCGGGTGGAGCACGCTCGGGGAGAGCGCGGTGCCGCCGCCGGCGTTGGCGTACGCCAGCCAGTCGCCGAGCGCCCGGAAGGTGGTGCTCGTCGTGTCGCCCGGCGAAGGCAGCGGCACGGTCTGACGCCCGCCCGTCTTCCGGTCCGCGACGACCTGCCGGCGGTTCACGGAGGAGTACGGGTCCTCCACCCAGGTCACGTGGGTGGGTGTCAGGGCGACGCCCCCGACCTGCCTGTTGGGTGCCGTGGTGTACGACTCCGTGAGCGCTCCGGTGGCCGGGTCCACCAGGGAGAGGGGCCACGTGGCGTAGTCGGACGAGACGTGGAGCAGGGCGAGCGCCCCCGGCCGGGGCGAGTAGTTGTAGCGGACGACGTTGCCGTCCGGCACGGCGACCTTGCGGTCGACGACCTGGCCGTCCTCCAGGGAGACCAGGTGGAACGGATCGGCGCCGTCCTGTACGTCCTTCTTCATCAGGAGCGTCCGGCCGACGACCCGCTGGAGCACGTACGGGGCGGCCTCCGTGCCGAGCGCGGACGTGTCGATCACGACGGGCTCCGTCGCCCCGCTCATGTCGGTGAGCGTGTACACCGCCCCGTCCCGGGACACCACGACGTCCGTGCCGGGGCTGCCCCAGCGGGTCCCGGCGGGGAGCGTCGTCGTGACGCCGTCGGCGTGCCGCGTCCACCGGTGGACGACGCCGGTGCCCGTGCCGGTACGGGTGAGCATGCCGGTCGCGCCCGCGCTGACGAGCTCCGAGTCCGCGGGGACGGTCAGCGACGGGGTCGTCTCGGAGGCGGCGGCCGCGGCGGCCTGCGGCGGCGCCGCGAACGCGGGGGCCGTCAGGCCGCCGGCGGTGACGGCGAGGACGAGGGCGACGGTGGTGGCGAGCGAACGGTTCAACGGAGACTTCCTCCACGGGAGTTGCGGGTGTGACGGAAGACGACACGCCACGCCCGCATGACTCACGAGGGGGCCCGAGGGTTGTACGCCGGACCCGACGAACAGGAAGTCTGTCAGGTCCGAGGGTTCCGCGACCTTCTCAGAAGACCAGCCCGTTCTCGTCGTTGAAGGTGTTCGGGGTGCCCAGCTTCCGCCTCGGGGCGAAGGGGGTGCGCGCGTCGCCCGTGCCCTTGTAGTAGGAGAGCGACCAGCCCCGGTACAGCACCTTCCCGTCGACGAGCAGGTCGGCGCGGCCGTCCCGGTCGGCGTCGCCGATGCCGATGATCTCGTCGTACTCCTGCCAGCCGCCGCCGATCCGGGTGCGGGCGGTGAAGGTGCCGTCGCCCTTGCCGAGGTACAGCCAGAGGACGCCGCCCTTGTCGCGGGCGACGAGGTCGCCGCCGCGGGCTCCGGCGATGTTTCCGGTGGCGGTGATCCGGTCGTACGCCTGCCAGCCGCCGCCGATCCGCACGCGGGGCGCGAAGGGCTTCGTGGCGCTGCCGGTGGAGCGGTAGAGCCACAGGACGCCGGTCTTGTCGGTGGCGACGAGGTCGGCGCGGCCGTCGCCGGTCAGGTCGGAGCCGGCGGTGAGCTTGTCGTACGTCTGCCAGCCGCCGCCGACCTGGACCCGGCGGGCGAGCGAGGTGCCGGTGCCCTGGTAGAACCAGAGGACGCCGGAGCGGTCGCGGCCCACCACGTCGGCGAAGCGGGAGCCGGCGACGTCGCCGGTGGAGACGACGCGGTCGTAGGTGTTCCAGCCGCCGCCGTGGTCGGTCCGCTCGGACAGGTCGGTGAACTGGCTGAGGATCTGCCGGAAGTCGTACGACAGCAGCCGGCCCTCGTCGTTGCGCACCAGGAGGTCCGGGGCGCCGCTGTCCGAGTAGTCGTGCGGGGCGGTGCCGCTGTCGACGGTGAAGGAGCCGGTGCGCACCAGGTCGGGGCCGATGCCGTTGCGGGGCTTGGCGATCAGCTTCCAGGTGTAGGCGCCGTTGCGGGCCGCAGAGTAGTCGTCGAAGGCGCCGTCCCAGGAGGTGACGTAGCGCGATGTCGGAGATCCCTGGGCGTAGTCCACGGGGGAGGTCCACCGCCGGCCGCTCGCCTGGTGCGTGAGCTCGGCGTGCACCAGCGCGTTGCCGCGGTTCATGTACCAGATCATGACCGGCTGCGGGGCGTTCGTGCGGAAGCTCAGGGTGGCGGGGATCTCCTGGCCGGTCAGCTCCAGCGCGGTGCCCACGCCGCTGCTCGCGCGGAGCGTCGCGACCGGACGGCCGTCCGCGCCGGGGGCGATCCGGTAGACGCCCTCGCCGTGCGCGAGGGTCCCGCCCTGGACCGTGTCGGAGCCGTAGTGGGCGACCTTCGTGCTGTCCATGACCTTGACGGGGGTGCCGCCCGCGAGCGGGCGGGCCATCATCGCGTACAGCGGGTTCGGCTCGGTGGCGGCGGCTCCGCCGGTCAGGGTGTACGTGACCCAGTCGCCGGTCAACCCGATCTGGAGACCGGGGGCCGTGCCGGTGACGGGGGTCCGGACCGTGGCGGTCTCGCCGCGGCGGGCCGAGACGACGGTCAGCCGCCCCTGGGCGTCCTTCTCGTACCAGGCCACGTGGGTGGCGGAGGCGCTGACGCTCCCGGCGGAGGCGGGCACGGCGCGGTCGTCCGCGATCGTGCCGGTGGCCAGGTCGACGACGACGAGGCGCTTCCGGAGCGTCCCGTCGACCGTGTGGGTGTACCCGAGGGCGAAGACGTCGGGCACGGACTGGTTGTAGGAGACGAAGTCGGCGTCCGCGGGCAGGCCGGCGACCTCGTGGTCGACGAGTTTGCCGCCGCCGTCGACGGAGACCAGGTGCAGGCTCGTGCCCCCGGAGGCTTCCTCGACCGCCAGGAGGAGGGTCTTCCCGGCCGCCCTGAGGAGGTCGGAGGCGGGGCCGAGGGACGAGGTGTCGACGGCGACGGGCGCGGCGCCCGTCGCCATGTCGCGCAGCTCGTAGGAGGTGGGGCCGTTCTGCTTCACGACGATGTCGCTGCCGACGGAGCCCCGGTACGTGCCCGCCGGCAGCTCGACGGTGCCGCCGTCCGCGTACCGGGTCCAGGTGAAGCGGTCGGGCGCCTGCTCGTGGACGGTCAGGAAGCCGGACGGGCCGCCGCCGCGCAGGGTTCCGCGCTCGGGCACGCGCACGGCCTGCTCCTGGGGCAGGTCCGCGGTCGCCGACGGGCCGGTCGCGGCCGGCGCCGCCACGGCGGGGGCGACGGAGGCGCCGCCGGCCGTCACGGCGAGCACGAGGGCCACGGCGGTGGCGACCCGACGGGAGCGGGACGTGCGGGGGGCGTGGACGGCACGGGTCGTACGAGCGGTACGGGCAGTACGGGCGTTACGGGACAACGGAGACGTTCCTCCCCAAGAGCGCGGGCGTGGCGCGACACGCCACGCCCGCATGACTCACGAGGGGACCGAAAGGTTGTGCGCCGCCTTAGAAGACGGTCCCGGGGCCGATCAGGGCCGGCTGCCGGTCCAGCGTTTCGGGGGTCTTGAAGGGGGCGACGACCTTGCCCGAGGTGGCGTAGTAGCGGCCCGTGGCGGGCCCGATGGCGTAGAGGTCCACCCTGCGGTCCCCGTTCTTGTCGCCGAAGGGCGCGAGGTGGGTGAACTGCTGCCAGCCGCCGCCGATCCGGGTGCGGGCGGCGAAGGTGCCGTCGCCCTTGCCGAGGTAGAGCCAGAGGACGCCGTCCCGGTCGCGGGCGAGGAGGTCGCCGCTCGTGGTTCCGGCGACGTGCCCGGGGGCGGTGAGGAGGTTGTAGACCTGCCAGCCGCCGCCGATCTTCACGCGGGGCTTGAAGGGGCGGGCGGTGTCGCCGGTGGAGGCGTAGAACCACAGGACGCCGGAGGTGTCGGTGGCGAGGAGGTCACCGCGTCCGTCGCCGTTGAGGTCGGAGCCGCCGGTGATCTTGTTGTAGACCTGCCAGCCGCCGCCGACCTTCGTGCGCGGGAGCAGCTTCTGGCCGGTGCCCTTGTGCATCCACAGGACGCCGGCGCGGTCCCGGCCCACGATCGTGCGGTCGGAGGGCGAGGCCATGAGCGTGTACGTGTTCCAGCCGGTGTGCAGGACCGTCGGCTCCAGCGAAGACGTCCCGGGCACACGGGTCCGGTACATCTGCCAGGTGTCGTACGCCTTCAGGGTGCCGTCGGTGTCGCGCACGAGGACGTCCGCGACACCGTTCTCGTCGTGGTCGCGGGCCGCCGTCGGCCGGTCGATGGTGAAGGCGCCGGTCCGCTCGATGCCCGGGCCGACGTCGAACCTCTCCGCGGCCGTCAGCTTCCACGTGTACGCGCCGCTGTACACACCCTTGCCGAACACGAACCGGTTGCCCAGGTAGAAGTCGAGCTTCGGAGTCAGGGAGAAGGCGTGCCTGACCTCCTCGCGCCCGGTGGCGGTGTGGACCAGCGTGAGGGTTCCGAACGCGGGGCGGGTGAACGTCCAGCTCAGGACCTCGTGATCGTCCGGCTCGCCGAGCGTGAAGGTCCGGGGCACCTCCTGGCTCACCACGGCGAAGTCCGGCAGGCGCCCGCTGCTCGCCACGAGCTCCGTGACGGGCACGCCGTCCGCGCCCACCGTCACCCGGTAGACGCCCTCCTCACGCGCGAGGACGCCCTTCACCAGGAACGAGCCGTCGGCACCGGCCCTCACCTCGTCGGCGCGGTCGAGGACGTACTGGACCCGGTCGTCGGCCAGCGAGCGGAGGGCGAGAGGTATGCGTTCGCCCGGCCGCCCGGGGAAGGTGGTGTGTGCCATCCAGCCCTTCGAGAACACGGGCGCGGACGCGGCGTGGGCCCCCTCCACGATCCGGGAACCGCCCGTCGCCACGTCGAGGAGGTGGAAGTGGGTGCGGTCTTCGTTGCGCGTCCAGTCGTACCAGGCGAGGTGGGTCTTCGACCCGCCGATGGCGTCCACCGAGGCGTTGTCGGCGGTGGCGGTGGCGACCACCTTGGCCGAGGCGACGTCCACCAGGTGGAAGGTGGCGTCGCCGCTGGTCACGGTGAACGCCTCCGCGCCGTTGGGCATCCGGTAGGACTTGGGGCCCGCCGGCAGGCCGGTGACGTCGCGGCGGACGTCCTGGTCGCCGACCTTGTCCAGCAGGTACGCCCCGTCCGCGTCGTACATCACGAGCGTCGAGCCCGAGACGCCCAGGAGGGTGCCGGCGCCCTTCAGGACGACGGGTTCGGCGTCCGAGCCCATGTCACGCAGGACGAGCGTGTCGTCGGGGCCGTCCTGCGCGATCATGTCGCTCCCGGTGGAGCCGACGTAGCCGCCACCGGCCAGCGGGGTGACCGTGCCGTCATACCCCCTCCAGGCGAACGGCGCCTCGGCCACGCCCGTCTCGTACAGGAAGCCGGTCTTCCCGGCGCTGACGAGCTTGCCCGCCTTCGGGAAGAGGGCGACGTCCTGGGTGGCCTCCGGGAGCGCGGTCACCGGCGCGGCGGGCGGTGCCGCGACGGCCGCCGGGGCGGTCAGCAGGGTGCCGGTCACGGCCGCGGCGGTGAGGACGGCGGCGGTGAGACGGCGGTGGGAGGTGCGGTGGTTCAACGCGACCCTTTCGGCTGGGAGTCGGGAGTCGGGAGCCGGCAGATGAGGATTGAGGGAGCGGGCCTCAGAAAACGGTCTTGAACGCAGCTTCGGACCGGGGGCCGAGGGAGGTCGGGGTGCCATAGGGGCGGTCGACCGAGCCGGTGGTCGGGTAGAACCGGGAGCCGCCCGGTCCGATCGCGTACAGGTCCATCCGGCCGTCGTCGCTCCCGTCCCGGCTTCCGTCGCCGAAGGGCGCGAGGTGGGTGAACTGCTGCCAGCCGCCGCCGACCTTGCGGCGGGCGGTGAAGGTGCCGTCGCCCTTGCCGAGGTAGAGCCAGAGGACGCCGTCCCGGTCGCGGGCGAGGAGGTCGCCGCCGGTGGCTCCGGCGATGTTCCCGGGGGCGGTGAGGAGGTTGTAGATCTGCCAGCCGCCGCCGACCCGGACGCGCGGCTTGAAGGGGCGGGTGGTGTCGCCGGTGGAGGCGTAGAACCACAGGACGCCGGCCGTGTCGGTGGCGAGGAGGTCGCCGCGTCCGTCGTTGTTGAGGTCGGAGCCGCCGGTGATCTTGTTGTAGACCTGCCAGCCGCCGCCGACCTTCGTGCGCGGCAGCAGCTTCTGGCCCGTGCCCTTGTGCATCCACAGCACGCCGTCGCGGTCCCGGCCGACGATCGTGCGGTCGGAGGGCGAGGCGACGAGCGAGTACGTGTTCCAGCCGGTGTGCAGGACGGTCGGGGTCGGGTCGGCCGTGCCGATCTCGCGCAGCTGCTTGGTCTCGTACGCGGACAACTGCCCGGCGCCGTCCCGGACGAGGAGGTCGGGGAAGCCGTTCTCGTCGTGGTCGCGGGCCACCTCGGAGCGCTTGACGGTGAGGGTGCCGGTCCGCTCGACGGCCGGGCCGACGTTGTCCGTCTCCTTGGCCGTCATCGTCCAGGTGTACTCGCCGCTGTAGTCGGCCATGTCCCGCCACCCGCCGTAACCGGCCCACGCGAAGCGGTAGGTGGGCGGCGGGCTGTGGTAGCCGGACCTGAGGACGGTCTGCCGGCCGGTGGCCTTGTGGGTCAGGGTGAGCGTGGGCTCCACGCGGTGGTTGAAGTCCCAGGCGAACCGCCCCCAGCTCTCCGGGGTGGTGAAGTCGACGACCGACGGCACCTCCTCCGTGGTCACGGCGAGGTCCGGGAGGCGCCCGCTGCTCGCCACGAGCTCCGCGACGGGCTTGCCGTCCGCGCCGACGGTGACGCGGTAGACCCCCTCCACCCGGTCGAGGGTGCCGTCGACGAGGAACGCGCCGTCCGCCCCGGGCCGCACGCCACGGACGCGGTCCAGGACGGTCACCTCCCGGCCGTCGGCGAGGGAACGCAGGGTGAGCCCGGAGGGTCCGCCCGCCAGCCACGCCTCCGAGAGCGCCGTCGACTCGAACGAGCCGAACGCGTCCAGGACCTCGACCTCGCCGGTCCTGACGTCGAGGAGGTGGAACGATCCGCCGTCGTCGGCGGGCGTGTAGTCGTACCAGGTCATGTGGGTCTTCGACCCGGCGACGGACTCGAAGCCGAGGACGTGGTTGCGGGCCTCCACGGTCTTGACCACCGAGGCCGTGGAGACGTGCACCAGCGAGAGGAAGTCCGCCGAGGTCTGGGACGACGACACGGTCAGCGCCCCCGGGGCGGTGCTGCGCACGCGCAGGGAGCCCGACGGCAGCCCGGTCACCGTGCGGCGGACGACCTCGCCCCCGGCCCCGCTCACCAGATGGATCCCCTGCGCGTCCTGCACGACGAGCGTCGCGTCCACGACGCCCAGGAGCGTGCCGGGCGTGGAGACGACGACCGGTTCGGCGTCCGACCCCATGTCGCGCAGGACGTACGTGCCGTCGCCCTTGTCCTCCACGATCGTGTCGGTCCCGGCGGCGCCGAGGTAGCGGGCGCCGGGCAGCGGGGTGACGGTCCCGTCGTACGAGGTCCAGAAGTACGGCGCCGCGGCCGTCCCCGACCGCGCGAGGAAGCCGGTCCTCCCGCCGTCGAGCAGCGTGGCGCCCTTCGGGAAGGGCGCCACGTCCTGTGCGGCCGTGGCGGCGGTCACGGCGGCGGTCACGGCGGAGGGCGCGGCGGCGGCCGGGCCGGTGAGCGCGCCGACGGTCGCGGTGGCGAGCACGGCGGCGCCCGCGGCGGTCAGCCGGAGCCGGGTGGTGCGGGTGCGGGACACGGTGGTGGCCTCCAGGGGCGGGGAGTCGCGGGCGGGCGGCGGACGGGGCCGTGGTTCAGGAGAAGAGGTTGTACGACCCGCCCGCGAACTGTCCGGTGCCGATCCGCGTCAGGTCGAACGGCGCCTCCTGCTTGCCCGTGCCCCGGAAGGAGAACGTCTTCCGGGTGGCGGGCTCGTAGGCGAGGAGGTCGTTCGTCGCGTCGCCGTCGAACCGCCCGGCGCCGACCAGCTCGCCGTAGCGGCCGAAGCCGGAAGCGACCCTGGTGCGGCCCGTGAAGGTGCCGTCGCCCCTGCCGAGGTACAGCCAGAGGACGCCGTCCTTGTCGCGGGCGACCAGGTCGCCGGCGGCCGTGCCGCCGAGGTTCCCGGTGCCGACGAGCTGGTTGTAGACCTGCCAGCCGCCGCCGATCCTCTTCCGGGTGGCGAAGGGGGCGTTGACGTTGCCGGTGGCGGCGTACAGGTACAGGACACCGGTCTTGTCGGCGGCGACGAGGTCGGGGCGGCCGTCGCCGGTGAAGTCGGAGCCGCCGGCGAGGTGTTCGTACGTCTGCCAGCCGCCGCCGATCTTCACCCGGCCGAGGAAGCCGCCGCGGCCGTTGCCCTGGTAGAGCCAGAGGACGCCCGTCTTGTCGCGGGCGACGAGGTCGGCGTGGGCGGTGCCGGCGAGGTTGCCGGTGGCCTCGATCCGGTCGTAGATCTGCCAGCCGCCGCCGACGGCCCCGGAGTCGTGCGTCCGCAGGACACCGGAGGCGTCGCGGGCCAGCAGGTCGGAGGAGCCGTTGTCGTCGAAGTCGTGCTGCCTCGGCGCGCGCTTCACGGTGAACGAGCCCGACCGCTTGACCGGCTCTCCGAAGCCGCCGCCGGACACGGCGGTCGACTCCCAGGTGTACGCGCCGTTGTAGGCGGCGAGGGACCCCTTCGGGTCGGTGGCGTTACCGGAGTTGAGGGTGCCGTCCCAGTCCCAGCCCATCGGGATGCCGTCCGGGAAGCGGCCGTCGGCGCCCGCGTCCTGGAAGAGCTCCACCTTCGTGTGGGTCTTGCCGGTGCGGGTGTGCGTGATCGTCCGGCTGTACGTGGCGCCCTGGTGGTTGAAGTACTGCATGAAGGGGACGCGCGCCCACGCCCGGTCCAGGTCGATCGTCCCGGAGGGCAGCGTGGGGGCGGTCACCTCCGCGAGCTCGGCGGGGTAGTCGCCGACCGCCATCAGGCGTGCCGTCGGCGTGCCGTCCGCGCCGGCGGAGACGCGGAAGACGCCGTCGCCGGTGCCGATCTCGCCGCCGCTGACCAGCAGGTCGCCGTCGGCGGCGGGGGTGATGGCCCGGACGTGGTCGAGCAGCCGCGTCGTGCCGCCGGTCTTCATGTCCACGATGTTCAGGGCGAGCAGCGGCGACGGGCCGAGCGCCCGGCTGCCGTCCGGGTAGGAGTGGACGAGCCGGTCGCCGAGGAAGGCGACGAGGCTGTACTTGGCGGCCGGGAAGGTCTTCTTCGCGCCGTCGGCGAGGGCGCGCACCACTATCTGCGCCTTGCCCGTCGCCGGGTCGTACTCGCTCCAGGCGAGGTGCGTGGCGGAGAGGGCGAGGCCCGACCTGGTGGCGAGCGGCGCCGCGTGGTCCACCGCGACGGAGGCGGTGGCGAGGTCGATCGTGCCCCGGTGCTCGACGCCGTCGGGGCCCTTGTAGCTGAGCAGGCCGTGGGTGGCAGTGCCCGGCGTCACCCGCATGTACGTGGAGCCGGCCGGGATGCCGGTCACCAGGCGGCTGCCGTGCTCCGCGGTGTACATGCGCAGCTTCTGCCCGCTGCCCCAGGACGTGAGGAAGACGGCGGTTCCCGTGAACCCGCCGCAGGTCTCGCCGGCTTCCATGGGGACGGTGAGGACGGTGGTGTCCGTGGCCATGTTCCGCACCGTGGCGTTCGGCTGGGTGCACGACAGCATGGTGTCGCCGACGACCAGGTCCTGCCAGATGGAGCCGACCGGCGTCCGGGTGCCGTCGGAGTACCGGACCCAGGCCTCTTCCTCGCTGCTGTAGGCGTTCTCCACGAAGAACCCGGCCGTGCCGGAGCCGATGGCGTTGGCGTGGTGAGGGATCGTCAGGACACCCTCGCCCGGGGCGGGGGCGTCGGCGGCGGTCGCCGCCGGGGCGGCGAGCGTGCCGGCGCCGAGCGTCGCGGCGAGGACCGTGGCGGCGGCGCCGAGAAGGCGACGGCCGCGGACGGGACGAACGGAAGTCAAGGACGTCCTCCAGGAACGAGGCAGGGCGGCCCGCACATGTGTACGGACCGCCCTGGGAGACTCCCGGCCGGGACGGATGGTTGTACGGGGTTCGCTCCGGGTTCCCGTCCCCGTCACCCGCCCACGGCGTCAGGCGACGGCGGTGAACCTGGTGCCCTGGCCCGCGTAGAGGTCGGTGCCCATGCGGACGAAGGGCCGGGTGCCGGAGCCGGTCGACCGGTACACGAAGGTGCCGCCCGCCCCGTACGCGACCAGGTCCGGGCGCCCGTCGGCGTCGACGTCCCCGGCGCCGACGAGCTGGGAGAAGGCCCCCCAGCCGCCGCCGACGTGGATCCGGCCGGCGAAGGTGCCGTCGCCCTTGCCGAGGTAGAGCCAGAGGACGCCGTCCTTGCCGCGGGCGACCAGGTCGCCGGCGGCGGCTCCGGCGATGTCGCCGACGGCGGTGAGCTGGTCGTAGACGCCCCAGCCGCCGCCGACCCGCACCCGGGTGGCGAAGGGCCGGGCGCCGTCGCCCGTGCCCTTGTAGGACCACAGGACGCCGGAGGTGTCGGTGGCGAGCAGGTCGGAGCGCCCGTCGCCGTCGAGGTCCGAGCCGCCGGTGATCTTGTTGTAGGCCCCCCAGCCGGCGCCGATCCGCGTGCGGGGGGTGAAGGTGCCGTCGCCCTTGCCGAGGTAGTGCCACAGGACGCCGGACCCGTCGAGCGCGACCAGGTCGCCGTGGGCGGCGCCGCCGGTGCTTCCGACCGCCTCGATCTGCCGGTACGTGTTCCACCCGGAGCCGATCCGGGTCCGCTGGGCGGTCCTGGCCAGGCCGTTCACCGGCCGGTCCCGCAGGTCGTCACGCCACAGGACGCCGGCGGCGTCCCGGGCGAGGACGTCGGTGGAGCCGTTGTTCGTGTGGTCGTGCGGGTTGGGCGTGCGGGAGAGGGTCATCCGCGAGCGCGCGTAGGTGCTCTCGGTGACGCCGTCGAGCGGCGTCACCTCGGCCTCCACGGCGTAGGCGCCGTTCGGCCCGTCGACGTCGCCGATGTGGCCGTCCCAGGCGAAGGAGAAGTGTTCGTCGCCCGTGGGGGAGTGGGCGAACTGCTGGTACTGCCTGCCCGTCGCGGTGTGCGTGAGCGTGACGAGGATGTACGCGGCGGGGTCCGACAGCGTCCATCCCAGGGTCACTTCGCCGCCGGTCCTGTCGAGGTTCACCGTGGCGGGCACCTGGGACCCGAGGACCGTCACCGGCTCCGCGACGGGACCCGACGGCGCCGCGAAGGCGGCCGGCGCGGCGGCGAGCGTGCCGGCACCGAGGGCCGTGACGGCGAGGACCGCCGCGACGGCGGTCGCCAGGCGGGCGCGCGTGGTGCGGTGCTGCAAGTGAACCCCCATGAGGAAGACCGGGCGCGGCACGTACGCGCGTGCCGCGCCCGGTCAGACTCACGAGGCGATCGACGGGTTGTACGGGTCACGCCAGGTGGTCGTACGCGGCCCCGGCATGGAGGTCCGTGAGGACCCGGGCGCGGAAGGGACGCCGCCAGTCGCCGGTGCCGGAGTACAGGTAGACGCGCTTGGAGGCGGGGTCGTGGGCGAGGACGTCGTTCCTGCCGTCGTGGTCGACGTCCCCCGCGCCGGTGATCTGGCCGTAGACCTGCCAGCCGCCGCCGACGGGCTTGCGGGCGGCGAAGGTGCCGTCGCCCTTGCCGAGGTAGAGCCACAGCGCGCCGGAGGCGTCGCGGGCGACGAGGTCGGCGCCGGGGGCGCCGCCGACGTCGCCGACGGCGGTGAGCTGGTTGTAGATGCCCCAGCCGGTGCCGATCTGCCTGCGGGGCCTGTAGGGGCGGTCCACCAGCCCGGTGCTCTCGTAGACGAAGAGCCGGCCGGCCGTGTCGACGGCGACGAGGTCGTCGCCGCCGTCCTCGTTCAGGTCCTCGCCGCCGGCGAGCTTGACGTACGTCTGCCAGCCGCCGCCGACCTTCGTGCGGGGGTGGAACCCGCCCTTGCCGTCGGCCTTGTGCAGCCAGAGGACGCCGGCCGTGTCCCGCGTGACGACGTCCGCGTGGAGACCGATGCCGATGGGGTCGCCGACGGCCTCGATCTTGTTGTAGGCCCCCCAGCCTCCGCTGACGGCCTTCCGGCTCCGCCCGTCCCCGGCGCTGTCCCGCCACAGCGTTCCCGACGCGTCCCGGCCGAGCAGGTCCGGGTAGCCGTCGGTGTCGACGTCGTGGACGAACGCATCGGCGGAGGCGCTGCGCGCGAGGAGCGCGACGACGGGCCTGCCGAGCGCGTCGAGCGTGACGCGGTGGACGCCGGCCGTCCCCGCCCGGCTGCCCTGGACGACGACCGCCGTGCCGTCGGGAGCGGCGAGCACGCTGTCCGCGCGCGTGAAGAGCGTGACCGTCTCGCCCGTCTTCAGGTGCCGGGCCGAGCCCCCGTACAGCAGCCAGTCGCCGAGCAGGCCCAGCGGGAGGGAGGCGGCGGTGGAGGTCACGGGGACGACGGTGTCCGCCCCGGTGGCCCGGTCGCGGACCACCACGCGGCGCGGGGTGGTGGCGGTGGCCGCCTCGCTCCAGGCGACCCGGGTCGCGGAGAGGGCCTCCGCGCCCGGGTACGACTCCTTGACGGTCGCGGTGGCCAGATCGAGGACCCCCCACCGCGTCTCCCCGGCGGCGGTCCGGTAGTCGAGCAGCCCGGACGCGGTGGTGCCCGGACGCACCTTCGCGGGCGAGCTCCCCTCGGGCAGCCCCGTGATCTCGCGGGGAGCGGCGTCCTTCGTGTCGAGCCACAGCCGGTCCCGCGCGTCCCGCAGCGCGATGGCGGAACCGGCGGTGCCCGCGTACAGGGGGTCCAGGGTGCCGGGCAGCTCCTCCGCGCGCGTACTGAAGGACTCTCCCGTGGCCATGTTCCAGGCCCGCCCGTCGTACCCGTCCTCCGACTGGACCAGCACGTCGCCGGAGGTCTCGGTGATCCCGTCGTAGGGCCAGTAGGTGAAGTCGCGGTGGTCGCCGCCCGCGTACGGGATCCAGCGGAGGATGTCGAAGTCGTCGTAGGGCCCGACGCGGACGAAGAAGCCCTGTGTCCCCGCGCCGCGCAGGGTGGTGCCGGGGGTGAGCGAGCGGACGGGGCCCACTGCGGCCGACCCGGCCGTCGTGGTCGCGGCCGAGGCCGCCGGTGCGGCGAGCGCGCCCGCCCCGACGGTCAGGGCCAGCACGGCGGCGACGGCGGCGGCGAGACGGGTGGTGCGGGCGGGACGGACGGGGCCGGCGGTGGCGGTGCTGCGGTACTGCAAGGGAGCCCTCCGGGATGGAAAGACCGGGCACGGACGTGCCGTGCCCGGTCGGACCCGCAGGGGAGGCGAAAGGTTGTACGGGGCGGACCGCGCCTCAGCCGCCCTCCCGCCGCTCCACCACCCCCCGCGCGTACGCCGCCTGCCCCGCGTGCTGGAGGTCCTCCGCGATCACCGAGACCAGCCGGACGCCGAGGGTCACGGGCGGGTCCCAGGCGGTGTCGACGACCCGGTCCAGGTCCGCGTTCGTGACGGGGGCGAGGAGCGTGGCCGTCCGGTCGTGGACGGCGTCGTGGTAGCCGAGCAGCAGTTCCGCCGGCGCCCGTACGGCTCCGACCTGCGCGGACGTATGGCCGTAACCGGTCGCGGACGGCGGGAACGGCAGGCCGAAGCGGTCCCGCCAGCCGTCGGAGCGCCACAGCTGCTCCGTCCCGAAGGCGCCCGCCAGATGGTCGTCCTGGATGCGGGTGAGGTGCCAGACGAGCCAGGCGATCGAGTTGGCGTCCGGGTCGATCCGGGCGGCGAGGTCGTCCTCGCCGAGGCCGTCCACGGCCTCGTGGACGGCCTCCCGGATCCTGCCGAAGGAGTCGAGCAGCAGACCGGCACTGTTCATCACGCCCCCTTGGGGTCGCGCGCCGCCCGCCACCGGGCCAGCTCCGCCTCGACGTCGAAGGGCGTCAGACGGAGCGGCGGCCCGGCCGGCGGGCGGCGCAGGGCTTCCGCGATCTTGGTGTTGATCTCGCCGAGGATCCGCCGGACCTGAGCCTCCGAGGCGGCCGCCGCGACCGCCTCGGCCGCCTCCTCGGCCTCCTTGCGCAGCCGGAGGGCGGGCGGCAGCGCCCCCATGCCCTCGCGGTGCATCTTCTGCTTGATCCACCACAGCTCGTCATAGGGCGCGGCGTCGTCGGGGAGGGGCTTGCCGAAGCCGGAGAGACGGCGGAACTCGCCGCGCTCGGCCGCCTCCCGGATCTGCTTGTCGACGAAGGACTCGAAGCTGACACCGGGCGGTTTCCGTTCGGTCATGTGTCCAGCGTACGTATCGGGGCCGGGTCGCATGTGGGGAACGCCGTCTACTGCGGCGGCCGGTCTTCCGGCACCCTGTGGTCGGTCAACGCGCGTAAACCCCTGCCCCCTCACGTCCCGGAGGACGCATGCGTCACTTGCGTACGACGAAGACCACCGCCCGGATCCCCGCCGTCGGAGCCCTGTTCGCCCTGCTCGCCGGGCTGCTCACGGTCCTCGGCACGGCCGGCACCGCGCACGCCGCGCCGCTCTTCAAGGCCCCGTTCCCCTGTGGCCAGAAATGGACGTACAGCCACCATTCGGCCGAGGTCCGCCAGGCCCTGGACTTCGTCCGCTCCGACGGCGGCGCCACCGCCGGCGCCCCCGTCCTGGCCTCGGCCTCCGGCACCGCCTACCGCTATGCGCAGCCCTCCGGCGCCGGGAACTACATCGTGGTCGACCACGGCGGCGGCTGGAAGACGTACTACTTCCACCTGAACGCCTACTCGGTCGCGAACGGCGCCGCCGTCGCCCAGGGCCAGCAGATCGGCACCACCGGCTCCACCGGCAACAGCTCCGGCGCCCACATCCACTACGAGCAGCTCTACAACGGCGTCGGCCAGCCCATCGTGATCAACGGCGTCTCCCTCGCGCCCTACCCGGGCTCGTACGGCTCCAAGCACCTGACCAGCGACAACGGCTGCTCGGGCGGGGGCGGCGGGAAGTACTGGGTGGACACCTTCGCCAACGCCACCGGCTACGCCGCCGCCAACACGAACGACCCCCAGGGCGTCCTGAACGCCGGCACGAACTACGTCTACTGCAAGGTCTGGGGCCAGGAGATCCGCGACGCCTCCGGCAACTACAACCACTGGTGGCTCCGCACCGACCTGGACACCGTCTACTCCGGCAAGAACGGCTACGGCGCCTACGTCCCGGCGTACTACCTCTCCCGCTGGGGCAACGACGAGGCACGCGACAACAACGGCACCGTCATCCCGAACTGCTGAGCCGTCCCGAACCGCCGAGCCGTCCCGGAAACGGGCAGGAGCCCCGCTCGTGCCGCACCTGCGGCACGGAGCGGGGCTCCTTGGGTACTGCTCTAGAAGATCAAGATCGCCACTACGGCGTTCAGATCGTGGTGACGTTCTCCGCCTGCGGACCCTTCGGGCCCTGCGTGACGTCGAAGCTCACCTGCTGGTTCTCCTCAAGCGAACGGAAGCCGTTCGCGTTGATCGCGGAGTAGTGGACGAAGACATCCGGGCCGCCGCCTTCCTGGGCGATGAAGCCAAAGCCCTTTTCAGCGTTGAACCACTTGACGGTTCCGGTAGCCATGAGCCCTCCTATGGGCCAAAGGGTCGCCCTGCTCCAGAACCTGCAAACAAGTCTGAAAACTACAAAAGCCTGCGGGTCACATGCTCCGCAGGCTCTGTACTGCAAGGGAAACCAAACTGCAACTTGCGTCGAGCGTAGCACGCAGTGTGCACACAGCGATAGAGGGAAAGATCACGTCACCCTCATGTTTGATCCGATCCAAACGTGCTGACGCGACACCCGATCCGTCCCGGTGTGCCCCGGCGATGTCCACCGTGCGAGACGGGGCTAGCCTCGCGATGTGGACCACGCAAACGAGAACGACGAGAGCCCGCGCAGCCGGCCCCGGGTCGGGCACATCCAGTTCCTGAACTGCCTGCCCCTCTACTGGGGCCTCGCCAGGACCGGGACGCTCCTCGATCTGGAGCTGACCAAGGACACCCCGGAGAAGCTGAGCGAGCGGCTCGTCCGGGGCGATCTGGACATCGGCCCCATCACCCTCGTCGAGTACCTCCGCAACGCCGGCGAGCTCGTCGCCCTCCCCGACATCGCGGTCGGCTGCGACGGTCCCGTCATGTCCTGCGTGATCGTCTCCCAGCGTCCCCTGGAGGAGCTGGACGGCGCCCGCGTGGCCCTCGGCTCCACCTCCCGCACCTCGGTCCGGCTCGCCCAGCTGCTGCTCGCGGAGCGGTACGGGGTCGAGCCGGCGTACTACACGTGCCCGCCCGACCTGGGGCTGATGATGCAGGAGGCCGAGGCGGCGGTGCTCATCGGCGACGCCGCCCTGCGGGCCTCGCTGCACGACGCGCCCCGGCTCGGGCTCCAGGTCCACGACCTCGGCCTCATGTGGAAGGAGTGGACGGGGCTGCCCTTCGTCTTCGCCGTCTGGGCGGCCCGCAAGGACTACCTGGCGCGCGAGCCGGAGACCGTCCACGACGTCCACCGGGCCTTCCTCGCCTCCCGCGACCTCTCCCTCGACGAGGTCACCAAGGTGGCGGAACAGGCGGCCCGCTGGGAGGCATTCGACGCCGAGCTGCTCGAACGCTACTTCCGTACGCTCGACTTCCGCTTCGGCCCCGAGCAACTCGCCGGAGTACGGGAGTTCGCCCGCCGCACCGGACCCACGACCGGATTTCCGGCGGACGTCGCCGTCGATCTGCTGCCGCCGGAATAGGAACCCCCGCCCGGGGCCCTCCACCACCCCGGGCAATTCGCCCCGGCAATTCCCGCCCGGCGTCCGCGGCGCGCGTCCCCATTCCTTCCACGGGAATCGCGCAATTGAGCGTTCACCGGAATTTCACGCGGGCGCGGACCCCGGCCCGGTCCCGCACCCCCGCTGGCGTACGCTGGGCCGGTCCGTCGACAAGCCTCCGAAAGGGACGAAACGGTGACCGAGAAGGCCGAGCTCACGTCGTCCGATGTCACAGTCGTTCTCGACCGCGCCGCCGCGGGCGGCCGCATCACCCCCGAGGAGGCGCTCGACCTGTACCGCTCGGCGCCGCTGCACGCCCTCGGCGCCGCGGCCGACGCCGTACGCCGCCGCCGCTACGCCGGTACCGAGCACATCGCGACGTACATCATCGAGCGGAACATCAACTACACCAACGTCTGCGTGACGGCCTGCAAGTTCTGCGCCTTCTACGCCGCCCCCAAGGACACCAAGAAGGGCTGGACCCGCGACCTCGACGACATCCTGCGCCGCTGCGCGGAGACCGTCGAGCTCGGCGGCACCCAGATCATGTTCCAGGGCGGCCACCACCCGGACTACGGCGTCGAGTACTACGAGAAGCACTTCGCGGCCATCAAGAAGGACTTCCCGCAGCTCGTCATCCACTCCCTCGGCGCCTCCGAGGTCGAGCACATGGCCCGCATCTCCGGCGTCTCCGTCGAGGAGGCCATCACCCGCATCCACGCCGCCGGCCTCGACTCCTTCGCCGGCGCCGGCGCGGAGCTGCTCCCCGAGCGCCCCCGCAAGGCCATCGCGCCGCTCAAGGAGTCCGGCGAGCGCTGGCTGGAGATCATGGAGATCGCCCACGAGCTGGGTGTCGAGTCGACCTCCACCATGCTCATGGGCACCGGCGAGACCAACGCCGAGCGGATCGAGCACCTGCGGATGATCCGCGACGTGCAGGACCGGACGGGTGGCTTCCGGGCCTTCATCCCGTACACGTACCAGCCCGAGAACAACCACCTCAAGGGCCGCACCCAGGCCACCCTCTTCGAGTACCTGCGGATGATCGCGATCGCCCGCCTCTTCCTCGACAACGTCGCCCACATCCAGGGCTCCTGGCTGACCACCGGCAAGGAGGTCGGCCAGCTCTCCCTGCACTACGGCGCCGACGACCTCGGCTCGATCATGCTGGAGGAGAACGTCGTCTCCTCCGCCGGTGCCAAGCACCGCTCCAACCGCCTGGAGATCATCGACCTGATCCGCAAGGCCGGCCGCGTCCCCGCCCAGCGCTCCACCACCTACGAGCACCTCGCCGTCCACGACGACCCGGCGAACGACCCGGTCGACGACCGCGTCGCCTCCCACATCTCGTCCGTGGCGATCGAGGGCGGCACCGCCCACCCCGAGCTCAAGCTCCTCGACGCGAACTGAGGCACTCCTTGCTCACCCTGCACGCCGCCGACGGGTCGCCGGAGACCGCCGTCCTCGTCGACGGCGCGCGGATCGCCGCCGTCGGCCCGTACGAGGAGCTGGCCGAGCGGAACCAGGACGCCCGCCTCCGCCGCTGGCCCGGCATCCTGCTCCCCGGCCTGCTCAACCCCTACGCCCCCGAGCTCCTGGAGCGGACCTACCACCCGGACCCGCGCGAGGCCGACACGTACGGCACCGCGCCGATCACCGGCGAGCGGGCGGCGGAGCTCCTCCGCTCCGACCCCGCCCGCCTCGGCGCCAGCGCCCGCCGGGGCGTCCAGCGGATGCTGGCCCACGGCACGGTCGCCGTCGCGGGGGAACTGCGGTCGCGGGCGGCCCAGGACGCGGTCCGCCGCGCCGGCCTGGCGACCGGACAGCGCCCGCCGAACCTCCCCGGCCCGCCGTCCTTCTCCCCGGCCCCCCTGATCCTCCTCCCGCGCCTCACCCCCGGCGCCCCCGCCCGCTTCGCCGTCTTCGACGTCCCCACCCCGGCCGACCTCGTCCGCAGGGGCGCGTCGACCTGCGTCGCCACGGTCGTCGACGGACGTCTGGTCCACCGCTCCCGCTGACTCCTCCCGCCTCCCCGTACAACCATCCGGGACCACGGCGTGTCCAACGGGTGAACACTGAGGAGGCGTTGACATGACACGCATGCGCAGGACCGTCACGGCGGCGGCGCTGGTCGCGACACTCGTGCCACTGGCGCTCACGGCGCCGGAGGCGCTCGGGGGAGCGACCGCCCACGCCGCGGTGGCGGCCACGGCGGCGGAGCCGGGGACGGTCGTCCAGGAAGGCGGCCGGCTCACCGTCCCGGCGGGCGAGGAAGGCGCGGTGACCCTGAGGTTCACCGCCACGCTCCCCGCCGGGGTGACCGGCAAGGTGAGCGGCGCCCTCCACCTGCCCGACCAGCTGGACGGCGAAGCGGGCGGCGGGGAGGTGAGCGACCGGGCGCTCGTCTCCACCTGCGCCGTCAACGGCGTCGCGTACGGAGCCTGCGCGTGGAAGTTCCCCTTCAACGACATGGGCTTCCCGTTCGACCCGCCGTCGCTCACCCTGCCGTCGGTGCCGGCGGCCACCACGCTCGCCTACGCGGTCACCCTGGACGCCGACGAGACCGCGCTGCGCCTGGGCAGCCCGGACACGAAGCGCGACCTGGACGCCCGGGTCGAGCTGAAGGACGGCACGGGCGCGGTCGTCGCCCGGGGGACCGTCCAGCTCAGCTTCGTCCCGGGCACGCCCCCGGCGGCGCAGCGCGGCACCCTGCACGCCCGGGACCGTTCCGGCGTGCTGTGGCGGTACGAGGGGACCAGCCTCACGACCAGGCCGTTCGAGCGGCGCAAGAAGGTCGGCGGCGGCTGGCAGGTGTACACCGTCATCACCCCGCTGTGGAAGCCCAACGCCGCCGGCGGGGGCGACATGGTGGCCCGCGACCGGAGCGGCGTCCTCTGGTACTACGGCGGGACGGGCAACCCCGACGCCCCGTTCAAGACCCGGGTCCGGATCGGCGGCGGCTGGAACCAGTACACCGCCATCACCGGCGACTCCGTCGGCGGCCTGGTCGCCCGTGACGCCTCCGGCGTGCTGTGGCACTACGAGACCAAGTACGGCGGCGCCGGACAGTTCTACGGCCGGGTCAAGGTCGGCGGCGGCTGGAACGCCTACAACCGGATGACCACGCTGACCGGCCCCGACGGAGCGCTGGCCCGGGACGCGGCCGGCGCGCTCTGGAAGTACGACGTCCCGCAGATCGCCCCCGGCCCGCCGTTCACCCGCAAGCAGCTCGTCGGCACCGGCTGGAACCGCTACACCGCCTTCGCCGGCACCGGCGAGCTGGGCCGGGACAAGAACGCCGACCTGGTCGCCCGCGACGCCTCCGGCAACCTCTGGCTCCACCAGGGCGAGCGCCTGTCGGAGCCCCAATGGAACCCGTCGCTCTACCCCTCCGCCGACCGCAGCCTGATCGGCGGCGGCTGGAACACGTACGACCTGCTGATCTGACGGAGCCCGTCGTGGGCGGCGGTCAGCCGCCCACGACGGCCGGCGGCAGCTTCTCCTCCACCGGCCGCGCGTCCGCCTCCTTCACCAGGTCGAGGAAGCGCGGGTCCTCGGCCACGGCGAAGAGCTGGCGCGGGGTCACCGGCGAGGACAGGCGCTCGGGCTCGACGGAGAGCCGCACACGGCTGCCGCCGTAGTTGAACCGCACGTACGCGGCCAAGGTGTCCGGCTCGTTCGCCGGCAGCGACAGCAGCTGCGCCTCGTGGTCCCCGTCGACGGCGACGGTCTCGCAGACGATCTTCCGGTCCGGCCTGTTCGGGCAGTCGCCGACGGACCGGTCGTCGGTCGGCCGCACCGACACCGTCAGCCAGAAGGGCTCCCCGCCCGCCGTGATCCGGTAGGCGGACACCTTGTCCTTGACCGGCCGGATCTCCGTGACCTTCGCCGGCAGCAGCTCGTCGAGCAGCACGGCCACGCGCTGCTGGTGGACCGCCCGGCGCTCCCGCTCGGCGGCCGACAGCCCGTCCGGGTTGTCGGGCGGGGGGACTCCCGGCGTCTCCTCCACGACCACCGGGGGATAGCTCGCGTCCGGGTCCACGCTCGGGCTCGCGCTCACCCCCGGCGACGAGGGCTGGGCGGCCGGCATCGCCGGAGCCGGGCCGTTGCCCGGCAGCAGCGTGAGCCCGAGGGCCCCGGCGGTGACCACGCCGAACGCGGCCGCCGCCGTGGCGAACCGGGCCCTGGCCCGGCGCCTGCGCCCCTCGCGCACGGCGAGCGGGACCAGGTCGGGCAGCGGCGGCAGCTCCCGCGCCGTGCGGTCCAAGGCGTCCCGGAGAGTGGTGGTGTCGTCGTCGTTCACAGCAGACCTCTTCCTCTTCCTCTTCTTCCTCGGGTCTTCAGAGCGAGAGCCCGGCGTCGGCCAGGCGTACGCGGAGACGGGCCAGCGAGCGCGAGCACTGGCTCTTCACGGTGGCCTCGCTGCACCGCAGCAGCGCGGCGACGGAGGCCACGCTCTGGTCGTCCCAGTAGCGCAGCACCACCATGGCCCGGGCCCTCGGCGGCAGTTCGGCGAGCGCGGCGAGCAGCGTCACCCGCAGCTCCGGCTGATCGGCGGCGGGCTCCCGCACGGTGCCGCCGGTGCGGGTGAGGACCAGCAGGTCCCGCAGCCGCCTGCGCCGCTCGGCCAGGAAGGTCCGGGTCAGCACGGTCTTGGCGTAGGCGTGCGGATGCTCGGCCGACCCCGCCTTCCGCCAGTGCTGGTACAGCTTCGCCAGCGTCGTCTGGGTCAGGTCCCGCGCGTGCTCCGCGTCCCCGCAGAGCAGGTACGCCGTCCGGTACAGCCGCTGCTGCGCCGTCCGCGCGAACTCCTCGAACCCGGCCGCCGACCCCACGTCCGGCACCCGGGCCGCCCGTGGGTCCACCTCGGTCGTCACTGCCATCGCACTCCCGCTCTCCTCGCCGTCGTGTGCGTGTGTCCGACCGTCCTTGAGCACCCGCACTGCCGAAAGGTTGAAGCGGTACGGGGAGAGATTCGGGCGGCTGCTTGAATGGGACGCGTGACCCGAGCCAATCTGGACAAACAGCCGCACGAAGTCGCCTCCATGTTCGACGACGTGGCGGCCAACTACGACCTCACCAACGACGTGCTGTCGCTCGGCCAGGACCGCAGATGGCGCAAGGAGGTCGCCAAGGCGGTCGACGCGCGGCCCGCGCAGAGGATCCTCGACCTCGCCGCCGGCACGGCCACCTCCTCGCAGCCCTTCGCGCGCGCGGGCGCGTACGTCGTCCCCTGCGACTTCTCCCTCGGCATGCTCCGGGTCGGCAAGCAGCGGCACCCCTGGATGCCCTTCACCGCGGGCGACGGCACCAAGCTGCCCTTCCGGGACGACGTCTTCGACGCGGTGACGATCTCCTTCGGCCTCCGCAACATCCAGGACACCGAGCAGGCGCTGCGCGAGCTGTACCGCGTGACGAAGCCCGGCGGCCGGGTCGTGATCTCGGAGTTCTCCCACCCCACGTGGGCCCCGTTCCGCACGGTGTACGAGGAGTACCTGATGCGCGCCCTGCCGCCGGTGGCCCGCGCCGTCTCCTCCAACCCCGACGCGTACGTCTACCTCGCCGAGTCCATCCGGTCCTGGCCGGACCAGCCCACCCTCGCGGGCCTCCTCCGGAAGGCCGGCTGGTCCAAGGTCGCCTGGCGCAACCTCACCGGCGGCATCGTCGCCCTCCACCGCGGCTTCAAGGCGGAGTAGCCCCCGCCGCCGTTCCGTTGTGGGCACACGTTCCGCCGGGGCGGTGCCCACAGGGACGACGGGGGCCGCCGGGCTCCGCCCCTCCGCCTCGCCCCGCGCGGCCCGTCCTAGACTTCCCTACGACCTCTTCGCCGACCTTTCGGGAGATTCGCCGTGACCGAGAAGCCCCTCTCCGAGCACAGCGCAGACGTGATCGTCGTCGGGGCGGGCCCGGCCGGCTCCACCACCGCGTACTACCTGGCGAAGGCCGGGCTCGACGTGCTGCTCCTGGAGAAGACGGCGTTCCCGCGCGAGAAGGTCTGCGGCGACGGCCTCACCCCGCGCGCCACCAAGCAGCTCGTCGCCATGGGCATCGACATCTCCGAAGAGGCCGGCTGGCTGCGGAACAAGGGCCTGCGGATCATCGGCGGGGGCGTCCGGCTCCAGCTCGACTGGCCGGACCTCGCCTCGTACCCGGACTACGGACTGGTCCGCAAGCGCGACGACTTCGACGAGATGCTGGCGCGGCAGGCGCAGAAGGCCGGCGCGCGGCTCTACGAGCGCTGCAACGTCGGCGCGCCGGTCGTCGACGAGCGCACGGGCCGCATCACCGGCGTCCACGCCAAGCTGGGCGAGGAGAAGACCGAGGTCACCTTCCACGCCCCGCTGGTCGTCGCCGCCGACGGCAACTCGACGCGCCTCTCCCTCGCGATGGGCCTGCACCGCCGCGAGGACCGCCCGATGGGCGTCGCCGTCCGCACGTACTTCACGAGCCCGCGGCACGACGACGACTACCTGGAGTCGTGGCTGGAGCTGTGGGACAAGCGCGGCGCCGAGGACCGTCTCCTCCCGGGCTACGGCTGGATCTTCGGCATGGGCGACGGCACCTCCAACGTCGGCCTCGGCATCCTCAACTCCTCCTCCGCCTTCCGCGAGCTGGACTGGCGCGAGGTGCTGAAGGCCTGGTGCGCCTCGATGCCGGAGGACTGGGGCTTCACGCCGGAGAACATGACGACGCCGATCCGCGGCGCGGCCCTCCCGATGGCCTTCAACCGCCAGCCGCACTACACGAAGGGCCTGCTGCTCGTCGGCGACGCGGGCGGCCTGGTCAACCCGTTCAACGGCGAGGGCATCGCCTACGCCATGGAGTCCGGCCAGATCGCCGCCGACGTCATCGTCCAGGCGCACGCCCGCGCGACCCCGGCCCAGCGCGAACTGGCCCTGCACAACTACCCGAAGATCCTGAAGGACACCTACGGCGGCTACTACACCCTGGGCCGCGCCTTCGTGAAGCTCATCGGCAACCCGAAGGTCATGAAGATCGCGACCCAGCGCGGTCTCACCCACCCGGTCCTGATGAAGTTCACGCTCAAGATGCTGGCGAACCTCACGGACCCGACGGGCGGGGACGCGATGGACCGCATCATCAACGGCCTGTCGAAGGTCGCCCCGAAGGCCTGACGCCACCGCACGCCGAAGGGCCGTCGCTCCCCCGAGGAGTGACGGCCCTTTCGTACGGCTCCGATCGCGGGGATCAGAGGATGCGGACGGCGCCCGACGGCGTGTCCCAGTCCAGGGAGCGCTCGACGACGCCCGTGGACGGGTTCTGCGCGCCGACGTACTTGCCGCCGCCGACGTAGATGGCGACGTGGTACGAGCCGCTGCGGCTGCCCCAGTAGAGGATGTCGCCCGGCTGGAGGTTGCTCAGGGAGACGGACGTGCCCATGCTCGACTGCGAGTACGAGATGCGGGGCAGGTCGATGCCGGCCGCGCGGTAGGCGGCCTGGACGAGGCCGGAGCAGTCCCAGGAGTTGGGGCCGGTGCCGCCGGAGACGTACGCGTCGCCGACCTGTGCCTTGGCGAAGGCGACGATGGCGGCGGCGGAGCCGGAAGCGACCTGGGTCGACTCGGAGGAGGACGCCGACGAGGACGACGAGGAGTCCGAGTCCGAGGAGGAGTCCGACGCCGAGGTGGCGGTCAGCTGGGTGCGGGCGGCGTCGCGCGAGGCGCGGGCCCGGGCCTCGGCGCGGGCCTCGGCGGCGGCGCGCTCGGCCTCCGCCTTCGCCTCGGCCTCCTTGCGGGCCTTCTCGGCGCGCTCGGCCTCGGCCTTGCGGTCCGCCTCGGCCTTGGCCTTCTTGGCGTCCTTGGCGGCCTTCTCCAGGGCGGCGGCCTCCTGGGCCTCCAGGCTCTGGTCGAGGGCCTCCTGCTCGGAGGCCTCGGCGGAGGCGGCCACGGCGCTGGCGAGGTCGGTGCCGAGCGACCCCAGCGTGGGCATCTCGATGGTCTCGGTCACCGGCTCGGCATTCGCCGGTCCGGCAGCACCGGCCACCGCGATGGTGCTGAGGACGCCACCGGCAACTCCGGCGCGGAGCGCGAGCTTCGAGGCGCTGCGGCGGGGCTTCCGGTGGCTGGGTATGTGAGCGGTCTGGGACATGGGTACAACCGCTATCAGGGCTTCACGGTTCCCTTCAAGAAACGTGGGTTGCGCCACAGTTACGACCGGAACCTTCCAATCCGGTTCCCCGTCGCCCTTATTGACGCCGTAACGGGCAATTCGGGCACGGCTCATTGTGCCCTTGATCATGGGTTTTCAATGAGATGCCCGAATTGCCCTTCGCTTACCACCTCTTCACGCCGATGGCCAAGCCCTGTTCTTTTCGGGTCCAGGCAGCGTGACGCAGGTCACATCTCCGTCTCGTGAACGCATGCACACGGAGTCGAGGCGTCCACTTCGGTCCCGCCGGCCCCTCGGACGGGCGACGCGGATGCCTATATCACCCGGATGCGTCCACTGCCAATTTGCCTGTAGGGCTCACGCCTTGATAGAGCGCCACCCCCTCCGACCAGCGATTTCCGGTCCGAATGTCACACCTGGTGATCACCTGGGCGCTTCACGCGACAAGATCACCGCTCGTACGACTTCATGATCCTTCGTCAGGTGGTAGAGATCACAAATCCGTTGGCGACCCCCGTGTCGCAGATCACAGAGGGGCGGGCTTAAGATACGCGGACGTCGGGCTTGTGAACTGCCTCACATGGGGGCGATCTTTCGAGGGACCCGACGGTGCGGTCCAACGGTCAAGGACGACTGGAAGGAGCGAGGAGCGTGAATGCGTACGCGCCCATCCTCGTGCTCGGTGCCCTGGGTGCGGGGTTTGCGATCTTCTCCGTGGTCATGGCCACGCTAATCGGTCCAAAGCGGTACAACAGGGCAAAACTTGAGGCGTACGAGTGCGGCATCGAGCCGACACCCACGCCCGCAGGCGGCGGCCGCTTCCCCATCAAGTACTACCTGACGGCGATGCTCTTCATCGTCTTCGACATCGAGATCGTCTTCCTCTACCCCTGGGCCGTCACCTTCGACGCCCTGGGGCTTTTCGGGCTCGTGGAGATGCTGCTCTTCGTGCTCACCGTCTTCGTCGCCTACGCCTACGTGTGGCGGCGCGGCGGCCTGGAATGGGACTGAGGGGCTGAGGAGCACCCATGGGACTCGAAGAGAAGCTGCCCAGCGGTTTTCTGCTGACCACCGTCGAGCAGGCCGCGGGCTGGGTCCGGAAGTCATCCGTCTTCCCCGCGACCTTCGGCCTCGCCTGCTGCGCCATCGAGATGATGACGACCGGCGCCGGCCGCTACGACCTCGCCCGCTTCGGCATGGAGGTCTTCCGCGGCTCCCCGCGCCAGGCCGACCTCATGATCGTCGCCGGCCGGGTCAGCCAGAAGATGGCGCCCGTCCTGCGGCAGGTCTACGACCAGATGCCCGACCCCAAGTGGGTCATCTCCATGGGCGTCTGCGCCTCGTCGGGCGGCATGTTCAACAACTACGCCATCGTGCAGGGCGTCGACCACATCGTGCCGGTCGACATCTACCTGCCCGGCTGCCCGCCGCGCCCCGAGATGCTGATGGACGCGATCCTCAAGCTCCACCAGAAGATCCAGACGTCCAAGCTCGGCGTGAACGCCGAGGAGGCGGCCCGCGAGGCGGAGGAGGCGGCGCTCAAGGCGCTGCCGACCATCGAGATGAAGGGTCTGCTCCGTTGAGCGACGAAACCCCGAACCCCGAGAAGGAGCTGTCCGAGCAGAACCTGCCCGGACAGCGCGGTGAGCACGGGGAGGAGGTACGGCTCCAGCGCGGCATGTTCGGCGCGAACAACGGCGGCGACACCTCCGGCTACGGCGGCCTCGTCCGCTCCATCCGCCTCCCCGGCCCCGCCGCCCGCCCCTACGGCGGCTGGTTCGACGAGGTCGCCGACGAACTCGAAGGCGCCCTGGAGGAGCAGGGGCTCGTCCCCGGGAACGCCATCGAGAAGACGGTCGTCGACCGCGGCGAGCTCACCTTCCACATCGAGCGCGAGCACCTCGTCCGCGTGGCCCGCACCCTGCGCGACGACCCGGCGCTCCGCTTCGAGCTCTGTACCGGCGTCTCCGGCGTCCACTACCCGGGCGACAAGGGCCGCGAGCTGCACGCCGTCTACCACCTGCGCTCGCTCACCCACGGGCGGCTGATCCGCCTGGAGGTCTCGGCCCCCGACCACGACCCGCGGATCCCCTCGCTGACGGACGTCTACCCGACGAACGACTGGCACGAGCGGGAGACGTACGACTTCTTCGGGATCGTCTTCGAAGGCCACCAGGCCCTCACCCGGATCATGATGCCGGACGACTGGCAGGGCCACCCGCAGCGCAAGGACTACCCCCTCGGCGGCATCGCCGTCGAGTACAAGGGCGCCCAGATCCCGGCTCCGGACCAGCGGAGGTCGTACTCGTGAACAGCACAGCATCCAGCCCCCGCGACACGACCGAAGGCGCCGTCTACACGGTCACCGGAGGCGACTGGGACGAGGTCGTCCAGTCCGCGGCCAAGGCCGACGACGAGCGGATCGTCGTCAACATGGGCCCCCAGCACCCCTCCACCCACGGCGTGCTGCGGCTCATCCTGGAGATCGACGGCGAGACCGTCACCGAGGCCCGCTGCGGCATCGGCTACCTCCACACCGGCATCGAGAAGAACCTCGAATACCGGACCTGGACGCAGGGCACCACCTTCGTCACGCGCATGGACTACCTCACCTCGTTCTACAACGAGACGGCGTACTGCCTCGGCGTGGAGAAGCTGCTCGGCATCACCGACGACATCCCCGACCGGGCCAGCGTCATCCGGGTCCTCCTCATGGAGCTCAACCGGCTCTCCTCGCACCTGGTGTGCATCGCCACCGGCGGCATGGAGCTCGGCGCCACGACGATCATGATCTACGGCTTCCGGGACCGCGAGCTGATCCTGGACCTGTACGAGCTGATCACCGGCCTGCGCATGAACCACGCCTACATCCGGCCCGGCGGCCTCGCCCAGGACCTCCCGCCCGGTGGCGTCGACGCCGTGCGCGAGGTCGTGAAGACCCTGAAGAAGAACCTGCCGGAGTACGACAAGCTCGCCACCGGCAACCCCATCTTCAAGGCCCGCATGCAGGACGTCGGCTACCTCGACCTCACCGGCTGCATGGCCCTCGGCGCCACCGGACCGATCCTCCGGTCGGCGGGCCTCCCGCACGACCTGCGGAAGACCGACCCGTACTGCGGCTACGAGAACTACGACTTCGAGGTCCCCACCGCCGACAGCTGCGACGCCTACGGCCGCTTCCTCGTCCGCCTGGAGGAGATGCGCCAGTCGCTGCGGATCGTCGAGCAGTGCCTCGACCGGCTGGAGCCCGGACCGGTCATGGTCGGCGACAAGAAGATCGCCTGGCCCGCGCAGCTCGCCCTCGGCCCCGACGGCCTCGGCAACTCCCTCGACCACATCAAGAAGATCATGGGCACCTCCATGGAGGCCCTGATCCACCACTTCAAGCTGGTCACCGAGGGCTTCCGGGTCCCGGCCGGCCAGGCGTACGCGGCCGTCGAGTCCCCCAAGGGCGAGCTCGGCGTGCACGTGGTCTCCGACGGCGGCACCCGCCCCTTCCGCGTCCACTTCCGCGACCCGTCCTTCACCAACCTCCAGGCCATGGCCGCGATGTGCGAGGGCGGCCAGGTCGCCGACGTCATCGTCGCCGTCGCCTCCATCGACCCCGTGATGGGAGGCGTCGACCGATGACGGAGAACGTCAGCCTCGGGATGCCCCAGCTCCCCGCGGCCCCGTACCCGGCGGACGTCCACGCCCGTCTGACCGCGGACGCGAAGGCGATCATCGACCGCTACCCGGACTCCCGCTCCGCGCTCCTGCCGATGCTGCACCTCGTGCAGTCGGAGGAGGGCCACGTGACCCGCACCGGCATGGCCTTCTGCGCCGACACGCTCGGCCTGACCACCGCCGAGGTCACCGCCGTCGCCACCTTCTACACGATGTACCGCCGCAAGCCGTCCGGCGACTACCAGGTCGGCGTCTGCACCAACACCCTCTGCGCGGTCATGGGCGGCGACGCCATCTTCGAGGAGCTCAAGGAGCACCTCGGCGTGGGCAACAACGAGACCACGGAGGACGGGAAGGTCACGCTCGAACACATCGAGTGCAACGCGGCCTGCGACTTCGCCCCCGTGGTGATGGTCAACTGGGAGTTCTTCGACAACCAGACGCCCGAGTCGGCCAAGAAGATGGTCGACGACCTCCGCGCGGGCCGCACCGTCGAACCCACCCGCGGCGCCCCCCTGTGCACCTTCAAGGAGACCGCCCGCATCCTCGCCGGCTTCCCCGACGAGCGCCCCGGCGCCGTCGAGGCCACCGGCGGCGCCGGCCCCGCCTCCCTCGTCGGCCTCCGGCTGGCCAAGGGCGAGACCCCGCAGCAGACCCGGATCGTCCACCCGCGCGGCGAAGCAGCCGGTCAGGAGGGAGAGTGATGACCTTGGCCGCCGAGATCAACTCCAGCAGCCCCGAGAAGCTGCTCGCCCCGGTCCTCTCCGCCTTCTGGGACCAGCCCGACTCCTGGACGCTGGAGACGTACGAACGCCACGAGGGCTACCAGGGCCTCCGGCGCGCGCTCGCCATGAGTCCCGACGACCTCATCGCGTACGTGAAGGAATCCGGGCTCCGCGGACGTGGCGGCGCCGGCTTCCCCACCGGCATGAAGTGGCAGTTCATCCCGCAGGGCGACGGCAAGCCGCACTACCTCGTCGTCAACGCCGACGAGTCCGAGCCCGGCACCTGCAAGGACATCCCCCTCCTCTTCGCCAACCCGCACTCCCTCATCGAGGGAATGATCATCGCCTGCTACGCGATCCGCTCCGAGCACGCGTTCATCTACCTGCGCGGCGAGGTCGTCCCCGTCCTGCGCCGCCTCCACGAGGCGGTCCGCGAGGCGTACGCCGCCGGCTACCTCGGCCGGAACATCCTCGGCAGCGGACTGAACCTCGAACTCACCGTGCACGCCGGCGCCGGCGCGTACATCTGCGGCGAGGAGACCGCCCTCCTCGACTCCCTCGAAGGCCGCCGCGGCCAGCCCCGGCTCCGGCCCCCCTTCCCCGCGGTCGCCGGTCTCTACGCCTGCCCCACCGTGGTGAACAACGTCGAGTCCATCGCCTCCGTTCCCGCGATCCTCCAGCGCGGCAAGGAATGGTTCACCTCGATGGGCAGCGAGAAGTCCCCCGGCTTCACGCTCTACTCGCTGAGCGGGCACGTCACCTCGCCCGGCCAGTACGAGGCCCCCCTCGGCATCACCCTGCGCCAGCTCCTCGACATGAGCGGCGGCATGCGCGCCGGGCACCGGCTCAAGTTCTGGACCCCCGGCGGCTCCTCCACCCCCATGTTCACCGACGAGCACCTCGACGTGCCGCTCGACTACGAGGGCGTCGGCGCCGCCGGGTCCATGCTCGGCACCAAGGCCCTGCAGTGCTTCGACGAGACCACCTGCGTCGTCCGGGCCGTCACCCGCTGGACCGAGTTCTACGCCCACGAGTCCTGCGGCAAGTGCACCCCCTGCCGCGAGGGCACCTACTGGCTCGTCCAGCTCCTGCGCGACATCGAGGCCGGCAAGGGCGTCATGTCCGACCTCGACAAGCTGAACGACATCGCCGACAACATCAACGGGAAGTCGTTCTGCGCCCTCGGCGACGGCGCCGCCTCGCCGATCTTCTCCTCGCTGAAGTACTTCCGCGAGGAGTACGAGCAGCACATCACGGGCAAGGGCTGCCCCTTCGACCCGGCCAAGTCGACCGCCTGGGCGGACAACCACAAGGAGGTGACCGCATGACCGTCACCGCGTCCACCCCGGCGGGCGGCGGCTCCCCGGCCGTACCGCCGGAAGACCTCGTGACGCTGACCATCGACGGCGTCGAGATCTCCGTCCCCAAGGGGACCCTGGTCATCCGCGCCGCCGAACAGCTCGGCATCGAGATCCCCCGCTTCTGCGACCACCCCCTCCTCGACCCCGCCGGCGCCTGCCGCCAGTGCATCGTCGAGGTCGAGGGCCAGCGCAAGCCGATGGCCTCCTGCACCATCACCTGCACCGACGGCATGGTCGTCCGGTCGCAGCTGACCTCGCCGGTCGCCGAGAAGGCCCAGCACGGCGTGATGGAGCTGCTGCTCATCAACCACCCGCTGGACTGCCCGGTCTGCGACAAGGGCGGCGAGTGCCCCCTGCAGAACCAGGCCATGTCCCACGGACAGTCCGACTCCCGCTTCGAGGGCGTCAAGCGGACCTACGAGAAGCCGGTCCCGATCTCCACCCAGGTGCTGCTCGACCGCGAGCGGTGCGTGCTCTGCGCCCGCTGCACGCGCTTCTCCAACCAGGTCGCCGGCGACCCGATGATCGAGCTGATCGAGCGCGGCGCCCTCCAGCAGGTCGGCACCGGCGAGGGCGACCCCTTCGAGTCGTACTTCTCCGGCAACACCATCCAGATCTGCCCGGTCGGCGCGCTCACCTCGGCGGCGTACCGCTTCCGCTCCCGCCCCTTCGACCTGGTCTCCTCGCCGTCGGTGTGCGAGCACTGCGCCGGCGGCTGCGCCACCCGCACCGACCACCGGCGCGGCAAGGTCATGCGCCGCCTCGCGCAGAACGAGCCCGAGGTCAACGAGGAGTGGATCTGCGACAAGGGCCGGTTCGGCTTCCGGTACGCGCAGCAGCGCGACCGGCTGACGACCCCCCTCGTGCGGAACGCGCAGGGCGTCCTCGAACCCGCGTCCTGGCCCGAGGCCCTGGAGGCCGCCGCCCGCGGTCTCGTCCGCGGCCGCACCGGCGTCCTCGCCGGCGGCCGGCTCACCGTCGAGGACGCCTACGCCTACGCCAAGTTCGCCCGCGTCGCCCTCGACACCAACGACATCGACTTCCGCGCCCGGATCCACTCCGGCGAGGAGGCCGACTTCCTCGCCTCGTACGTCGCCGGACGGGGACGGGACCTGGACGGGTCGGGCGTCACGTACACCTCGCTCGAAGCCGCGCCGATGGTGCTGCTCGTCGGCCTGGAGTCCGAGGAGGAGGCCCCCGGCGTCTTCCTGCGGCTCCGCAAGGCCTGGCGCAAGCACGGGCAGAGGACGTACGCCGTCGCCACCCACGCCACCCGGGGCCTGGAGAAGGCCGGCGGCACCCTGCTGCCCGCCGCCCCCGGCACCGAGACCGAGTGGCTCGACGCCCTCACCTCCCGCGTCGGCCTCGACGCCGACGGCTGGGCCGCCTCCGAGGCCCTCCGCGAGGAGGGCGCCGTCATCGCCGTCGGCGAGCGGCTCGCCGGCGTGCCCGGCGCGCTCACCGCCGCCCTGCGGGCCTCCGCCGCCACCGGCGCGCAGCTCGTGTGGATCCCGCGCCGGGCCGGCGAGCGCGGCGCCATCGAGGCCGGGGCGCTGCCCGGCCTGCTGCCCGGCGGCCGGCCGGCGACCGACCCACGCGCGCGTGAGGAGGTCGCCGCCGCCTGGGGCGTCCGCGAACTCCCGCACGGCTACGGCCGCGACACCGGCCAGATCGTCGAGGCGGCCGCCTCCGGCGAACTCGCCGCGCTGCTCGTCGGCGGCGTCGACGCCGACGACCTGCCCGACCCGGCACGCGCGCGTGAAGCGCTCGACGCGGCCTTCGTCGTCTCCCTCGAACTGCGCCCCGGCGCCGTCACCGAGCGCGCCGACGTCGTCCTGCCGGTCGCCGCGGTCGCCGAGAAGTCCGGCACCTTCCTCAACTGGGAGGGCAGGGCCCGGATGTTCGAGGCCGCGCTCAAGCCGGAGCAGATGACCCGCCCGCTCGCCCCCGGCGACGCGCGCGTGCTCCACATGCTCGCCGACGCCATGGACGCCCACCTCGCCCTGCCCGACCTGAAGGCGGCCCGGCGCGAGCTGGACCGGCTCGGCAGCCGCGCCGGGGAGCGGGCCTCCGAGCCCACCGCCCACGCGGTCCCGGCCCCCCGGCCCGGCGACGGCGAGGCCGTCCTCGCCGGCCACCGGCTGCTCCTCGACCTCGGCCGCCTCCAGGAGGGCGACACCGCCCTGGCCGGCACCCGCCACGCGGCGGTCGCCCGGCTCTCCGCCGGCACCGCCGCCGACACCGGCGTCAAGGACGGCGACCTCCTGCAGGTCACCGGCCCCGCGGGCTCCGTCACCTTCCCCCTCCAGGTCACCGAGATGCCCGACCGCGTCGTCTGGCTCCCGCTGAACTCCACCGGCCACGGCGTCCTCGCCGACACCGGCGCCCACCCCGGCGACCTGGTCCGCATCGGCCCGGCCGCCACGTCGACGGAGGTGCAGGCGTGAACACCCTCCTCGCCGCCGAGGACCTGTCCATGTTCGGGACGGACCCCTGGTGGCTCGTCGCGGTCAAGGCCGTCTTCTGCTTCGCGTTCCTGATGGTGACCGTGCTCTTCTCCATCGTGTGGGAGCGCAAGGTCGTCGCCTGGATGCAGCTGCGCATCGGCCCCAACCGGCACGGCCCCTGGGGCCTCCTCCAGTCCCTCGCGGACGGCGTCAAGCTGATGCTGAAGGAGGACGTGATCGTCAAGCGGGCCGACAAGGTCGTCTACGTCCTGGCCCCGATCGTCGCCGCCATCCCCGCCTTCATGGCGATCGCCGTGATCCCCTTCGGGCCGGCCGGCAACGAGGTGTCGATCTTCGGCCAGCGCACCACGATGCAGCTCACCGACCTGCCGATCGCGATGCTGTACATCCTCGCGGTCGCCTCCGTCGGCATCTACGGCATCGTCCTCGCCGGCTGGTCGTCGGGCTCGACGTACCCGCTCCTCGGCGGCCTCCGCTCCTGCGCGCAGATGATCTCGTACGAGATCGCCATGGGCGCCGCGTTCGCCTCCGTGTTCCTCTACTCCGGGTCCATGTCGACCTCGGCGATCGTCGAGGCCCAGCAGGACCGCTGGTTCGTCATCCTGCTGCCGGTGTCGTTCCTCATCTACATCGTGACGATGGTCGGCGAGACGAACCGCGCCCCCTTCGACATGCCGGAGTCCGAGGGCGACCTCGTCGGCGGCTTCAACACCGAGTACTCGTCCATCAAGTTCGCGATGTTCATGCTCGCCGAGTACGTGAACATGGTGACGGTCTCCGCCGTGTCGGTGACGCTCTTCCTGGGCGGCTGGCGGGCCCCGTACCCGGTCTCCACCTTCTGGGAGGGCGCCAACCACGGCTGGTGGCCCATGCTGTGGTTCGTCCTCAAGGTGCAGCTGCTGCTCTTCTTCTTCATCTGGCTCCGCGGCACCCTGCCCCGCGTCCGCTACGACCAGCTGATGAAGCTCGGCTGGAAGGTGCTCATCCCGGTCTCCGTGGTCTGGCTGATGCTGGTCGCCACCGTCCGGGCGCTGCGCAACGAGAACATCGCCTTCACGAACATCGTGCTGTACGTGGCCGGTGCCGTCCTCGTGGTGCTGCTGCTCTCCTTCGTCGCCGACCTCTTCCGCGACCGGAAGAAGGAGGAGGCGGCGGGCGAGGCCGAGCGGGTCGCCTTCGACCCGATGGCCGGCGGGTTCCCCGTACCGCCCAAGCCCGGACAGTCCCTGCCGCCCGTGCCCCGGCGCAGGTCCCGACACCAGCGGGACCTCGTTGTCAGTGGTGGCCCCGATACTGCTACCGAGAGTGACGAAAGGGGGACGGACCGTGTCTGACTTCCAGAATCCGGTGGCCGGCTTCGGCGTGACCTTCAAGGCCATGTTCAAGAAGCGGCTGACCGAGCAGTACCCCGAGCAGAAGAAGACGACGGCACCCCGCTTCCACGGCCGGCACCAGCTCAACCGCCACCCGGACGGCCTGGAGAAGTGCGTCGGCTGCGAGCTGTGCGCCTGGGCCTGCCCCGCCGACGCCATCTACGTGGAGGGCGCGGACAACACGGACGAGGAGCGCTACTCGCCCGGCGAGCGGTACGGCCGCGTCTACCAGATCAACTACGCCCGCTGCATCCTGTGCGGGCTGTGCATCGAGGCGTGCCCCACGCGCGCGCTGACGATGACCAACGAGTTCGAACTGGCCGACTCCTCCCGCGAGAACCTGATCTACACCAAGGAACAGCTCCTCGCGGGCCTCGACGAGCAGATGGTCGACACCCCGCACGCGATCTTCCCCGGCATGACCGAGCAGGACTACTACCGGGGCCTGGTCACCGAGGCCGCGCCCGGCACCGAGCGCCAGGTCGCCGTCTCCCAGGGCGAGAAGACCGAACCGGAAGGGGCGGAGGCATGAGCGCGCTCGCCGCCTACGCCACCTCCTCGGGCGAGGCGTTCCAGTTCTGGGTGCTCGGCACCGTCGCCGTCGTCGGCGCGCTGTGCACCATCCTCATGAAGAAGGCCGTGCACAGCGCCCTGTGCCTGGCCGGCACGATGATCGTCCTCGCGGTCTTCTACCTGGCCAACGGCGCGTACTTCCTCGGCGTCGTGCAGATCGTCGTCTACACCGGCGCGATCATGATGCTCTTCCTCTTCGTCGTCATGCTGGTCGGCGTCACGGCCGCGGACTCGCTGAAGGAGACCATCAAGGGCCAGCGCTGGTGGGCCGCCGCCTGCGGCCTCGGCTTCGGAGTCCTGCTCTTCGCCGGGATCGGGAACGCGGCGCTGACCGAGTTCGCCGGCCTCGGCGCGGCCAACGCGGCCCACGGGGGGAACGTGGAGGGCCTCGCCGCCCTCATCTTCACCAAGTACGTCTTCGCCTTCGAGATCACCGGCGCCCTGCTGATCACCGCCTCCGTCGGCGCGATGCTCCTCACCCACCGGGAGCGCACCGAGCGCGCCAGGACCCAGCGCGAGCTGGCCGAGCAGCGCGTGCGCGACGGCAAGCACCTGCCGCCGCTGCCCGCCCCCGGCGTCTACGCCCGGCACAACGCCGTGGACATCGCGGGTCTGCTGCCCGACGGCACCCCGTCCGAGCTCACCGTCATCTCGACCCTGCGCAAGCGGGGCCAGGTGCGGGACGTGTCGACGGAGGCGCTCGCCGACCTCAAGGCCCTGGAGCAGCGCTCCGAGGAGCGGCTCGGACGCGACCGGGACGAAGAGGAGGCCCACCGGTGAATCCCGTCAACTACCTGTACCTCTCCGCCCTGTTGTTTACCATCGGTGCGGTCGGGGTGCTCATCCGGCGGAACGCGATCGTGGTCTTCATGTGCGTGGAGCTGATGCTCAACGCCTGCAACCTCGCGTTCGTCACCTTCTCCCGCATGCACGGCAACCTCGACGGCCAGATCATCGCCTTCTTCACGATGGTCGTGGCCGCCGCGGAGGTCGTCGTCGGGCTCGCGATCATCGTGTCCGTCTTCCGATCCCGCCATTCGGCCTCGGTCGACGACGCCAGCCTGATGAAGCTGTGAGGGGCTGAACCGTGGACAACCTGATTGCGCTGCTCATCGCGGCGCCCCTGCTCGGAGCGGCCGTCCTGCTGTGCGGCGGCCGCCGGCTCGACAAGACCGGGCACTGGCTCGGCACGCTCCTCGCGGCCGTCTCCTTCGTCATCGGCCTCGCGCTCTTCGCCGACATGCTCGGCAAGGGCGCCGAGGACCGGGCGATGCACCAGCACCTGTTCTCCTGGATCCCCGTCGAGGGCTTCCAGGCGGACATCGCCTTCCAGCTCGACCAGCTGTCGATGACCTTCGTCCTGCTGATCACGGGCGTGGGCACGCTCATCCACGTGTACTCGATCGGGTACATGGAGCACGACGAGCGGCGCCGCCGCTTCTTCGGCTACCTGAACCTGTTCGTCGCGGCGATGCTGCTGCTCGTGCTGGCGGACAACTACCTGCTGCTGTACTTCGGCTGGGAGGGCGTCGGCCTCGCCTCGTACCTCCTCATCGGCTTCTGGCAGCACAAGCCCAGCGCGGCGACCGCCGCGAAGAAGGCCTTCCTGGTCAACAGGGTCGGCGACATGGGCCTGTCGATCGCGATCATGCTGATGTTCACCACCTTCGGCACCTTCGCCTTCGGCCCCGTCCTCGCCTCGGCGGGCGAGACCTCCGAGGGCAAGCTGACCGCGATCGGCCTGATGCTGCTCCTCGCGGCCTGCGGCAAGTCGGCCCAGGTGCCGCTGCAGTCCTGGCTCGGGGACGCGATGGAGGGCCCGACCCCGGTCTCGGCCCTCATCCACGCGGCCACCATGGTCACCGCCGGTGTGTACCTGATCGTCCGCTCCGCCGACATCTTCAACGCGGCGCCGGACGCGCAGCTCGTCGTCACCATCGTCGGCGCGGTCACGCTGCTCTTCGGTGCGATCGTCGGTTGCGCGAAGGACGACATCAAGAAGGCCCTCGCCGGATCCACGATGTCCCAGATCGGCTACATGATCCTGGCGGCCGGTCTCGGCCCCATCGGCTACGTCTTCGCGATCATGCACCTGGTGACCCACGGCTTCTTCAAGGCCGGGCTCTTCCTCGGCGCCGGTTCGGTCATGCACGGCATGAACGACGAGGTCGACATGCGGAAGTACGGCGGCCTGCGGAAGTACATGCCGGTCACCTTCGTCACCTTCGGCCTCGGCTACCTCGCCATCATCGGCTTCCCGGGCCTGTCCGGCTTCTTCTCCAAGGACAAGATCATCGAGGCGGCCTTCGCCAAGGGCGGCACCGAGGGCTGGATCCTCGGCGCGGTCACCCTGCTGGGCGCCGCCATCACCGCGTACTACATGACGCGCGTGATGCTGATGACCTTCTTCGGCGAGAAGCGCTGGCAGGACGACGCGGACGGCAACCCGCCGCACCCGCACGAGTCGCCCAAGTCCATGGTCGTCCCCATGGTCCTGCTGGCCGTCGGGTCGGTCGCCGGAGGCGCCGTCTTCGAGCTCGCCGGCTTCGTCGAGTGGCTGGAGCCGGTCACCGGCTTCGAGCACGGCCACGCGCCGATCAGCGCCGCCGCCGTCACCGCCGCCACCGTCGCCGTCATGGTGATCGGCGTCGGACTCGCGTACCTCCAGTACGGACGCCGCCCGGTGCCGGTGGTCGCGCCGCGCGGCTCGCTGCTCACCCGGGCCGCCCGCCGCGACCTGCTCCAGGACGACTTCAACCACGCCGTCTTCGTCACCGGCGGCACCCACCTGACCCGCTCGCTGGTCTACGTCGACCACAGCCTCGTGGACGGCGTCGTCAACGGCACGGCGGCGGGCGTCGGCGGGCTCTCCGGCCGGCTGCGCAAGCTCCAGAACGGCTACGTCCGCTCGTACGCGGTCTCCATGTTCGGCGGTACGGCGGTCCTCATCGCCGCGACCCTGCTGATGAGGGCGGTGTAACTGCTATGTCCTTCCCGCTCCTTACGGCGACGGCAGCGGTACCGGCGGTCGGTGCGATCCTCACCGCCGCCGTGCCCGCCGCCCGCCGCACCGCCGCCAAATGGCTGGCGCTGCTCGTCTCGCTGGCCACCCTGGTGCTCGCCGGGATCGTCTTCGCCCGCTTCGAGCCCGGCGGCGACCGCTACCAGCTCACCGAGTCCCACTCCTGGATCAGGGACTTCGGGGTGCGGTACGAGCTCGGCGTCGACGGCATCGGGGTGGCGCTGATCGCGCTCACCGCGCTGCTGATCCCGTTCGTCATCCTGGCCGGCTGGCACGACGCCGACCCGCTGGAGACGCAGTCCAAGCGGTGGCGGCCGACCCAGGGCTTCTTCGCCCTGATCCTCATGGTCGAGGCGATGGTGATCCTCTCCTTCGAGGCCACCGACGTCTTCCTCTTCTACATCCTCTTCGAAGCCATGCTCATCCCGATGTACTTCCTCATCGGCGGCTTCGGCGACCGCGCGCACAGCGGCACCGACGAGAACGCGGCGGCGCAGCGCTCGTACGCGGCGGTCAAGTTCCTGCTGTACAACCTGGTCGGCGGCCTGATCATGCTGGCCGCGGTCATCGGCCTGTACGTGGTCGCGGGGAACTTCTCGCTCACCGAGATCGCCGAGGCGCGGGCGAACGGCTCGCTGGAGATGGCGGGTTCGACGGAGAAGTGGCTCTTCCTCGGCTTCTTCTTCGCCTTCGCGGTGAAGGCGCCGCTGTGGCCGCTGCACACCTGGCTGCCGAACGCGATGGGGGAGGCGACCGCCCCGGTCGCCGTCCTCATCACCGCGGTCGTCGACAAGGTCGGCACCTTCGCGATGCTCCGCTTCTGCCTCGGCCTCTTCCCCGAGGCGTCGAAGTGGGCGACGCCCGCGATCGTCGTCCTCGCCCTGATCAGCATCGTGTACGGGGCGCTGGTCGCGGTCGGCCAGCGGGACATCAAGCGGCTTGTCGCCTACGCGTCGATCTCCCACTTCGGCTTCATCGTCCTGGGCATCTTCGCGATGACCAGCCAGGGCCAGTCGGGCGCCACGCTCTACATGGTCAACCACGGCATCTCGACCGCCGCCCTGATGCTGGTCGCCGGCTTCCTGATCTCCCGGCGCGGCTCGCGGCTCATCGCCGACTACGGCGGTGTGCAGAAGGTCGCCCCGGTCCTCGCCGGCACCTTCCTGATCGGTGGCCTCGCGACGCTGTCGCTGCCCGGACTCGCGCCGTTCGTCAGCGAGTTCCTGGTCCTGGTCGGCACCTTCGCCCGCTACCCGGTGGCCGGGATCGTCGCCACCACCGGCATCGTCCTCGCCGCGCTGTACGTCCTCGTCCTCTACCAGCGGACGATGACGGGCCCGGTGAAGGAGGAGGTGCGGTCGATGCCCGACCTGCGGCCGCGCGAGCTCGCCGTCGTCGCCCCGCTGATCGCCCTCCTGCTCTTCCTCGGCGTCTTCCCGAAGCCGCTGACGGACGTGGTGAACCCGGCGGTCCGGCACACCATGTCGGACGTGCAGCGGACCGACCCCCAGCCCGAAGTTCCCGTCCAGAACGTGGAGGCGGCCAAGTGAACGCCCTCGCTGTCCACAGCCTGTGGACGACGGCCGCCGAGCCGCTGAACAAGATCCCGGCACCGAAGATCGAGTACACCCAGCTCGCCCCGGTCCTGATCGTGGTCGGCGCGGCCGTCCTCGGCGTCCTCGTCGAGGCCTTCGTGCCCCGCAAGGGCCGCTACGCGAGCCAGGTCTTCCTGTCGGTCCTGGCGCTCGCCGCCGCGTTCGCCGCGGTCGTCGGCCTCGCGGCCGGCGGCTACGGCACCACCAAGGCCGGCATCGCGGCCATGGGCGCCATCGCCGTCGACGGCCCCGCCCTGTTCCTCCAGGGCACCATTCTCCTCGCCTCGATCGTCTCGATCCTCACCTTCGCCGAGCGCAGGCTCGACCCGGCCGACCACGGCCACAAGGTCGACTCCTTCGCCGCCGAGGCGGCCGCCGTGCCCGGCGGCGACCACGAGAAGGCCGCCGTCAAGGCGGGCTTCACCACCACCGAGGTCTTCCCGCTCGCGCTCTTCGCGATCGCCGGCATGCTGGTCTTCCCGGCCGCCAACGACCTCCTGACCCTCTTCATCGCCCTGGAGGTCTTCTCCCTCCCGCTGTACCTGCTCTGCGCCGTCGCCCGCCGCAAGCGGCTGATGTCGCAGGAGGCCGCCGTCAAGTACTTCCTGCTCGGCGCCTTCTCCTCGGCCTTCCTGCTCTTCGGGATCGCCCTGCTCTACGGCTACGCGGGCTCCGTCTCGTACGCCGCGATCGCGGACGTCGTCGACGGCGCGGTCGCCTCCGTGAACCCGGCGCTCGCCGACACCATGGGCAACGACGTCCTCCTCCTGATCGGCTTCGCCCTGCTCCTCATGGGCCTGCTGTTCAAGGTCGGCGCCGTCCCCTTCCACATGTGGACGCCGGACGTCTACCAGGGCGCCCCGACCCCGGTGACCGGCTTCATGGCCGCCGCCACCAAGGTCGCCGCCTTCGGCGCCCTGCTCCGCCTGCTGTACGTGGTGCTGCCCGGCCTCACCTGGGACTGGCGCCCGGTCATGTGGGGCGTCGCGATCGTCACGATGCTGGGCGGCGCGGTGGTCGCGATCACCCAGACCGACATCAAGCGCCTGCTCGCGTACTCGTCGATCGCCCACGCGGGCTTCCTGCTCGCGGGCGTCATCGCGGCCACGCCGAGCGGCATCTCGTCGGTCCTCTTCTACCTGGGCGCCTACTCCTTCGTGACGATCGGCGCGTTCGCCGTCGTCACGCTGGTGCGGGACGCGGGCGGCGAGGCCACCCACCTCTCCAAGTGGGCGGGCCTGGGCCGCCGTTCGCCGCTCGTCGCGGCGGTCTTCGCGGTCTTCCTGCTCGCCTTCGCCGGCATCCCGCTGACCTCCGGCTTCTCCGGCAAGTTCGCGGTCTTCAAGGCGGCGGCGGAGGGCGGCGCGGGCGCGCTCGTGGTGGTCGGCGTCATCGCCTCGGCGGTGGCGGCCTTCTTCTACATCCGGGTGATCGTGCTGATGTTCTTCAGCGAGCCGAAGGCGGACGGTCCCACGGTCGCCGTGCCCTCGGCCCTGACCACCGTCGCCATCACGGCGGGCGTGGCCGTCACCCTGGTCCTCGGCCTCGCGCCGCAGTACTTCCTGGACCTGGCGAGCCAGGCGAGCGTCTTCGTACGCTGACCCTCACGGACGGGGCCCGGCTCGGGGGCGAGCCGGGCCCTTCCGCGTACCCGCTACTTCTCCGGGCAGGGCCCGCAGTGCACCCGGGGGTTGTACGGGGCGAAGACCCCGGCCGGGTTCTTCTTGAAGATCCACGTGTGCAGCGAGTACACCTCCCCGAGCCCCGGGATCGGGTCGGGCCCGTCGAAGTCCCGGTCGAAGGCGCGCGGCACCGGCTGCCCGGTGTCCGGCACGACCCACTCCAGGGCGACCAGCTCCCGCTTCCCGCTCCCGTGCTCCTCGGCGTAGATCACGGCCGCGGGCCGCGTCGGGTCGGTGGAGCCGATGTTGGCGGGGTTCACGTAGTGGTACCCCATCCCGCCGAGCTTCGCGTCGCTCGTGTCCTCGACGCACACGTCGGTGCGCTCGAACCCGTCGGCGATCGCCTTCTCCTCGGACCGGTACTTCTTCGTCGCCTCGTACGTCTTCGCCAGGTCCGGGTGCGGCCACCCGTGGTCACCGCCCGCCACCGGGGCGACGGGCCCGGCCGAGACGGCCGGAGCGGCGGCCCCCAGGGCCAGCGCGACGGAAGCGGCGAGAGCGAAGGCGGCCCTGAGGGCCCGGGGGCGTGCGGACATCACGGATGTACTCCTCTGGACGGGAAGGCGCCCACCGGGCGCCGGTTCGGAGGCGGCTCCTCCCCGAAGCCCGCCGCGAGGAGCATCGAACGCCCCCGCCCCGCCCGCACCCGGGACTGACCCAGCGGAGTGGCTACGGGGGGTGACCTCCGGGCCTCCTGACAGGGTGCGGGTCGCGTGGGAGGGTGGAGGGCCGAATGGTCTGTACCTGTTGGGGGGGATCTCCGTGCGTGGAACCACCGTCTTACCCGGGGTGCCGTGTGAAGCGCCGCGGGACGGGGAGCCGCCGGTGCACCGGCTGGAGGTGCGGCTGCCCGACCGGGTGCCGTTCGCGGCCGGGGGGTTCGACGCGATGGGGCCCATGTCGCGGGCGGACTATCCGCATCGGCACACGTTCTACGAGATCGTGCACGTCGTGGAGGGGACCGGGGTGCACGTCATCGACGCCGAGCGGTACGACGTGCGGCCGCCGCAGCTCGGGGTGATCCTTCCCGGGCAGGTGCACCGGTGGGAGGGGGTGCGGGGACTCGAAGGGTCGCTCGTGCTGTTCACGCCGGAGTTCCTGGTGGGCGACGCCGGGGACGAGGAGCTGCTGCGGCGGCTGGGGGAGCGGCCCTGGGCGGATCTCGACGGGGCGGCGCACGAGCGGACCTCGCTGCTGATGGGGGAGCTCGCCGAGGAGTACCGGGGCGGGGACGACGGGTTCGCGGGCGTGCTGCGGTCGCTGCTCCACGTGCTGCTCGTGCGGGCCGCGCGGGTGCCTGGGGCCGGGGCCGGGGCGGGGGTCCGGCCGGCCGTGCGCGGGCTGGCCGGGGAGTTCCTGCGGATCGTGGCCGACGCCGGCGGCGGCGGACTGTCCGTGCGGGAGTGCGCGGGGCGGCTCGGGGTCACCCCGGGGCACCTGAACGAGGTCGTGCGGGCCGCCACCGGGCGGACCCCCGCCGCCCTGCTGCGGCAGGCGCGGGTGCGGGAGGCGCAGCGGCTGCTGCTCGCCACGGGGCTGTCCGTGCGGCAGGTGGGTGCCCGGGTGGGGTTCGAGGATCCCGCCTATTTCTGCCGGTTCTTCCGGAGGGAGACGGGGGTCAGCCCGGGGGGCTTTCGAAAACACCACGAGCGCCCTGTTCCGTCCATCGAAGCGGGCGCCGGGGGAACCTAGGTTCGTGCCGACCCCAGACCCCACCTGAGGAGCCAGGCACATGGAGAGCGAGAGCAACACCGGTACCGGGCACGTCACACGCAAGGCCGTGCTGCGGGCGGCGCTCGCGGCCGGGATGGCCGCACCGGTCGTCCTCATGGGCGTTCCGGCGCTCGCCCGGACGCTCGGCGGGAGCGAGAGCCTCGCGCTCACGCCCGAGTGCGACGACGGCGACGACCTGACCATTCCGCAGATGGAGGGCCCGTACTTCAAGCCCGACTCCCCGCTGCGCAGCGCCCTGAAGGACGGGCCGGGGACGCCGCTGACCGTCAGCGGCTACGTCTTCGGGCGGGCCTGCCGGCCGGTGTCCGGCGTGCTCCTCGACTTCTGGCAGGCCGACGCCAACGGGGCGTACGACAACACCGGGTTCCGGTTCCGAGGGCATCAATTCACCGGGACCGACGGCTCGTTCCGGCTCACCACCATCGTCCCCGGGCTCTACCCGGGGCGCACCCGGCACCTCCACGTGAAGGTGCAGGCGCCGGGGCGGCCGGTCCTCACCACCCAGCTCTACTTCCCGAACGAGCCCCGCAACAACACCGACACGATCTTCGACCCGCGGCTGCTCATGACCGTGCGGGACGCGGGCGGAGGCCGCGAGGCCGCCTTCGACTTCGTCGTCGACGTGCCGCAGGACCCGGGGCCGACCCCGACCCCGACCCCCACGCCGACCACCGCCCCGCCCGGCGGCACCTGGACCGCCGGACGGGCGTACGCGGCCGGGGACCGGGTCACGTACGGCGGCGTGGGCTACGTGTGCCTCCAGGCCCACACCGCCATGGCCGGCTGGGAGCCGCCGAACGTGCCCGCCCTGTGGAGGGTCGGCTAGCTACGACGCCGCGGGGGCGATCCGGCCCCGGACCTCGCCCAGGCCCACCCGGGTGCCGTCCGGGCCGGGCGCCCACGCGGTCAGCACGACCTCGTCGCCGTCCTCCAGGAACGTCCGCTTGCCGCCCGCGAGTTCGAGGACGTCACGGCCGTTCCAGGTGAGTTCGAGGAGCGAGCCGCGCTGGCCCACCTCGGGGCCGGAGACCGTGCCGGAGCCGTAGAGGTCGCCGGTGCGCAGGGAGGCGCCGTTCACCGTCATGTGCGCGAGCTGCTGCGCGGCCGTCCAGTACATGGTGGAGAACGGCGGCTCGGCCACCACCTCGCCGTTGATCTCGACGGTGATCCGCACGTCGTAGCCGCCGGGCTCCTCCTCCGCCGCGTCGTCCAGGTACGGCAGGAGGGGGAAGTCCCGGGCCGGCGGCGCGACACGGGCCGCGTCCAGGGCCTCCAGGGGCGTCACCCACGCCGAGACCGAGGTCTGGAAGGACTTGCCGAGGAACGGGCCGAGCGGCACGTACTCCCACGCCTGGACGTCCCGCGCCGACCAGTCGTTCAGCAGCGACAGGCCGAAGACGTGGTCCCGGAAGGCGGCGAGCGGCACGGGCGTGCCGAGTTCCGACGGGGTGCCGACGAGGAAGCCGACCTCCGCCTCGATGTCCAGCTTCACCGACGGGCCGAAGACCGGGGCCGCGTCGGCGGGCGCCTTCCGCTGCCCGGACGGGCGCGTGACGTCCGTGCCCGAGACGACGACCGTGCCCGCGCGGCCGTGGTAACCGATCGGCAGGTGCTTCCAGTTGGGCGTCAGCGGCTCGCCGTCCGGGCGGAACATGCGGCCCACGTTGGTGGCGTGGTGCTCGCTCGCGTAGAAGTCCACGTAGTCCGCGACCTCGTACGGCAGGTGCAGCGTCACCGCGTCCAGCGGGTGGAGCAGCGGCTCGACGTCGGCGCGGTGGGCCGGGACCGTCACCCAGGCCGTCAGCGCGCGGCGCACGTCCCGCCAGGCGGTCCGCCCGGCGGCGAGCAGCGGGTTCAGGCTCGGCTGCGCGAGCAGGGAGGCGTACGGCGACCCCAGCGCGTGCGCCGCGGCCCCCGCGTCCAGCACGTACCCGCCGATCCGGACGCCGAGCCGGCGCCGTCCCGGCTCGTCGGCGGTGGAGAAGACGCCGTACGGGAGGTTGTGCGGGCCGAAGGGGTCGCCCTCGGCCAGGTCGAGCGGGCTGTGCTCGGACATCGGTACGTGCCTCGCTTTCGCGTGATGGGTGAGGGACACGTTACGGGGCGGGGCGGCGGGCGCGGATGACATGGATCACAGAGAAAGTCACCGGGAAGAGGGCAACTGTCCGGGTGCGGACGGTTTGCCCCGCCGGAGGCTTCCGTACCGCCTCCGAGCTGGGGAAACAGCCCCTGACGCCGGGCACTTCGGGGACCTACGATCACGGTGGCGTCGCCCCCGCGTGAGGACTTCCGCGGGCGCGCGCCCCCCTTTCTCTCTTCCCTGACCAGGAGAAGGTCCGCACGTGAAGATTCGCCGCATGCTCGCGACCGCCGTCGCCGCCGCCGTCACGACGCCGGTCGTGCTCCTCTCCGCCGGACCGGCCTTCGCGGAGACGCCGAAGCCGGCCGCCCCGAAGGGCGCCACCGCCCTGCAGGACGAGCCGGACGGTCCCGACTACGCGGAGCTGGAGCGGCTGGAGGCCGCGTTCGCCGCCGCCGAGCAGAAGGTCGAGGACCTGACGGCCGAGCTGGAGCAGCGCCTCAAGGACGTCGACGCGAACGCCGTCGACCCGGCCCTGAAGACCGAACTGGACGCCGCGAAGGCCGCCGCCGACGAGGCGGCCGAGGCCGCGACGGCCGCCGAGGCCGAGCTGGCCACGGCGAAGGAGGCCCTGGCCGCGGTCGAGGCCGACGCGAACGCCACTGAGGAGCAGAAGACCGCCGCCGCCGCGGCCGTCACCGCCGCCGAGGCGAAGGTCGCGCAGGCCGCCGAGGCCAAGACGACCGCGGACACGCGCCACAAGGCGGCGGACAAGGCCTACGACGACGCCATGGTCGCGCTGACCACGGCGTACAACGCGACCCAGAAGGCCCTTGAGGTCGCGGAGAAGGAGCTCACCGCCGCCGAGGACGCGCTGGACGCGTTCTGGGAGGACTACGGCGAGTTCGAGGAGTGCGTCGTGGACGAGTCCGTCCAGGCGACCCTCACCGGCCCCAAGACCCTCACCATCGGGTCCACCGCCGACTTCTCGCTCACCGTGGAGAACGCCGCGGACCGGGACCTCGACTCGGTGGTCTCCGTCGTCTCCGCCGTCCAGCTGCCCGAGTCCTGGGACGACATCGACGAGGAGTTCCCGAACCTCGGCAAGTACTTCACCGTCCAGTGGAAGACCGGCGACGGGGAGTGGAACAAGCTGACCTCGCGGGACGGCTCCATCGACCTGGGCGCGATCGCCGAGGGCGGCAAGGTCGACGTCGCGCTGCGCGTGACGGTGGACGCGGCGGCCCCGGAGGGCGAGGGCATCGTCTCCGCCAACTCCGAGTACTTCAACGACGACGAGTCCTGCGGCATCAGCGAGGACTACGCGAAGGCGGAGTTCGACATCGTCGAGCCGAACCAGACCCCGTCGCCCACGCCGACGCCGACGCCGACCCCCACGCCGTCCGCCTCCGCGTCGACCGCCGCCCCGGTCGTGACGCAGCGGCCGAACACGCCGGTCCAGCAGGGCGGGACCGGCGGCCAGCTCGCCGCGACCGGGTCGGACGACACGCTGCCGCAGCTGGCCGCCGCCGGTGCGGCCGTCGTGCTCGGCGCGGGCGCCGTGTTCGTGGCGCGCCGCCGGAAGGCCGACGCGTAAGGAACGTCGCGATCCCCCGTACGGCCCCGGGCTCAGCCCGCCGTGCGGGGGATCCGCTTTTCCCAGGTGCGGTGGAAGACGACCTCGCCGCCCTCCTTGCAGACGACCTCGTCGGAGGTGTGGAAGGCGTCGGCGTCGCAGGTGATCTCCGAGCGGGTGTCGACGGTGACGTCCCAGGCGAGTTCCGGGCGGTGGAGCCGGATGTGCCACTCGGAGCGGGTGCGGGCGGAGAGCGGGTCGTCCTCGGCGATCGTGTACGTCTCGACGGCGTCCTCGGTGTACTCCAGGCCGTCCGGGTACACGCGCGTGCCGCCGTACTTCGGGTCGACCTGGAGGGTCCACGTGCCCTTGGCGACGTCGCGGAGGACGAGCCGTTCGGGCCGGGTCTCCTCCGGGGTCTCCAGGGGCTTCGGGGACGACACGCCGAGCGGCGCGGACTGTTCGGGTTCTTCGAAGGCGATCGCGTCGTCCGTGTGGGCGCGGACCGGAAGGGTGAGGGAGGAGCCGGCGGGGTCGAGGGTGAAGCCGGCGGCGTCGGGCTGGGGCCAGAGCCACGGCCAGTACGCGGAGGAGACGGCGAGCCGGACGCGGTGGCCGGGCGGGAAGGTGTGCCCGATGCCGTTCAGCTCGACGTCGTAGCTCTCCCACTCGCCGATCTGCGCGTCGACGGCCCGGTCGCGGCCGTAGCGGGCGGAGAGGTTCAGGGCGCCCCGGGTGACGAGGGTGGAGGAGCCGTCGGGGGCGATGTCGCAGAGCCGGACGGCGATCTGGCCGGTCGGCGCGGGCGTCATGACGTGGAGGCCGACGCGGGGGCGGCCGAGGATCTCGATCGGCTCGCCGTCGGCGGGCACGGTGAAGTCGAAGCAGGCCGAGTGGGCGTCCTCGTCGCGCTGGTCGGGCGGCAGGTCGGCGTCGTTCCCGAAGGGGAAGAAGCGGCCCGCGTCGATGCCGGTCTGCTGCGGGGAGTCGACGACGACGGGCTCGCCGCCGAAGGCGTACGTGACGGGGGCGACGTGCGGGGACGGCCAGGACGGGTCGGCGACCCAGCGGCCGGGCAGCTCCTCGTACACGGTGGCCGGCGGGTGGGACTCGCTGATCCAGGAGCGGAGCAGCGGCTCGGCCATGACGTCGTTCTCGGCGCCCTTGAGGTGGTGGTCCCACCAGCGGAGGGTCTCCTGGAGGAAGCCGATGGCGGGTCCCGGCGGCAGGCCCCGGTCGGGGTACTGGTGGGACCAGGGGCCGATGATGCCGCGGACCCGGTCCTGGGGGAGGTGTTCGACCAGCCGGAGGACGGTGTCGCGGTACGGGTCGTGCCAGCCGCCGACGGCGAGGACGGCGGCCTTGATCGCCGGGTAGTCCTCGCAGACGCTGCCGTGCCTCCAGTAGTCGTCCCTGGTCTGGTGGGAGAGCCAGGTGTGGACGAACGGCTCGACGGCCTCCAGGCGGCGTGTCCACAGGTCGCGCCACTCCTCGCCCGCGTACCGGGGGTCGGGCGGGCGGCAGACGAAGGCGAGCATGGTGGCGGCCCAGGCGTGCATGTCGACGCCGAGGACCGAGCCGCCCATGTAGTGGACGTCGTTGTCGTAGCGGTCGTCGGTGGAGCAGACGGTGACGATCGCCTTCAGCGGCTCGGGGGCGAGGGCGGCGATCTGGAGGCTGTTGAAGCCGCCCCAGGAGATGCCGAACATGCCGACCCGGCCGGTGCACCACTCCTGCTCGGCGAGCCAGTTCACGACGGCGACGCCGTCGGCGAGCTCGGTGGCGTCGTACTCGTCGCCGGGCAGGCCCCCGCTGTTGCCGTGGCCGCGGACGTCGACCCGTACGGAGGCGTAGCCGTGGCCCGCGTACCAGGGGTGGCGCTGCCAGTCGCGGGGCGCGGTCCAGTCGGTGAGCCGGTAGGGGAGGTACTCCAGGAGGGCGGGGACCGGCTCGTCGGTGACCGGCCGCCACACGCGCGCGTACAGCGGGGTGCCGTCCGGCATCGGGATGCGGAGGTCCTCGTGCCGGGTCTCGTACGGGAAGTCGGTACGGATCTTCGTCATCGGGTCACCTCAGTGGACGGGGTGCATCGTGCGGCGCAGCCAGGGCGCCAGGGCCATCACGCCGAGGCCGACGGCGACGGCGATGGCGCCGTTGACGCCGAAGTAGGCGGGCTTGGAGACGTCGTCGTAGAGCTTCACGGTCTGGGCCTGGATGCCGTTGGCGAGGGCCAGGGAGAGGAACCAGAGCGACATGGTCTGGCTGGAGAAGGCCTTGGGGGCGAGCTTGCTGGTGGCGGACATGCCGGAGGTCTCCAGGAGGACGTCGCCGAGGCCGAGCAGCAGGTAGGAGCCGACGATCCACCAGGCGGCCATCCGGTACGTGTCGTCCGCGTGGCCGGAGGTCGGCAGGACCATCAGGAGGAAGGAGAGGCCGCCGAGGATCACCCCGAGGGCGATCTTGTTGGAGGCGTGCGGCTGGCGGGGGCCCATCCGGGCCCAGACGGCGGCCACCACGGGCGCCAGGGCGACCTCGAAGGCGCCGAGGGCGGAGGCGTACCAGCTCGCCGGGAAGTCGAAGCCGAGGATGGTGGTGCGCGCGTTGGTGGAGGCGAGCAGCATCATCGTGGAGTACGCCTGGAAGAGGATGAAGTTGAAGGCGACCGAGGCCAGGAAGAGCACGATGTACGGCTTGAGCCGGCCGCGCTCCTCGGCGGTGACCCGGGGGCTGGCGAACATCACCCAGAAGTAGACGACCGGGGCTATCACCGAGACCAGGGTCAGCAGGTCGACGAAGCGGTCCATGGTGAGCCAGCCGGCCGCGGCGAGCGCCCCGCCCGCCGCGGCGGCCACGACGGCGCCGACGATCAGGTAGAGCACCGCGCGGCGCAGGGCGTCCGGGGCGAGCGGGAACTCGGCGGCGTGCTTCTTCCCGGCGAGGTGGCGGCGGCCGGCGACGTACTGGGCCAGGCCGAGGGTCATGCCGATGGCGGCGGCCGAGAAGCCCCAGTGGTAGCCCTTGTGGTCGGCGAGCCAGCCGGTGATCAGCGGTCCGGCGAAGGCGCCGATGTTGATCGCCATGTAGTAGAGCGCGAATCCGGCGTCGCGGCGGTCGTCGTCGGTGCGGTAGAGCTTGCCGACCATGGTGGCGACGTTCGGCTTGAGCAGGCCGGTGCCGGCGCTGATCAGGCCGAGGCCCGTCCAGGTCATGGCGGCGGTGGGCACCGCCATGGAGTAATGGCCGCAGGCGATCAGGATGCCGCCCCACAGGACCGCCCGGTACGAGCCGAGGATGCGGTCGGCGAGCCAGCCGCCGGCCACCGAGACCAGGTAGACGAGGGTGCCGTAGGCGGCGGAGACGGAGGCGGCGGTGCCGGCCGCCATGCCGAGGCCGCCGTCCGACACGCTCGCGGCGAAGTACAGGACGAGGATCGCCTGCATGCCCAGGAAGGAGAAGCGCTCCCAGACCTCCAGGCCCGACAGGGTCAGCAGCCCCCGTGGGTGTCCGAGGAAGGCGCGGTCGTCCTCGGGGGGCGGTTGTTCCCCGTTCGTATCGGTGTCGATCGTTGTTCGGGACAAAACGCCTACTCCTGATCGTATGAGCTGATCCCGAACATACCGGGGGTGACGGGAAGGCGCCCACGGTGATCGAAACGTGACCGGATACGCTGGCTTGAGTGAATGGACCGACACATCGACAATCCGAGTCGACGGCGTACGGTCCGGAGCGTCAAGGACTAGCGTCAGCAGGCGTCAGCAGACAGGAGATCCCCTCGTGACCGTCGTCGGGCCGTTCGGTCTTAGCGTGCGGGACCAGGCTCTCGAGGCCGATGTCCAGACCGGGTTGGCGGCCGTCGAGGCCGGCCTCCTCGACGCGACCAAGAGCGATGTCCCCTTCATCACCGAGGCCGCCCAGCACCTGGTGCTCGCGGGCGGCAAGCGGTTCCGGCCGCTGCTCGTGATGCTCGCCGCCCAGTTCGGCGACCCCTACTCGCCCGGTGTGGTGCCCGCGGCCGTCGTCGTGGAGCTCACCCATCTGGCCACGCTCTACCACGACGACGTCATGGACGAGGCGGCCGTGCGCCGGGGCGTCCCCAGCGCCAACAGCCGCTGGGGCAACTCGCTCGCCGTCCTCACGGGTGACTTCCTCTTCGCCCGCGCCTCGCACACCCTTGCGGACCTCGGCCCGGAGGCCGTACGGATCCAGGCCGAGGCGTTCGAGCGGCTCGTCACCGGCCAGATCCTGGAGACCGCCGGCCCGGTCGACGGCCGCGACCCCGTCGACCACTACCTCGACGTCCTCGGCGGCAAGACCGGCTCGCTCGTCGCCGTCTCCTGCCGCTTCGGCGCGATGATGTCCGGCGCCGACGAGTCGGTCGTCGACATCCTCACCCAGTACGGCGAGCGGCTCGGCGTCGCCTTCCAGCTCGCCGACGACGTCCTCGACATCGCCTCCGAGGGCCACGAGTCCGGCAAGACCCCCGGCACCGACCTCCGCGAGGGCGTCCCCACCCTCCCCGTCCTGCGCCTGCGGGCCGCCGCGGCCGCCCACGGCCGCCCCGAGGACCTGGAGCTCGTCGCCCTGATCGACGGCGACCTCACCGACGACGACCGGCACGCCGAGGCCCTGCGCCGGCTCCGCGTCCACCCCGCCCTGGAGCAGGCCCGCCGGGACACCGTGCGGTACGCGGAGGAGGCCAGGGCCATGCTGGCGCCCCTGCCCGACGGCTACGCGAAGTCGGCCCTGATGGAGCTGTGCGACGCCGTGGTGCACCGGGCGGGCTGACCCTAGGGGGATGTCATCCCGGAGGGGTACGCGAGGTTGATCCCCCGGGCTGACGATTTCCGTCGCCCGTCCTGGTGAGATGGAGACATCGAACAGGAAGTCCACGCAGGGGCACGGAGGGATCACAGACCATGGCAGCACAGCGGGCAGGACAGCGAAAGACGAGCCGTTACGTCGTCCCCGTCGCGGTGGCCGGCATCGCCGCGGCGACCATCGGACTCGTCCCGGCGCTCGCCGCGTCCGGCGACCCGGACCTGCCGGAGATCACCGCGCAGCAGCTCATCGAGAAGATCGCCGCCTCGGACACCCAGACCCTGTCCGGCACCTTCAAGATCTCCACCGACCTGGGCCTGCCGGCCCTCGACGGCCTGCTGGGCGGGATCGCGGGCGGCATGGCCTCCGGTGACGGCTCCGGCTCGGGCGAGGCCTCCGCCGACCCGTCCGCGCAGCTCACCAAGCTGGTCTCCGGCACCCACACCCTGAAGGTCGCCGCCGACGGCCCCGAGCGGCAGAAGCTGACGCTGCTCGACGGCAAGGAGCAGTACAGCCTGATCCACGACGGCGACGAGGTGTGGGCGTACGACTCCCGCTCCAACACCGTCTTCCACGAGAAGGGCGGCGACGAGGGGGGTAAGGCCCCTGAGAAGGAGCTCCCGGCCTCCCCGAAGGAGCTCGCCGACGAGGTCCTGAAGGCCGCCGGGGACACCACCTCGATCGCGGTCGGCGGCACGGCGAACGTCGCGGGCCGCGACGCGTACCGGCTCGTCGTCGAGCCGAAGCAGCAGGGCTCGACGGTCGACTCGATCACCATCGCGGTGGACGCGGCCACCGGCACCCCGCTGAAGTTCACCCTCGACTCCACGAGCGGCGGCAAGCCGGTCCTCGACGCGGGCTTCACCAAGGTCGACTTCGGCAAGCCGGCGGCCTCGGAGTTCGACTTCACCGTCCCGGAGGGCGCGAAGGTCACCGAGGGCGACCAGGTGGAGAAGGAGTTCGGCGCGGACCGCGGCGGGGACCACGGCAAGGCCCCGGAGGACCTGGAGAAGGCCTTCGGCGACCTCGGTCTCGGCGGTCTCGGCGGCGCCGACGCGAACGGCCCCGAGATCATCGGCGAGGGCTGGACCGCCATCGCCGCCTTCGACTCCGGCGCGCCCGCGCCGAAGACGGAGGACGCGCCGAAGGAGGCCCAGGGCTTCCTGGACGCGCTCGGCGACAAGGTGAGCGGGAAGTTCGGCTCCGGCACGGTCTTCAAGACCAAGATCGTCAACGCGCTGATGACGGACGACGGCAAGGTCTACGTCGGTGCGGTGACGCCGCAGGCGCTGGTGGACGCCGCCAACGCCGCCAAGTAATACGGGAGTTGGTTCCCCGGGTGGGTCGGGAGTACGTCACCGGCCCACCCGGGTGGCTTGGTCGTGCTTTCTCGCCTACGGGAGCGTCGGTTACGGGAACGTCAGCTTGAACCCGTTGATGTAGCCGGCGTCGGCGGACGCCGTGTCCTGTGCGCGCAGCTTCCACACGCCGTTGGCGACCTCGGCGGAGGCGTTCACCGTGTAGGTCTGCTGGATGTTGTCGGCGCTGCTGCCGGTCTTGTTGTGCAGGTTGTAGACCGTGCCGTCGGGCGCGACGAGGTCGACGACCAGGTCACCGCGCCAGGGGTGGACGATGTCCACGCCGACGGCGAGGGCGGCCGGCGCGTTCCCCGCGATGCCGGAGACGGTCACGGAGGAGGTCACCGCGGCGCCGTTGTCCGGGATGGAGACGTCGGCGGTGTTCTCGAAGACCGTGCCGGTGGGCGGCGTGGTGGTGGTGCCGGACAGCGTCCAGATCGCGTGCGCGACGGCGTCGCTGTTGCGGTCCAGGGCCGTGTCGTTGATGTTCGACGTGGTGTCGCAGGAGGAGTGGTAGCAGCGGTCGAAGGCCGTGGCCGTACCGCCCCACTTGGAGACCTGGGCACTGGTCTTCACGCGGCTGGCGCCGGTGAAGAGGCCGCCGACCGGGATGCCGACGTTCTTGAAGGACGCGTGGTCCGAGCGGCCGTCGCCCTCGGTCTCGATCTCCGTCGGGACGCCGAGCCCGGCGAAGTAGTTCTTGAAGGTCGTCTCGATCGTCGGGTCGTCGTCGTAGACGAAGTAGCCCGGGTTCGGCGAGCCGATCATGTCGAAGTTGAGGTAGCCCTTGAGCTTCGCGCGCTCGGTGGTGGCGAGGTTGTTCACGTAGTACTTCGACCCGACGAGGCCGAGCTCCTCCGCGCCCCACCAGCCGAAGCGCAGGTGCTTGGAGGGCTGGTAGCCGGAGCGGGCGACGGCGAGCGCGGTCTCCAGGATCGCGGCGGAGCCGGAGCCGTTGTCGTTGATGCCGGGGCCCGACGAGACCGAGTCGAGGTGCGAGCCGGCCATGATGACCTGGTTCGGGTCGCCGCCCGGCCAGTCGGCGATCAGGTTGTAGCCGGTGGTGCCGTTGTACGTGAACTGCTGCACGGTCGTGGTGTATCCGGCCGCGTCCAGCTTCGCCTTCACGAAGTCGATGGAGGCCTTGTAGCCGGCCTTGCCGTGCGCGCGGTTTCCGCCGTTGGCGGTCGCGATGGACTGGAGGTCGGTCAAGTGCTGCTTGACGTTGGCGACCGGGATGTCCGGGGCGGCCGTGGCGCCGGCGGGCGCGGCGGTGGCCGGGGCGGCCCCGGCGAGGGCGCCGAGGACCAGGGCGGAGGAACCGGCCAGCGCGGCCAGTCTCGCGGAGAGCTTCATGTGTGGGGGCTCCGGATTCCGAACGGGGATGGGACGGAACGTGCGAGCGCCTCGCGCCGTGGGTGACGCGAGGCGTTGGAGCTGTACAGGTGGCACACGAGGCGCAGGGGTGTGATGGGGATCCCTACGGCCGGTGTGCGTGTGCTGAATGCTCAGTGACGTGACGATGTCCCGTCAAGACCTGAATCCGGTCAGGGCTGTTCGCTGAGCGGACGGACATCCTTCGGTGACCGCCTTCTGGAGGGCAGCGGTTGCCGACGGGCCGCTTCGAGGAACCCGTGGACGGATGTGCTCCGCAGACCGTGAACCAGGGAACGGGCGCTGCGTGCGCCGGCTCAGGGCCCGCCCACGGCCCTGCTCACTCCTCCGTGAGCAGGGCCACGGTCGTGCGCACGGACGCGTCGGGATCGTCCGCGAGGAGTGCGAGCAGGGCCTCGGCGGCCGGGGTGTCCCGCTCGACGAGTCCTTCGACGGCGGCCTCGCGGACGGCGGGGGAGGGGTCGCGGCCGAGGACGGCGAGGAGGTCGCCGGCGGCGTCGGTACGCCGGTAGGCCACGGCCTCGGCGACGGTCACCCGCACCTCGCCGTCGGCGTCCCCGGCCAGCGCGGCCAGCAGCGGATCGGCCCCCGGCGTGGACCAGCGGGCCACCGTCCGCGCGAGCTCCTGCCGGACGCCGGTGTCCGGGTGGGCGGCGAGCGGCGCGAGGCGTTCCACGGGCCCGCGCCGCCGGAGGCCGTACCACCGGAGCGTGTCGCGCAGCGCGCCGGTGTCCGCCCGCGCCTCGGCCCGGTCGAGCCGCGCGAGCAGCACGCGCGCGGCGGGCGCGGGCCCGTCCATCGGGTGCGGCCGCCGTTCCCGCAGCCGCCGGGACCCGTACGTGCCGGGCTGTACGCACCCCGCGCAGACGCACGGCGCGACACCGTGCGCGCCGGGGAAGTGCCGCCATCCGGCGACCTGCCGGACCGCCCGCACCTGCCGCACCTCGCCCCGCGCGACCGCGCGCGGCAGGAACACCTCCCACCCGAGCGCCCCGTCCCCCAACTCCCGCACGCGCCGGACGGCTTCGGCCGCCGTGACCTCCTCCTGGCTCCTCCCGTACCGCCCCACCGCCACCGGCTCCCCGTCCGGCAGCCGCACCTGCACGGCCACGATCCCCCGGGGCCCCGGCCGCCGCGCCAGCTCCCGCAGCCACTGATGCGTCAGCGCGTAGGAGGCGAGCACGGGGAAGAGGTGGACCCCGCCCCGCTCCCCGCGCTCCCCCCGCGCCTTGATCCCGCTCCGCCGGATCCCCGCCACGTGGGCGGCGGGTGTCAGGTGCACGAAGGTCGCCATGCGGCGATGCTAGTGCGGTGCCCCGGAGGCCCTCCCGGGCGAGACCGCCACGAGCCCCGGCGGAACCAGGCGTGCGGGCACGGTATCTGAGCAGGCATGTACGAGTTCCTGTTCCTGGCCCTGGTCTTCGGCCCGTTCCTGGCGCCGTCCGTGGCGCTGTGCGCCGCCGTCGCGCTCGCCTGGCGGGCCCGCGACCGGCGCCCGATCCTGGCCGCCCGTCTTCCCCGCGCCGCGACCTGCGTCCTGCTGGCGGTCCTGGGCGCCGCGGCGGCGTACGGCGCCTACTCATGGGGTGTGATGTCGGGGTTCTACATCCTGGACCCGGACCAGACGTGCGCGTCGAAGGGGGCCCGGGGCGACCGCATCGTGACCCGGTGGACCCTGCCGCTCAGCACCCGGTGCGTCACGGCGGACGGCGCCGGAACCGAGCTCGTACCCGCCTGGGTGAACCCCGTGATCTTCATGGGCCTCGCACTCCTGCCGGCGGCTCTCGCCGCCGCGATCCTCGCATCCCGCCGCAAGCGGCGCGCCCGCGCCGTCGTGTCCGACTAGGCGGCGGCCGACGCCTGGCAGGCCACGCACAGACCCGGTTCCGGCGCGCGGAAGGCGAGGTCGCAGTCGTCGCAGCTCTGGAAGGGGTCGGGGGCGGGCCGGGCGACGGGGCCGGCGGGGAGGGGAGGCGGGATGAGCGTCGCCAGCCGGTACGCCACGATCCCCGCCGGGTGCGCGAGGTCGGGCGGGAGGTCGGCGCAGAGCGTCCGGCTCACGGCCTCGGGATGCGCCCCGCGCTCCAGCCACTCGGTCACCCCCGGCGCCAGCCGCCGCACGTCCCGCTCCGACAGCAGCAACCGGGGCTCCCGCCCCCGGAGCCCGGCGAGGAGCGTGACGGAGGCGTGATGGCGCTCGGGAAGGGGCGGCGGCGACGACGGCTTCGGCTGGGCCGCGCGCCGCTCAGGGACTTTTGGGGCCGGAGGCTCCTCCTGGGCTTCTCGGCCTTCCCGGGCTTCCGGGGCTTCAGGGGCTTCCTGGGCCGCCTTGGTCTCCCTTACGGCGTCGCGGTCAGCCCCCGGCCGGTTGTACGAGATCGTGCGCGGGACGAACCGTCCGTCCGGCAGCCGCTCCCGGGTGCGGGCGAGGAAACCGGCCGCCTCCAGCTCCCGCAGAGCCGCCGCGATCTTCATCTCGCTCAGCCCCTTCGTCCGCTCGGCGAGCGCCTTGATCCCGACGGACGCGCCGGCGGGCAGCGACTGGAGGATCACGGCGAGCCCGATCGCCGCGACCGTCAGATCCGGATGCTGGGCGAGCTCGTTGCTGACGACGACGTACCGGGTGGTGAGCCGGACGTTGCGGTGAACGAGCCCACGGGCGTGCGAACGCGCGTTAGGGTGCGTGGAAGCCATCGGGAAGCGCCAACTTCCTAGTTGGTCAGGCCCTCGGCAGGGATGCCAGTCCCAGCCGGGGGCCGTCGTATTTCACGTCGGGTGGTGGCTGGAGCATATGCCAGGCAACCTGCCCCGAATCCAGCCCAGTTGGCACAGATCACCCGAGTGGGTGACGGGGCCGTGACGGGGAGGCTGGAGGGGTTGGGTAGGGCTTCCCCCGGGATTGGTTTCTTACGTCGAGCCCCACCGCGACGCGCCCGCCCACGACGCGGCGAAGCCCCTCAGGGCAGAGGGAGTTCGGCCCAGACGGTCTTCTGCGGCGCGGGCCCGTGCCGCACTCCCCACCCCCGGGTCAGCGCCCCGACGAGCAGCAGCCCCCGCCCCTCCTCGGCATCGGGCGAGGCCGCCCCGGCGAGAGGCGCTCGGTCACCCCGCGTATCCGTCACCTCGACCCGCACCGCCGCCCCGGTCGCGACCACCCGCACCCGGAAGTCCCGCCCCGGCACGTGCCCGTGCGTCACCGCGTTGTTCGCCAGCTCGGCCACGACCTGCTCGACTGCCTCGACCACATGGTCCAGTCCCCAGCGACGCAGCTGCTCGGCGGCGAGCAGCCGCGCCAGCCGTGCCCCTCTGGGCGTCGAGGACAGCTGAAGGGTGAAGTGGCGTGCACTCGCCATGAGTTGGCTGGTTTCGAGGTTCATGAGATTCAGCGTGGTGGGCAGTGCCTACGCTGCCCACCAGAAACGCCCTTACGTACGGTTACTGTCCTGCGGCTGTCCCGCCTTGTCTCGACTGTCTCGGGCCGCGCTCCGGGTAGAGGGCCGCCACAAGGAGGTGGGCACGCATGAGCGTGGACGAGGTGGACGGTGTCGTCGTCGAGGACGCGGGCTGGGAGGTGGACCCCGGCGACGAGCCGGGGAAGGCGGTCCTGGCGACGGTCGGGCGTCATCTCAAGACGTGGCGCGAGGCGAAGGGCCTGAGCGCGGCGGAGTTCGGTGAACTGACCGGATACGGCGAGGACATGATCCGCAAGCTGGAACGGGGAGACCGGATTCCCAGGCCGGAGTTCCTGGACAAGGCGGACGAGGTCCTGGGGGCGGGCGGACTCATTGCGGAGATGAAGCAGGACACGTCGGAGATCCGTTACCCGAAGCCGATCCGGGACTTGGCGAAGCTGGAGGGGAAGGCGGTCGAGTTCTGCATGTACTCGAACTTCAACGTCCACGGCCTGCTGCAAACCGAGGAGTTCTCGCGAGCGATCATGCAGACATGGCGCCCTGCGTTTCGGACGGACCAACTGGAGCGGTACCTGGCGGCCCGTGTGGCGCGTCGGTCGGTGCTGGAGAAGGATCCGGCGCCCGAGTTCAGCTTCGTCCAGGAAGAGGTGTCGCTACGACGGCCCATCGGGGGGAAGATGGTGCTACGTCGTCAGCTTGAGCATTTGCTGGAGGTGGGTGAGTTGCCCCACGTTGGGATCCAGGTGATGCCGACCGAGCGCGCGGATCATCCGGGGAACGGAGGGCGCATCGCGCTCCTGAAGTTCGCGGACGGCACGGCGGTGGGGCGCATGGACGGCGACTTCGGTGGCCGCCCCGTCTCTGACCTCAAACGACTCCGGGTCTTGGATCTGCGCTATGGCATCATCCGATCCCAGGCCCTCACTCCAGCGGAGTCGCGGGATTTCATCGAACAACTGCTGGGAGAGACGTGATGGGCAAGCCCGAGCTGGACTGGTTCAAGAGCAGCTACAGCGACAGTGGCAATGGCGCATCAGACTGCATCGAGGTCGCCACCACTCCCGGCACCGTCCACGTCCGCGACTCCAAGGACCTCACCGGCCCCCGGCTCGCCTTCGACCCGGCCGCCTGGGCCGGGTTCGTGGAGACGCAGCGCGGCTAGAGCGTGTCTCCGGGCCGAGCACCCCGCCCACCGTCAAGGAGACAGGCACCCTAGGTGCCTGCCGGGGCCAGCTCCGCCACCCAGTGGCCGGCCTCGGCCCAGGGTGTGTCGGCGCCGAGGAGGGGACCGGAGGACAGCTTCCGTCTTCCCTTCTCCTCGCTCGCCCAGAATGTCAGGGAAGCGGTGCTTTTGGAGCAGCCTTTCGGCTGCTTGTCGTCGGCGAGCTCCGCGGGCGCGGTGCGGAGCCGGGTCGGGTCCTGGGAGAACACCTCCGCCTTGTACGTGCACCTCTCGCCCACCGTGTTGACGGACACGAGACGGATGTCGCGCTTCGCCGCGCCCTGACCCATCGTGACTTCGAAGCGGTAGGTGCCGTCCGCCGCCCGGCCGCCCCACGAGCCCCGGAACTTCTCCGGCAGCGCGCCCGTGGCGGGCGGCACCTTCTCGAACATGGCAGGTTCGTAGGAGGTCTTTCCATCGTTGTGGTGGTCGTAGAAGCCCGTGTCGTCCTCCCACTCGAACGCACCGTTCCACGAGGCGACGAACGCCCCGGTACCGTCCGGGCGGGAGGAGCCGTCATCCGTGGTCGTGTCTTCGCAACGTTCCTTCTCGGACTGGGGGATCACCCTCTTGAGCCGGCTGGAGCCGAGCTTGATCGCGTCACTTCGGGAGGCGGTGATGGTGCTTTCCCAGACGCACAGCCGCGCCTCGTTGAGCAGGGAGTACCGGGCGGTGCCCGTCGCGTCGACGAGCAGGCGTGCGAGCGCCCCCTCCCTGTGCAGGTCGCCCTTGCTCAGGCGCGCCTCCCAGCTCCCCTGCAACGCCGCCGGAGCACTGGCACTCGGCGACGGTGGTTCTCCCGCCTTGCCCTGCCACGGGCGGAGCGCGAGCAGGCCACCGACGGCGACGAGCGCCACGACGGCTGCCGTCGCCGCCACGACGGCCGGCCGACGCCGCTGTTCCGGGGGCTGCGCCGACACGTGCGGGCGTGCCGTTCCGTCGTATCCCGGCCCCACCGTGGGCGCCTGCGCGAGCGCGTCCGACGCGGCCGCGGCGGGCGTGGTCACGGACCGGGGTGTGGGTACGGGCCGGGCGGGTGCCGGCGGAGTGGGAGCCTGACCCGGCACGAGGGCCGTGTGCGGCCGCAGCGGATCGAAGTCCAGCAATTGTGCCGCGTGCCGTCCCAGTTGGCCGAGCAGCGCGCCCGGAAGCCATTCGTCGACGCCTTCCGTGGCGGTGCGGGCGGCGATCTGTTCCGGCGTGGGGCGTTGTGCCGGGTCTTTCCGCAGGCATTCCCGTACGAGTCCGAGGAGCGTCTCCGGCAGCCCGTCCAGGTCGGGCTCCTCCTCGGCGACCCGGAACATCTGGGCGTGCAACCCGTTGCCGGTCGCCCCGAAGGGCCGGCGCCCCGTGGCGGCGTAGGCGAGGACCGAACCCAGGCAGAACACATCGGAGGCGGTGGTGACGTGGAGCCCGCGTACCTGCTCCGGGGACATGAAGCCGGGCGAACCGATCACCATGCCCGTGCGGGTCTGCAGGCTGTCCCCGCTGATGCTGTCCAGCGCCCGGGCGATGCCGAAATCGATGACCCGGGGCCCGTCCACGGTGACCAGGACGTTGGACGGCTTGAGGTCGCGGTGGACGAGGCCCGCCCCGTGGATGGCCTGCAGGGCGAGCGCGAGCCGGTTGGCCAGGACCCGCACTGACCGCTCGGGCAACGGCCCGTGCCGCTCGGCCACGACGGCGTGCAGATCGGGTCCGGGAATGTACTGGGTCGCGACCCAGGGCGTCTCCGCGTCCGTGTCCGCGTCGAGCACGGCCGCGGTCCAGGCTCCGCCGACCCGCTTCGCGGCGGTGACCTCGCGGGCGAACCGCGAGCGGAATTCGGCGTGTTGGGCGAACTCGGTCTGCACGACCTTGACCGCGACCGTGCGCCCGCCTTCGGAGCGGGCGAGATAGACCCGGCCCATGCCGCCGGCACCTAAGCGGGCGATGAGGCGGTAGGGGCCTATGCGCGGCGGGTCCTCGGCGGTCAGCTGGTCCACGAGGAAGGAGAGTAGCCCAACGGTCCGACAGTGAGGGATCGGACGGTTTCGTTCCGTGCAGCGGGCGCGAACCGCCCCCGCCCAGCGGGGAATGGCCTTCCCGCGCGGTCCGCCAGACGCCGAAGAGGTCGGTCTCCAGGGTCCGGCGGACCTCGTCGAGGTCGACGGAGAGGGCGCGTCTGATCGTGTCGTGGTCGACGAGGACGTCGGGGTGCCCGGAGGGTCAGAGCGGGCGGACCGATTCGGCCTGCGGCCCCTTGTTGCCCTGGGTCACCTCGAACTCGACGCGCTGGTTCTCGTCCAGGGACTTGTAGCCGTCGGACTGGATCGCGGAGTAGTGGACGAACACGTCCGGGCCTCCGCCGTCCGTCGCGATGAAGCCGTACCCCTTCTCCGAGTTGAACCACTTCACGGTCCCCTGCTGCGGCATCGCGATGCCCCTTCTCGCGGTCGTGGCCGCGGTGCCGATCACCGCGGACGGAGCGTCTCTCCCCATCTGCCGGATCGCTTACACCTCCGCGCGCGCGAAGCCCACAGGACACACCGTGAACGAGGCGGGGAATCTCTAGGGTGTCGGCATGTCACTCGGTGAGACGGTGCTGTCGTCCGGTCGCCGGCTCCGGTTGTTCGAGCTGCGGATGTCCTCCGCGTACGGGGGGATGCCGGAGGGCCGGCCGAACGATGACGAGTACTAGCCCCGGGGCCGTACCGGCCACTGCTTACCGGCCACCGCCTACTGCCTACCGGCTACCGCCAGGCGGCCGTGTCCGGGTCGATGCCGTGGGCGCGGGCGCTCGCGTCCACGACCGTGCGGAACCACGCCGCGAGGCCCGGGCGGATGCCGTCGTAGTGCGCGGCGAAGCCGGGATCCGACGCGTACGTGCGGGCCAGGCAGACCTGCATCTCCCTCGTCAGCGGGAAGTACGCGGCGAAGACGGCGCGGTGGCGGTCGACGAGGGCGTTCGCCTCCGGGCTGCCCGGCGCGACGCCCCCGTCCAGCGCGGACGCGAGGTCGCCGTCCAGGGCGGCCACGGCGTCGTGGACGGCCTGCCACTCCTCGGGCGTGCGGGCCGCCGAACGCTCGGCGTACTGGCGCCACTGGAGGGTGTCCCCGTACTGCTGCCGGGCCTTCGCCGGGCCCTCCGGGTCCCAGCCCGGGCCGAAGATCGCGGCCTGCTGCTCGACGGTCAGGAGCAGACCGCGCTCGTGCGCCTCGATCATCCGGTCCAGGCCGTCGCCGAGCCTCTGGAGCCGCTCGACGCGCTCCGCGACCTGGGCGCGCTGGGCGCGCAGCGCGGCCGGGACGTCGGTGCCCGTGTCGTCCAGGACCGCCCGGATCCGGTCCAGGCCGAGGCCGATCTCGCGGTAGACGACGACCCGGTGCAGGCGTTCGAGATCGGCGGCGGTGTAGAGCCGGTACCCGGCGCCCGTACGAAGCGAGGGCCGGGCCAGGCCGATCTCGTCCCAGTGGTGCAGCGCGCGGACGGTGACGCCGAGGCGCGCGGAGACCTGGCCGACGGTGAGGCCTTCGGTGTCCGTCTCCTGCGGGTCCGCGCCTGTGTCAGTGTCGGGCATGCTCCTCATTCTCGTCGGGGTGGGCGGTCGGGCCGGTGATGCCGATCTCGGCGAGGTTCCGCGCCTCCTGACTGGCCGGGTCGTACGGCTTCGCGGCCGTGAGGACGACCCGGGCCCTCTCGGGGGTGATCACCTCGACGTCGCGGGTGTTCCAGGGGGTGTCCCGGGGGTCGGCCGAGACGGAGCCGGGGAGGACCGCCCGGCAGGCGTCGACGATCCCGTCGATCTGGCCGAGCACGCACGCGAAACCGACGCTCATCGCCGGGGCTTCCGCGGGGGCCGCGTCCGCCGCGACGAGCAGCACGTCCTGGAACGCCCAGCGGCGCAGGTGCACCAGGGTGCCGGGGACCGAGAACAGCTCGAAGAAGCCGAGGCCGCGGGTCCAGAAGTCCAGGGAGGCGGCCAGGTCGGCGGTGGGGACGGTGACGAAGGCCGGCATGCCGTAGATGCCGTGGAAGGGCTCCGGCGGCACGGCGTCGGGGCCGGGGGCGGGGACGGGGCTGACCTCGAAGGCGTCGTAGTAATCGCCCTTGGTGGCGGTGCCGGTGCCGGTGCCGGTGCTGGTGCTGGTGCTGGTGGCGGTGTCGGTGTTCTGGTTGCTCATGGCCTTCACCTTTCAGCCTCACGTTGCGTGAGGGTCAAGTCCGGGAATGACCGGCCCCGTCCCCGTCGGTGTGGTTGGCTGCCGGAGTGACTCAGGACCTGGAGACCATGGCGTTCGCATCGGCCGAGGCGTTCGAGGCGTGGCTCGCCGAGCACCACTCCCTCCGGCCCGGCATCTGGCTCAAGATCCGCAAGAAGGCGCCGGGAGTCGTCGCCCTGGACTACGCCCAGGCGCTCGACGTGGCGCTCTGCTACGGCTGGATCGACGGGCAGAAGGCGAAGTTCGACGAGGAGTGGTGGCTCCAGCGGTTCACCCCGCGCACGCGGACCAGCAAGTGGTCCAAGATCAACCGCGACAAGGTGGCGGCCCTGATCGAGCAGGGCCGGATGCGTCCGCCCGGGCAGGCCGAGATCGACCGCGCGAAGGCGGACGGCCGCTGGGAGGCGGCGTACGACAGTGCGAGGTCCACCACGGTGCCGGACGACCTCGCGGCGGCCCTCGCGGCCGAACCGGCCGCCGCGGCCTTCTTCGAGACGCTCGACCGCCAGAACCGGTACGCCGTCCTCTACCGGATCCAGGAGCCCAAGCGGGCCGAGACCCGGGCGCGCCGGATCGAGAAGTACGTGGCGATGCTGGCGCAGGGGGAGAAGCCGCACCCGTGACGCCCGGGCGACGGCCCGTTGTCAGAGGGGTCGCGTATCGTGCCGGCCGTCGCAACTGGCTTCCGAGCAGGGAGAATCACCGTGGACATCGTGCTCGTCGGAGGACTGTGGCTCACCGCGTCCGCCTGGGACGGCGTCGTCCCCGAACTCGCCGCCCTCGGCCACCGGGCCGTGCCGGTCGCCCTGCCCGGGCCGGGCGACGGCGACGCGTCCGCGACGCTCGCGGACCAGCGGGCCGCGGTGGTCGCCGCGGTCGACGCGGCGGAGGGGAGGCCGCTGGTCGTGGGGCACTCGGCGGCGACGACCCTGGCCTGGCTGGCCGCCGACGCGCGGCCGGAGAAGGTCGGCGGGGTCGCGCTGGTCGGCGGCTTCCCGGCCCCCGACGGGCGGGCGTACGCCGACGTCTTCCCGGTCGTCGACGGCGTCATGGCCTTCCCGGGCTGGGAGCCCTTCGAGGGCCCGGACACAGCCGACTTCGACGAGCCGGCGCTGGCCCGGTTCGCGGCGAAGGCCGCCGCCGTGCCCGTGCCCGAGGGGGTCGCCAGGGGCGTCGTGCGCCTCGCCGACGAGCGCCGCTTCGACGTGCCCACCGCCGTCGTCTGCCCCGAATTCACCCCCGCCCAGGCGCAGGAGTGGATCGCCGCGGGCGAGGGCCCGGAGCTCGCCCGCGCCCGCCGCCTCACCTACGTCGACATGGACGCGGGCCACTGGCCGATGACCACCCGGCCGCGCGAACTCGCCCGTGTCCTCGCGGAGTTCGGTGGCGCTCTGACGGACGCCGGCTGACCCCGCAGCTCCAGGGAGGGGCCGCGCCCGCGTCAGTCCGCCGTCACGCCCCAGTACCCGATCTCCGACGGCTCCCCGTCCTCGTAGAGGACCGTGCAGTTGCCCTGGGCGCGGTCGGGGTAGAGCTCGTGGTCGGCGGCCAGGGCGGAGGTCCACTGCTCGCGCGTGGGGCGGCCGTCGGGGCACCAGGCGCGGACCTCCTCCGGCGTCAACGGGCGCATGTAGGGCCCCCATTCGGTGAAGTCGGGGGCGACCGTGTGGACCTGGTCCAGGACGGTGCAGGTGCCGCCGGTCAGGATGTACTCCAGCCAGTCCTCGCTCTCCCACAGCTCCGTGATCGTGCGGCCCGTGTCGTCGTGGCCGCCCTTCGCCAGCTCCTCGTCCTGCGCCCGCCGGAAGGCGACCGCGAGATCGGGGTCGTACGGTCCCGTCTGCCACCAGCTGTTGCCACCCATGACCTGCCTCCGTCTGCCTCTGTCTCTGCCTCGGTCCCGCGTTCGAGGAGGAGCGTAGGGCGCGGGTACGACAGACGAACGGGCGGAGGCGACGGTCGTGCGGCGCCTCCGGCCGGGTCGTACGCTGGGCCGCATGGCATGCCGCATCAGTGAGTTGATCCTCGAATGCGTCGACCCCGAACGGCTCGCCGTGTTCTGGAGCGAGGTCCTCGGGTACGTCGAGATCGGCCGGGAGGACGACGGGAGCATCGAGATCGGGCCGCCCGGAGTCGGCTTCGGCGGACCGCAGCCGACGATCGTCCTGAGCCCGAACAGCGCGCCCCGCGCCGAGAAGCTCCGCCTCCACATCGACGTCAACCCCACCGACCGCGACCAGGACGCCGAGCTGGAGCGGCTGCTCGCGCTCGGCGCGAAGCCGGCGGACGTCGGGCAGACGGGCGAGGAGAACTGGCACGTCCTCCAGGACCCGGAGGGCAACGTCTTCTGCCTCCTGCGCCGGCGCATCGACGCGGTCTGAATGCGCTCCGGCCACCGCGTCCGAATGCCGCCAGCGGTGCGCGGGCGGCGGAGCGAGGCTTGACCGCATGAGCCACTACACCCCGCGGGCCGTCGAGCCCGCCGCCCTCGCCGCGCTCCGGTCCGTCGACGACGCCGGGCGCCCCTGCCTCCCGTACACGGCGGAGGAGGGCGGCGAACCGCTGCGCTGCTGCCTGCGCCCCGCCCGCCCCGGCGAGCGCCTCGCCCTCGTCGCGTACGCCCCGCTGCGGCGGTGGGCCGCCGCCACGGGGGCCGCGCCGGGGGCGTACGACGAGGTGGGGCCGGTGTTCGTCCACGCGGAGGAGTGCGGGGGCTACGAGGCGGCGGGGGAGACGTACCCCTTCGCGCGGCCGGGCGCGCTGCGGACGGTGCGCCGGTACGGGGCGGACGGCCGCATCCTCGGCGGGCGGCTCGTCGAACTCCCCGGCCTCGACGAGGCGTTCGACGAGGCCTTCGCGGATCCGGCGGTCGCGCTGGTGCACGTGAGGGCGGTGGAGTACGGCTGCTTCCACTTCGAGGTGCGGCGCGACTAGGGCCTGTCCCCGCTACTGCACGCAGAACTCGTTGCCCTCGGGGTCGGTCATCACGACCCACGAGCCGCCCTGCTCCGCCACCCGCCGCTGCACGGCCGCGCCGAGCGCGACCAGGCGCTCCACCTGGGCGTCGCGGGTGCCGGAGCCGGTGTGCACGTCGAGGTGGAGGCGGTTCTTCACGGTCTTCTCCTCGGGGACCCGCTGGAAGAGGATGCGGCGGCCGAGACCGGCGCCGTTCTCCTCCGACAGCGGGTCGTCCGGGTGCCGTACGGCGGCCAGGTCGTGCCACCCGAGCCGCTCCTCCGGCGTGCCGGGACGCACGGTCAGGGTCGCCTCGGCCGGTACGGCTCCGACGGCGAGCAGCTTCCCCACGAGCGCGCTGTGGTCCTCCTCGACGTAGCCGAGGGCGGCGGCCCAGAAGGCGGCCTGGGCGTGCGGGTCACGGGCGTCGATCACGACTTTCCAGTGCAGCGGTTCCATCCCCCACGTATACCGCGCGCCACCGGCGCTAGGACGCCGTCCGGGCGTCGTAGTGGGCCCGGGCCGTCGCGATCTCGTTCTGATGGCGCTCCGTCCAGGTGACCAGGGCGCGGATCGTCGTGTGCAGCGTGGCGCCGAGCGGCGTGAGCTCGTAGTCGACGCGGGGCGGCACCGTCGGGTGGACCGTGCGCCGGACCAGGCCGTCGCGCTCCAGCTGGCGCAGCGTGACGGTCAGCATGCGCTGGCTGACGCCGTCGATCTCGCGCCGGAGCTGCGAGAAGCGGACGACCCGGTTCTCCAGGAGCGCGATGACGAGCAGCGACCACTTGTCGGCGATCCGGTCCAGGATCTGGCGGACCTCGCAGTCCTCGCGGGTGTCCCACTGGAAGGGGTCCGCCTCGCCGCCGTCGGGGTGGCAGCCGCGCGAGGCGGCGGGGGCCGTGATGGTTACTCCGGAGGTACCGGGTGACTTCGAAGTGCCTTCTTCCATGCCTCCCGATCCTCCCGGAGGATCGAGGTGGTTACAAGAGGGAACCGACCCTCGGAGCGGTAACCACCCCACCCCAACCCCCTTCTCCATGGAGGCAGTTGTGTCGTCACGTGCCTGGGGCCTGCTCCTCGTCCTCAGCGGGGCCGTCTTCCTCGAAGGCATCGACGTCGCGATGCTCGCCGTCGCCGTCCCCACCATCCGCGCCGAACTCGGCCTCACCACCGCCACCGCCGCCTGGGTCATGTCCGCCTACGTCCTCGGCTACGCCGGCTTCACGCTGCTCGGCGGCCGCGCCGCCGACCTCCTCGGCAGACGGCGGATGTTCCTCGGCTGGCTCACCGTCTTCCTGCTCTTCTCCGGCCTCGGCGCCCTCGCCGACGACGGCCCGACGCTCGTCCTCGCCCGCTTCGCCACCGGCGTCGCCGCCGCCTTCATGACCCCGGCGGCCCTCTCCGTCATCACCACCTCCTACCCGGAGGGCCCGCAGCGCGACAAGGCCCTGCTGGTCTTCGCCGGGGTCGCCGGCGGCGGCTTCTCGCTCGGTCTCGTCACCGGCGGCCTGCTCACCCAGCTCGGCTGGCGCTGGGTCTTCATCGCCCCCGTCCTCTTCGCCGCCGTCCTGCTGGCCGCCGCCGTCCGCCTCGTACCGAAGGACGAGCGGTCACCGGCCCCGCGGCGCGGCGGCTTCGACCTCGCCGGGGCGCTCGCCGCCGCCGGGACGATGCTGCTCCTCGCGTACGGCGTCGTCCGCCTGGAGCACGGGCTCGACGGCTGGGCGCTCACCCTCGCCGTGTTCGCCGCCGGGTCCGCCCTCGCCGCCGTCTTCGTCCGCGTCGAACGCCGGGCCGCCGTCCCGCTCGTCCGTCTTGGGCTGCTGCGCACGCCGTCCGTGGTCCGCGCCGACCTCGGGGCGCTGCTCTTCGTCGGCGCCTTCTTCGGCTTCCAGTTCGTCGCCACCCTCTACCTCCAGGAGCTGCGCGGCTGGTCCTCGCTGCACACCGCCCTCGCCCTGCTCGTCATGGGCATCGACGCGGTCCTCGCCCCGACCCTGACCCCGCGCCTGGTGACCCGGTACGGCAACGCCAAGGTGGTCCTCGGCGGCTTCCTCGCCGCCCTCGCCGCCTACGTGCTCTTCCTCCCGGTCGGCCCCGACTGGTCGTACGCCGCGATGTTCCCGACCCTCCTCCTCACCGGCCTCGCCTTCTCCCTCGCGTACGGGCCGCTGACCATCGCCGGCACGGACGGCGTGGCCGAGGACGAGCAGGGGCTCGCGGGCGGGCTGCTGACCACCGCGACCCAGTTCGGTTCGGCGATCGGCATCGCCGCCGTGACGGCCGTGTACGGCCTCACCGGCGGCGGTCTCACCGGTTTCCGCGCGGCGCTCGCCGTGCCGGTGGCGATGGCCGCGGCGGGCGCGCTGGTCGCCGTCGCCGCCCTCCGCGCCCGCCGCCGCGAGCCGGCCGAGCCCGCGCGGGAGGTGCTGGTCTGAGCCCGGACCCGTGCGCGTGCGTGAGCGCGTACGCGCGTACGGGAAAGGCCCCGCCCGGATCATCGGGCGGGGCCTTCGGTGTGCGACGGGGGCGGCCGGTCAGCCGCGGGGCTCGCGCACGGGGGCCGTGGCCGTCGCGGCCTCCTCCGCCAGCCGCTCCGCCGCCGACTCCGCGGCGCGGACGACGGCCGCGCGGCTGCGGCGGGCGGTGCGGAGGGCGTCCCAGGTGAGGAGCGTCAGGGCCAGCCAGACCAGGGAGAAGCCGGCCCAGCGCTCGGGCGGCATGGCCTCGTGGAAGTACGCGACGCCGAGGAGGAACTGGAACGTCGGGGCCAGGTACTGCAGCAGGCCGAGCGTGGAGAGGGGGAGCCGGATGGCCGCCGCGCCGAAGCAGACCAGCGGGACCGCGGTGACGATGCCGGTCGACACGAGGAGCGCCATGTGGCCGGCGCCCTCCGTGCCGAAGGCCAGCTCGGAGCGCGAGCCGAGGAAGACCAGGTAGCCGAGGGCGGGCAGGAAGAGGACGGCGGTCTCGGCCGCCAGGGACTCCAGGCCGCCGATGTTCACCTGCTTCTTCAGCAGGCCGTAGACGGCGAAGGAGAAGGCGAGGACGAGGGAGATCCACGGCGGGCGGCCGTAGCCGATCGCCAGGACGAGGACGGCGGCGAAGCCGATGCCGACGGCCGCCCACTGCGCGGGGCGGAGGCGTTCCTTCAGGACGAGGACGCCGAGCGCGATCGTCACGAGGGGGTTGATGAAGTAGCCGAGCGAGGCCTCGACGACGTGGCCGTTGTTGACCGACCAGATGTACAGGCCCCAGTTCACGGTGATGACGGTCGCGGCGATCGTCAGCAGGCCGAGCTTGCGCGGGTCGGCGAGCAGCTCCTTCATCCAGCCCCAGCGGCGCAGCGTCAGCAGGGCCAGGCCGACGAAGGCGAAGGACCACACCATCCGGTGGGCCAGGATCTCGCCCGGGCTCGCGGGCTTGAGCAGGGGCCAGTAGAGCGGGACCAGGCCCCAGATCGCGTAGGAGGCGACGCCGTACACGAGGCCGGCGCGGTTCTCGCCGCCCGCGCCGGTCTCGCCGCCCGTCCCCGCGGTCCCGGTCACCGCGCTTCTTCCGGTGCTGCCCATGAATGCCTCCCGCCCTGCGCCGCGCTGTCCCGAAGACGGTAGCGCCGCACAGGGCAGGCTGTCATGTGTGTACCGCTATACGGTCATGACCTTGAGCGCCTCGGCGACCGTCGTGCCGATCGGGGTGGTCGGGCGGCCGATCAGCCGCGCCAGGTCGCCGGTCCGGACGGCCAGCGCGCCGCGCCCGATCGCCGCGTCCACGTCCACGAGGATCGCCGCGAAGAAGTCCGGGACCCCGGCGCCGGTCAGGATCTCCAGGTGGGTCTCGGCCGGCACGTTCGTGTACGCGACCGGGCGCCCGCTGTGGGCGGCGATCTCCGCCGCGTACTCGGCGAGCGACCAGGCCTCGTCGCCGCTCAGTTCGTACGCACGGTTCAGGTGCCGCGCGTGCTCCTCGGCCGGCCCGGTCAGCACGGCCGCCGCGGCGGCCGCGTAGTCGGCGCGGGTGGCGGAGGCGACCCGGCCCTCGCCCGCGTTGGCGACGACGGCGCCGTGGGCGAGGACGGGGGCGAGGTTGGTGGTGTAGTTCTCGCTGTACCAGCCGTTGCGCAGGAAGGTGTACGGCAGGCCGGAGGCGAGGATCAGCTCCTCCGTCGCCTTGTGCTCCGCCGCCAGGTCGAAGTCGGCCTCCGGGCCGCCCAGGATCCCGGTGTACGCGAGCTGGGCCACGCCCGCCGCCTTGGCCGCGTCGATCACGGCGGCGTGCTGCGGCACCCGCTGCCCGACCTCGCTGCCGGAGATCAGCAGCACCCGGTCGCCCGCCTCGAAGGCCCCGGCCAGCGTCTCCGGCCGGCCGTAGTCCGCGATCCGCAGCTCGACGCCGCGGTCCGCGAGGTCGGCGGCCTTCTCCTTGTTCCGTACGACGGCGGCGACGGACCCGGCGGGGACGGCCGGGTCGGCGAGGAGGGCGTCGACGACGAGACGGCCGAGTTGTCCGGTGGCTCCGGTGACGACGATGCGCATGGGGGATTCCTTCGGAGGGGGAGTGGGGGAGTGGGGGACGGGGGCGGAGGGACGAACACACTCACCGTACGTCGGGCACTAACCAATCGAAAGTACCCACTTTGAAGTAAGGTACTGGCATGAAGGTGAGTACCGAGGTCCAGGCGAGGCCCCTGCTGGCGGACGTCGACGGCAGCATGTGCCCGTCCCGGCTCGTCCTGGAGCACGTCACCAGCCGCTGGGGCGTCCTCGTCCTGATCGCGCTCCTGGAGCGCTCGTACCGCTTCAGCGAACTGCGGCGCAGGATCGGCGGCGTCAGCGAGAAGATGCTCACGCAGACGCTCCAGACCCTGGAGCGGGACGGCTTCGTCCACCGCGACGCCAAGCCCGTCATCCCGCCCCGTGTCGACTACACCCTCACCCCCCTCGGCGAGGACGCCGCCCAGCGGATCAAGGCCCTCGCCCTCTGGACCGAGTCCCTGGTCCCGGACGTCGAGGCGGCCCGCGCCCGCTACGACGAGAGCCGCGGCCAATGACCTTGTAACGCCCCGGACTTGGCCCCTCCGCGCATACGATCGTGCCCCCTGGGGGAATCGTGTGAGCGGGGAGTGGGGGAATCGTGTCCTACGCATGGCTGTCGCGTTCCTGCTGTGCCGTCCTGGCGGGCGGAATGCTGCTGGCGGGATGCTCGGACGGCGGCGGGGGAGACCCCCCGTCCCGTACGGCCCCGGGCCCGTCCGCGAGCGCGAAGCCGGAGACGTCCCCGGCGTCCCCGGACCCCGGCGCCAAGCCGACAGCGCTGGACTTCGTCCCCGACCCGGCCCGTGCCCCGAAGACCCCGGCCGACGCGGCCCGCCTCGCGACCACGATCCTGTCCGGCGGGCCCGGCTCCTGGGGGCCCGGCTACGTCGCCCGGACCCCGTACCTCAGCCCTCAGGGCTACTGGCCGGTCCTCGCCGAGGGCTGCGACTGGGAGAACGGCGCCCCGCCGTCCACCGTCCTCCACAGCGTCACCGCCTACATGGAGCTCCCCGCCTCCGGCGGCAAGGGCACCGTGCGCGTCACCTCCACCGTCACCGTCCACCGCACCGAGGACGCCGCCGACTGGGAGATGGCCGAGACGCTGGAGGAGGCCCTGCGCTGCCCCGACCAGCTCCTGCGCGCCGGCGAGCGCGTCTCCGGCCTCATGTCGCTCGGCAACGCCTACGGCGTCGGCGGCAACACCACCGCCTCCGACACCGTCAACGAGCGCGGGAAGTACCTCAAGGACGGCGTCCCCGGCGAGCACTACTACGGCTGGTCCCAGTCCCGGCTCGGCCAGGTGACCGTCGCCGTCTCCGCCAAGGGGGCCGCCGGCCACGAGGAACAGGAACTGGCCACCGCGATGGCCCACGCCTCGGTCGCCATGCTCATCCGCGCCGAGACCGCCCTGGAGGCAACCCAGTGACCGCCCCGGACGACACCCCCCGCGAGGACGACACCCCGCGCACCCCCGCCCCACCCCGGGACGAGTCCCCAGCCGCTCCGGACGGCCCCCGCGATGGGGCCCCGGCGGCCGCCCCCGCCGTTCCGGTGCCCGACTCCCGGCCCGGGGACCTCGCCCCTCTCCTGCCGGCCGACCCCTCCGGGATCGCGGGGTACCGCCTGCTCGGGCGGCTCGGTGCCGGCGGCATGGGCGTCGTGTACCTGGGCCGTACGGACGCGGGCGAGCTGGCCGCCGTGAAGGTGACGCTCGCCGACCGGGCCGAACGGGCCGACTTCCGGGCTCGGTTCCGGCGGGAGGTCGAGGCGGCGCGGCGGGTGGTGTCGCCGTGGGCCGTCGCGGTGCTCGGGGCCGACGCCGAGGCGCCGGAGCCGTGGCTCGCCACCGCCTTCGTGCCCGGACCCTCCCTCGGCGAGGCGATCGTCGCCCACGGACCCCTGCCCGGGCGGAGCCTGCGCGTCCTCGGCGGCGCCGTCGCCCGCGCGCTCGCGGCCGTCCACGCCGCCGGGCTCGTCCACCGGGACGTGAAGCCCGCCAACGTCCTGCTCGCCGTCGACGGCCCCCGGCTCATCGACTTCGGCATCGCCCGCGCCGCCGACCCCGCGGGGGAGACCGCGCTCACCGGCACCGACATGGTCGTCGGCACCCCCGGCTTCCTCGCGCCCGAGCAGGCGGAGGCCCGCACCGAAGACGTCGGACCCGCCTCCGACGTCTTCGCCTTCGGCTGCCTGCTCGCCTACGCCGCCACCGGCCGCCCGCCCTTCGGCACCGGCGCCGTCGACGCCCTCATGTACCGGACCGTGCACGACGAGCCCGACCTCGCCGGCGTACCGGTCGGGCTGCTCCCCCTCCTGCGGGACTGCCTCGCCAAGGACCCGGCCGCCCGGCCCACCGCCGAGCAGCTCGCCGCACGGCTCGTCGTGGACACCCCCGGCACCGCCGCCGACTGGCTGCCGGACCCCGTCGTCCGCACCATCGCCGAGCGCTCCGCCCGCATGCTCGCCCTCCCCGACATCGACGCGACCGCCGCCGGCGCCCCCGGCGCCCCCGCACCGCGCCCCGCCACGGGCCGCCGCCGCTTCCTGCTGCTCGCCTCGGCCGCGGGCGTCGCCGCCGCCGGAGGCGCCGCGTGGTGGGCCCTCCGGGGCCGCGACGACCGCCCGGACGCGAAGGGCACGCCCCCGCCGAAGGCCCGCCGGTGGACCATCGGCGTGCAGGCCGATCTCAGCGGACCCGGCAAGGAGGTCGGCCAGGCCCAGGAACGCGGCGTCCGCCTCGCCGTCGAAGCCTTCAACTCCCGTGCGGACAAGCCCTTCACGCTCGACGTGAAGGTCTCCGACGACCGCGGCGACCGGACCCGCGCCCTCGCCGCCGCCCGCGCCCTCACCGCCGACCCGGACGTCCTCGGCATCATCGGCCCCAGCCACGACTACACCGGCCAGGAGGCGCTGCCCGCCTACGACGAGGCCCTGCTCCCGGTCGTCACCGTCTCCGCCGGGCTCAACCTGCTCGTCAACCCCGTCCAGAACCAGGGCCGCAGCATCGTCCGGGCCTGCCCCATCCACGCCTTCAACGGGATGCACATCGCCTACCACGCGCAGTCCGTCCACCGCCCGGCCCGGCCCGGACTCCTCCAGGAACGCACCGACGACCCGTACTCCTGGCAGTTCGTCGTCGGCGCCGGCTTCGGCTTCAAGCAGGGCGGGATCCAGCCGCACCCCCGGGTGATCCCCGGCGGCGCCAAGGGGCTGGAGCGGGTGATCGGCGAGATGGTGGACGCCGGCATCGACGCGTACGTCCACGCCGGGCTCCTGCCCGCCGCCATCCGCGCCGCGAAGGCCCTCGACGCGCTCGGCTTCACCGGCCCCCGCTTCGCCGGACAGCACGTCTTCGGCGACCGCTTCCTGCGCGACGCGGGCCGCTCCGCCGAGGGCTGGACCCTGGGCGCGCCCGTCGCCGACCCGACCGCCCGCAAGGAGGCCGCCGCCTTCCTCGCCGCCCATCGCGCCCGCTACGGCGCCGCCCCCGTCTGGTACGCGGGCGAGGCGTACGACGTCACGCTCCTCCTCGCCCAGCAGGTCGAGAAGGCGTACGAGAAGGCAGGCAAGCGCCCCGACCGCACCACCCTCGCGCCCCTCCTGCGCAAGGCCGTCCACCAGGGCGTCATGGGCGGCTACTCCTTCGAGGAGGACGGCAACCTCAAGGGCGTCGGCACCTTCCTCCACCGGGTCGAGGGCGGGCGGTACCGGTCCCTCGGCGCCGCGCCCGCCACCCCGGTCCGGAAGGCGGGCGGCTGACCCGTGCGCCCGCTCCACCGGTCCGACCCCTCCGCCGTCGCCGGCCACCGGCTGCTCGGCCGGCTCGGCGCCGGCGGCATGGGCGTCGTCTACCTGGCGCGCACCCCCGGCGGCGCGCTCGCCGCCGTCAAGGTGATCCGCGCCGAACACGCCGCCGATCCCGCCTTCCGCGAGCGCTTCCGCCGCGAGGCCCGCACCGCCGAGCGGATCACCGGCCGCTGGGTCGTCCGCGTCCTGGGCGCGGACCCGGAGGCCCGCGAACCCTGGCTCGCCACCGAGTACGTCCCCGGCCCCTCGCTCGCCGAGGCCGTCGCCCTGCACGGGCCCCTGCCCGAACCGGCCGTCCGGGCCTTCGGCGCCCGGCTCGCCGACGCCCTCGCCGACCTCCACACGGCCGGTCTCGTCCACCGGGACGTGAAGCCCGCCAACGTCCTCCTCGCCCTCGACGGCCCCCGGCTCATCGACTTCGGCATCGCCCGCACCGCCGGGGCCACCGCCCTCACCGCCACCGACGCCATGATCGGCACCCCCGGCTTCCTCGCCCCCGAACAGGCCAGGGCCACCGGAGCGGGCGAAGTCGGCCCGCCCGCCGACGTGTTCGCGCTCGGCTGCGTCCTCGCCTACGTCCTCACCGGCGAACGCCCCTTCGGCACCGGCACGGTGGCGGCGGTCGTCTACCGGACCGTCCACCAGGAACCCGAACTCGACGCCGTACCCGCCTCCTTGCGGCCCCTGGTGGCGGCCTGCCTCGCCAAGGACCCGGCCGCCCGGCCCACCGCCGAGGCCGTCCGGGACGCGCTCGGCGGCACCGGGGGACCGACCGGCGCCCTGCTCCCGGCCGGGCTGCCCGCCCTCATCGCCGAACGCTCCGCCCGCGTCCTCGACCTGCCCGTCCCGGAACCGACGGCGCTGGTGCCCGCGGAACCCCCGCGCGGCCCGTCCCGGCGGCGGCTGGTCATCGGCGGCGCCGCCGCGCTCGTCGCCGGGGCCGGCGGTCTGACCGCCTGGCTCGCCACCCGCCCCACCGGCACCGGGACCCCCACCGGCAACGGCGCCCGCACCCTCGCCACGTACACGATCGGCGTCCAGACCGACCTCAGCGGTCCCCGCAAGGCCGACGGGCGTGCCCAGGAACGGGGCGCACGGCTCGCCGTCGAGCGGTTCAACGCCCGTCCCGACCGCCCCTTCGACCTCGCCGTGCGGGTCCGCGACGACGCCGGCGACCCGCGCCGGGCCGTCGCGGCCGCCGAGGCGTTCGGCGCCGACCGGTCCGTCGTCGCGCTCCTCGGCCCCACGACGGCGGAGGCGATCATCGCCGCGGTGCCGGTCCACCAGCGCACCGGCCTGGTCTGCGCCGCCGTCGCCACCGGCGTCGACCAGGGCCGGCTCTCCTCGCTGCTCCTGACCGGCGTCTACTTCGAGATGCGGCCGATCGGCACCACGCTCCAGATCGCCTTCTCGACCGCCGCCCTCGTCCGCGGCATCCAGCGGTACGTGATCGTCGAGGACCTTGAGGCGGGCGCCCCCGCCTGGTACCTCGCCAACGACGCCGAGACCACCCTCCGACAGGAGGACATCACCGTGTCCCGCGTCCAGGCCGCCGCGGACAGCGAGGACTTCGCCCCCGTCGTCCGGGCCCTCGGCGCCACCGACGACGCCGCCGTCCTCTACGCCGGGATCTCCCCGCGCCGCGCCGGGCTCTGCGCCCGGGCGCTCGTCCGGGCGGGATTCCGCGGGCTGTGCGGCGGCATCGAGACCCTCCTGGAGCCGGAGTTCCTCGCCACCGCCGGATCCGCGGCCGAGGGCTGGTACATCGGCGCCAGCTACGTCGACCCCGAGGTGCTCCCGGGCGCCCGGGCCTTCGCCGCCGCCTACCGCGAGCGCTGGCGGATCCCCGCCGCCACGCCCGTCGAGCGGTACGCGGCCGAGGCGTACGACACCGTCCACGTCTACGCCCAGGCCGTCGAGGCGCTGCTGAAGGACCGGCTGGAGGTGCGGCGCGAAGGCATCGCCCGCCGGGTCGCCGAGGGCACGTACACCGGGGTGACGAAGCGGTACGCCTTCGACTCGGTGCGCAACTACCGCTTCCTCGACGAGGTGTTCGCGTACCGGATCGAGAAGGGCGCCCCGCGCTGCCTCGGCCGCTTCCAGGAGGCGAACGAGAAGGAGCGGGAACGCCTCAAGGCCTCCCCGACGGGCTGAGGGGCGCGGCCGGTGACCCGGCCGCGCCCCTCAAAAGCTCCGGACGGGCCGTCAGCCGACGACGGTCCAGGTGTCGTTGCCCGCGAGGAGCCGGCCGAGGTCGCCCTCGCCCTGCTGTTCCACGGCCTTGTCCAGCTGCTCGGCCATGAGGGTGTCGTAGACCGGGCGCTCCACCGAGCGGAAGACGCCGATGGGCGTCTGGTGGAGGGTGTCGGGGTCGGCGAGGCGGGAGAGGGCGAAGGCGGTCGTCGGGGACGCGGCGTGGGCGTCGTGGACGAGGATCCGGGACTCGTTCTCCGCGGTGACCGTGACGACCTCCAGGTCGCCGGTGGCGGGGTCGCGGACGACGCCCTTGTCGAGCTCGGCGCCGAAGCGGATCGGCTGCCCGTGCTCCAGGCGGATGACGGCCTCCTTGGCCTGGTCCTTGTCCTTGAGGACCTCGAAGGCGCCGTCGTTGAAGATGTTGCAGTTCTGGTAGATCTCCACCAGCGCCGTGCCGTCGTGGTCGGCGGCCTGGCGCAGCACCTCGGTGAGGTGCTTGCGGTCGGAGTCCACGGTCCGGGCCACGAAGGACGCCTCCGCGCCGAGGGCCAGCGACACCGGGTTGAAGGGGGCGTCGAGGGAGCCCATCGGGGTCGACTTGGTGATCTTGCCGACCTCGGAGGTCGGGGAGTACTGGCCCTTGGTGAGGCCGTAGATCCGGTTGTTGAAGAGCAGGATCTTCAGGTTCACGTTGCGCCGCAGGGCGTGGATGAGGTGGTTGCCGCCGATGGAGAGCGCGTCGCCGTCGCCGGTCACCACCCACACCGACAGGTCGCGGCGGGAGGTCGCCAGGCCGGTGGCGATGGCCGGGGCGCGGCCGTGGATGGAGTGCATCCCGTAGGTGTTCATGTAGTACGGGAAGCGCGAGGAGCAGCCGATGCCGGAGACGAAGACGATGTTCTCCTTCGCCAGGCCGAGTTCGGGCATGAAGCCCTGGACGGCGGCGAGCACGGCGTAGTCGCCGCAGCCGGGGCACCAGCGGACCTCCTGGTCCGACTTGAAGTCCTTCATGGACTGGGCGGCCTCGGCCTTGGGCACCAGACGCAGCAGGTTCTCAGGCATCGATGGCCTCCTTGAGGGCGGCGGCGAGCTGCTCGGCCTTGAACGGCATGCCGTTGACCTGGTTGTGGCTGCGGGCGTCGACGAGGTACCTGGCGCGGATCAGGGTGGCGAGCTGGCCGAGGTTCATCTCGGGGACGACGACCTTGTCGTACCGCTTCAGGACCTCGCCGAGGTTCTTCGGGAAGGGGTTGAGGTGGCGCAGGTGGGCCTGCGCGATGTGGCCGCCCTCGCGGCGGATGCGGCGCACGGCGGCGGTGATCGGGCCGTACGTCGAGCCCCAGCCGAGGACCAGGGTCCGGGCGCCGTCCGGGTCGTCGGCCTCGATGTCGGGGACGTCGATGCCGTCGATCTTGGCCTGCCGGGTGCGGACCATGAGGTCGTGGTTGGCGGGGTCGTACGAGATGTTGCCGGTGCCGTCCTGCTTCTCGATGCCGCCGATGCGGTGTTCGAGGCCGGGGGTGCCGGGGACGGCCCAGGGGCGGGCCAGGGTCTCCGGGTCGCGCTTGTACGGCCAGAAGACCTCGGTGCCGTCGGCCTGGGTGTGGTTCGGGCCGGTGGCGAAGGCGGTGCGCAGGTCGGGCAGGGCGTCGACGTCGGGGATCCGCCAGGGCTCGGAGCCGTTGGCGAGGTAGCCGTCGGAGAGCAGGAAGACGGGGGTGCGGTAGGTGAGGGCGATCCGGGCCGCCTCCAGGGCCGCGTCGAAGCAGTCGGCCGGCGTCTTCGGGGCGACGATCGGCACCGGGGCCTCGCCGTTGCGCCCGTACATGGCCTGGAGCAGGTCGGCCTGCTCGGTCTTGGTGGGCAGGCCGGTGGACGGGCCGCCGCGCTGGATGTCGACGACGAGGAGCGGCAGCTCCAGGGAGACCGCGAGGCCGATCGTCTCGGACTTCAGGGCCACACCGGGACCGGAGGTGGTCGTCACCGCGAGCGAGCCGCCGAAGGCGGCGCCGAGCGCGGCGCCGATGCCGGCGATCTCGTCCTCCGCCTGGAAGGTCCGCACGCCGAAGTTCTTGTGCCTGCTGAGCTCGTGCAGGATGTCCGAGGCCGGGGTGATGGGGTACGAGCCCAGGTAGAGCGGCAGCTCCGCCTGCCGGCTCGCGGCGATCAGGCCGTAGGACAGGGCGAGGTTCCCGGAGATGTTCCGGTACGTGCCCGTGGGGAACGCGCGGGTGGCGGGGGCGACCTCGTAGGAGACGGCGAAGTCCTCGGTCGTCTCGCCGAAGTTCCAGCCGGCCCGGAACGCGGCCACGTTGGCCTCGGCGATCTGCGGCTTCTTCGCGAACTTCTGCCGCAGGAACGCCTCGGTGCCCTCGGTGGGCCGGTGGTACATCCAGGAGAGCAGCCCGAGCGCGAACATGTTCTTCGACCGCTCGGCCTCCTTCCGGGAGAGCCCGAACTCCTTCAGCGCCTCGATGGTCAGCGTCGTCAGCGGCACCGGATGGACCCGGTAGCCGTCCAGCGAGCCGTCCTCCAGGGGGTTCTCCGCGTACCCGACCTTGGCCATGGCCCGCTTCGCGAACTCGTCCGTGTTGACGATGATCTCGCCGCCGCGCGGCACGTCGGCGATGTTCGCCTTGAGCGCGGCGGGGTTCATCGCGACCAGCACGTTCGGCGCGTCGCCGGGGGTCAGGATGTCGTGGTCGGCGAAGTGCAGCTGGAAGGAGGAGACGCCGGGCAGGGTGCCGGCGGGCGCCCGGATCTCGGCCGGGAAGTTCGGCAGCGTGGACAGGTCGTTCCCGAAGGACGCCGTCTCGGAGGTGAACCGGTCACCCGTGAGCTGCATGCCGTCACCGGAGTCACCCGCGAAACGGATGATCACCCGGTCGAGCCGACGGACTTCCTTCTCGGCGCCGTCATGGCCCTCCACCGGGGCGCTGCGCTGCTCCCCGAGCAGGGCCTCACCGGCCTCGCTACTGACCTGGCTGGTCACTTACTGGACCTCCCTAGCGGCAAGCGGGACTCTGCGGCCCACCCTACGACGGTGAGGTGGGCCTTCCCGGGACTTCTCACATGGTGGGCCTCTGTCTCAGATGCCCTTTTGCCTTACATTGTCCTGTTCTGCGCCTACCCGGATTGCTCCGGAACGCGGCATTCCGTCTCGTTCTTCCGCCCTAGGCCCGCCCCAGGCCCGCACGAGCCCCCTTCCAGATCCGGACAGGTGTCCGAAGGGGGCGTATCTGACAGGGTGTCAGAAGATCAAGGCCTTCGGGCGCCGAACCGGCCCGGTGCCCTCGGTGCGGCGGGCGACCGGCTCACGACCGGAGGTACGTCAGCACCGCCAGGACCCGGCGGTGGTCGCCCTCGCTCGGCGAAAGGCCCAGCTTCAGGAAGATGTTGCCGATGTGCTTCTCCACCGCGCCGTCGCTCACGACCAGCTGCTTCGCGATCGCCGAGTTCGTCCGCCCCTCGGCCATCAGGCCCAGGACCTCCCGCTCGCGCGGGGTCAGATGGGCCAGCACGTCCTGCTGCCGGCTGCGGCCGAGCAACTGCTGCACCACCTCCGGGTCCAGGGCCGTACCGCCCTCCGCGACCCGCACCACCGCCTCGGTGAACTCGCGCACCTCCGCGACCCGGTCCTTCAGCAGATAGCCCACGCCCCGCGTGGAACCGGCCAGCAGTTCGGTGGCGTACTGCTCCTCCACGTACTGCGACAGCACGAGCACGCCGAGCTCCGGGTACTCCGCCCGCAGCCGCACCGCCGCCCGCACCCCCTCGTCCGTGTGGGTCGGCGGCATCCGCACGTCCGCCACCACCACGTCCGGCAGCTCGCCCGCGTCCGCGAGCTCCGCCACCGTCTTCACCAGCGCCTCGCCGTCCCCGACCCCCGCGACGACCTCGTGCCCCCGGTCCGTGAGCAGCCGCGTCAGCCCCTCGCGCAACAGCACCGAATCCTCGGCGATGACCACCCGCACCCGGTCCGCCACCTCTCCCACGCCCACGTCCGCCGCCCCCAAGTCCCTGCGCTGGTCCTGCGATGCCCGATCACGCGGCCCGGTCGGCGCCGCGTGATCAAGCATCGCAGGAAAGCCCCCGCCGGGACACGGGACCGGGGCACGCGCGTCAGGCGCGCCAGGGGAGCTCGGCCGTGACCGTCGTCGGGCCGCCCGCCGGCGAGTCCACCGCCAGCACGCCGTCCACCGACCGCAGCCGCTCCGCGAGCCCCGCGAGCCCCTGCCCGCGCGCCGGGTCCGCGCCGCCGACGCCGTCGTCCCGCACCTGCAGCATCAGCCGCGCGCCCGACCGCCACACGTCCACCGAGGCCCGCCGGGCCCGGGAGTGCCGGGTCACGTTCTCCAGGAGTTCCGTCACCGTGAAGTAGGCGAGGCCCTCGATCGCCGCCACCGGCCGCCCCGGCAGGTCCACCGTCACCGACACCGGCACCGCGCAGCGGGCCGCCACCGACGACAGCGCCGCGTCGAGGCCCCGGTCGGTCAGGACCGCCGGGTGGATGCCCCGCGCCAGGTCCCGCAGCTCCTTCAGCGCCAGCTTCACCTCGCCGTGCGCCTCGTCCACGAGGACCGCCGCCGCCCGCGGATCGCTCGCCAGCGTCTCCCGGGCGAGACCCAGGTCCATCGCCAGCGACGCGAGGCGCGCCTGCGGCCCGTCGTGCAGGTCCCGCTCGATCCGCCGCAGGTCCGCCGCCGCCGTGTCCACGACCGCGCCCCGGTCCGACTCCAGCTCCGTCACCCGCTCCGCCAGCCGCCCCGGCCCCAGGAGACCCGCCGCCAGCAACCGGTCCACGGCCGTCAGGCCCCGCACCACCGGCGGCCACGCCAGCACGAACAGCAGACCGATCCCGCAGGTGACGGCGATCTCGAAGGGCGAGTCCAGGTACAGGGCGTGGGTCTCGTCCCCGTACAGCTGGATGCCGTCCTGGCCGAGGTACGCCGGGAAGACCCACCGCCACAGCGGATACGTGAACAGTCCCCAGCCCCACGTGAAGAACGTCAGGGACACGGAGAAGGAGAACACCGCCCACGGGAAGTGCACGAGCGCGTACAGCAGGTGCCGCCACGAGGCCCCCGACCGCAGCGTCGCCGCCATCCACGAGAACGCCCCGCCCGTCCGCCCCCGCACCGGCTCCGGCGCGGCCACGTGCGCCCCGAGCAGCCCGCGCACCCGGGCCCGCTCCACCGCGCCGAAGGCCCGGCACACGGTCAGCGAGGCGGCCAGCACCGGCACCCCGAGGAAGGTGATCAGCAGCCCGAGCCCCGTCGAGGTCAGGGCGACGGCGAGTGCGAACCACAGCACGCTCAGCGGCAGCCCCACCAGGGTGAACAGGAACCCGCGCCAGGTCCGCCCCTGGAAGGGCGCCCGGAGCGCGGCGGGAACGAGGCTCGATTCCATGGAGAGGTCCTTCTGCTCGTCACTGGGTACGTGTCCAGGGTTCCGCCCGGGACCCCGCCGGCACCATGAGGCGGGTCGGCGTCTCCCGAGGGGGGATATCCCTACCGCCGGGGGGCGGGGAGACGGGGAGGCCTGCTCGCTCCGCTCGACCCGTCAGCCCTGTCGCGCCCGCCACGGCAGTTCCGCCGTGATCGTCGTCGGGCCGCCCTCGGGGGAGTCCACGACCAGCAGGCCGTCGACCGCGCCGAGGCGCTCCGCCAGGCCCGCCAGGCCCGTGCCGGGGCCGTCGGGACGCGCGCCGCCGACGCCGTCGTCCCGCACCTGGAGCAGCAGGCGGTCCTTCTCCCGCCACACCTCCACCGAGGCCGTCCGGGCCCTCGCGTGCTTGGACACGTTCTGCAGCAGCTCCGAGACGGTGAAGTACGCGATCCCCTCGATCGCCTCCGCGGGCCGCTCCGGCAGGTCCACCGTCACCGTCGCCGGCACCGTGCACCGGCCCGCCAGCGACGACAGCGCCGCGCCGAGCCCCCGGTCGGTGAGGACCGCCGGGTGGATGCCCCGCGCCAGGTCCCGCAGCTCCTGGAGGGCCAGCTTCACCTCGCCGTGCGCCTCCGCGACCATCTCGGCCGCCGCCTCCGGGTCCTCGTGCAGCTTCTCCTTCGCGAGCCCGAGCCCCATCGCGAGCGCCACGAGGCGCGCCTGCGCCCCGTCGTGCAGGTCCCGCTCGATCCGCCGCAGATCGGCCGCCGCCGTGTCCACGACCACGCCCCGGTCCGACTCCAGCTCGGCGATCCGCCGCTCCAGCTCGTCCGAGGGCGAGAGGAGACCCCGCACCATGCCCCGGTCCGCCGCCGCCAGGCCCCGCGCGATGAACGGCAGCACCGGCCACAGCGCCACCAGCGACACCAGGGTGACCGAGAAGGTGACGACCCCCCACGGCAGCCGCATCAGCCCGTACAGCTGCGTCCGCCACGCCACCGGGTCCTTCAGCCGCGACCACAGCCACGGCAGCGCGCCGCCCGGCCGCGGCAGCGGCGAGGGCTCCGCCACGTCCGCGTCGAGGAGCGCCCGCGCCCGGGCCCGCTCGGACCGGCCGATGCCGCGCGCGCCCGCCAGACCGGCCGCGAGCAGCGGCAGACCGATCACGGTGACGGACAGGGCGACGCCGACGGCGACCGTGGTGACGGCGTAGACGAAGCCGACGAGGGCGGTGGGGAGGTTGAGCAGCAGGAAGGAGATCTCCTTCCAGGTCTCCTTCCCGTACGCGGTCCGCCGCCGCGCGGGCGGGTCCACGGCCGCGACGGCGGGGGCGGAAGGGCTCGGGTGATCAGCGGTCATGCCCCCAGCCTGCCGTCCCCCGCCCGCTCCGGGCCATGGGGGAGGTGGGTGTCGGCCAGGGGGGATAACCCCACCCGCACCTGCTTACGCTCCTTTTAGCAGGGCCTAGACTCGCGTCGGTGAATTTGGCCAGGAAACCGGCGAGGGACCGAGAGGGGCGGCGGACGTGCGGGAACCGACCGTAGTCGCGGCGGGATATTTCGATACGTACTCCGTCGTCGGGCTGCTCGCCGTCGTCGGCGTGCTCTTCGTCGCGGTCGCCTTCGGCGCCGGCCGGCTCCTCCGGCCCGTCGTGCCGACCCCGGAGAAACTCCTCACCTACGAGTGCGGCGTCGACCCGGTGGGGGAGGGCTGGGCCCACACCCAGGTCCGCTACTACGTCTACGCCTTCCTCTACGTCATCTTCGCCGTCGACTCGATCTTCCTCTTCCCATGGGCGACGGTCTTCGCCGCGCCCGGCTACGGCGCCACCACCCTCGTCGAGATGTTCGTCTTCCTCGGCTTCCTGGCCGTCGGGCTGCTCTACGCCTACAAGAAGGGCGTCCTGGCATGGACGTAACACCCGACGGCACCTCCGCAGGCGGCGCCGTGCCCCTGCCGGCACCGAAGCTCGGCACGCTCTCCCGGCTGGCCCCCGAGCCCATGAAGGTGGTCCTGAACTGGGGCCGCCGCTACAGCCTCTGGGTCTTCAACTTCGGCCTCGCCTGCTGCGCGATCGAGTTCATCGCCGCGTCCATGGCCCGGCACGACTTCATCCGGCTCGGCGTGATCCCCTTCGCGCCCGGCCCCCGCCAGGCCGACCTGATGATCGTCTCCGGCACGGTGACGGACAAGATGGCCCCGGCCGTGAAGCGGCTCTACGAGCAGATGCCCGAGCCGAAGTACGTGATCTCCTTCGGCGCCTGCTCGAACTGCGGCGGCCCGTACTGGGACTCGTACTCCGTGACGAAGGGCGTCGACCAGATCATCCCGGTCGACGTGTACGTCCCCGGCTGCCCGCCCCGCCCCGAGGCGCTGCTCCAGGGCATCCTCAAGCTCCAGGAGAAGATCGCCCGCGAGAACCTCGGCGAGCGGTACGCCGCCGCGCCCACGGTCGCGCAGCTGACCAGCCCCCTCGTCACGCCCCCGGGAGCCGAGGCATGAGCACCGACCCGTACGCGACCCTCCCGGACGCGGTCACGGACGTCTTCGGCCCGGAGGCGACGGCCGAGCACGCCTACGACCTCCTGACGGTCGACGTCCCCCCGGCGGCCTGGACCGACGCCCTCCGCACGGCCCGCGACACCCTCGGCTGCACGTACTTCGACTGGCTGAGCGCGGTGGACGAACCGGGCACGGGCTTCCGGATCTGCGCCCACGTCGTCGCCCTCGGCGGCACCCCCCGCCGTCTCCTCCTCCGCACGACCGTCCCCCACGAGGCGGCCACCCTCCCCACCGCCATCGGCGTGTACGCGGGCGCGGCCTGGCACGAGCGCGAGACGCACGAGATGTTCGGCGTCGTCTTCGAGGGCCACCCGAACCTCACGCCGCTCCTCCTCCCCGAGAACTTCGAGGGCCACCCCCTCCGCAAGGACTTCGTCCTCGCCGCCCGCGTCGCCAAGGCGTGGCCGGGCGCGAAGGAGCCGGGCGAGTCGCACGACGGCGGCCCCAAGCGCCGCCAGATGCTCCCGCCCGGCGTCCCCGACCCCAACGAGTGGGGTCCGCTCAAGGGCCAGCTCCCCCCGGCCCCCGAACGCCCCGCCCGAGGCGCCGCCGCCGACCGCCCCCGCCGCACCCGCACCACCACGGAAGGCTCGGCCGGCCAGGAAACCCCGGCCCGCCGCACCCGCTCCGTCTCCGAGGGCTCGGCGAGCCAGGCCACCCCGGCGGCCCCGGAGCCGGCGGCGGCACCGCCCCGCCGTACGCGCTCCGCGTCGGAGGGCTCCGCGAGCCAGCAGGCCACACCGGCCCCCGAGACCACACCGGCCCCCGAGACCACGCCGGGCCCTGAGACCCCGGTGGCCCCCGAGACCCCGGTGGCCCCGGCGGGCCCGCGCCGCACGCGCAGCGCGAGCCAGGGGTCGGCGAGCCAGCAGGCGGCGGAGCCGTCGGAGGCCGGGGAGGCCCCGCCTTCCGCCTCGCCGCCCCCGCGCACCCGCAGCACCGACGCCCCGTGGCACCACGCCGTCCCGGCGTTCGACGAGCCGTCGCCACCGCCCGCGCCGGACGCCGAGCCCCCGGCTTCCGAGCCCGCACCGGACGCGAAGCCCGCCACCGAGCCCGTACCGGACGCGAAGCCCGACGCGAAGCCCGGCACCGAGTCCGACCGCGACCCCGACACCCACCCCGACCCCGACCCCGCCGGAGGCGATCCGCGTGACTGACGCACTCGATGTCGCCGTGCGGCTGCTGCTCGTCTTCGTCGCGTTCCTCGTGCTGCCGCTCGTCGTCGGGCAGACCGAGCACAAGGTGATGGCGCACATGCAGGGCCGGCTCGGCCCCATGTACGCCGGTGGTTTCCACGGCTGGGCCCAGCTCGTCGCCGACGGCGTGAAGTTCGCGCAGAAGGAGGACGTCGTCCCGAAGGACGCCGACCGGCGGGTCTTCCAGCTCGCGCCGGCCGTCGCCCTCCTCCCGTACCTCCTCGTGCTCGTCGCGATCCCGGTCGCACCGGGCTCCGTCGGCGCGGTCGTCGACGCGGGGATCTTCTTCGCGCTCGCCGTCATGGGCGTCGGCGTGCTCGGCAGCCTGATGGCCGGCTGGGCGTCCGCGAACAAGTTCTCGCTGCTCGGCGGCTTGCGCACGGCCGCGCAGCTCCTCGCGTACGAGCTGCCGATGCTGCTCGCCGCCGCGTCCGTCGCGATGGCCGCCGGCACCGTCTCCCTCACCGGCGTCCTCGACGCCTTCGAGTGGTGGTGGGTGCCGTGGCAGATCGTCGGCGCGCTCGTCTTCTTCGTCGCGGGCCTCGCCGAGCTCCAGCGCCCGCCGTTCGACATGCCGGTCGCCGACTCGGAGATCATCTTCGGCGCGTACACCGAGTACACCGGCCTCCGCTTCGCGCTCTTCCTGCTGGCCGAGTACGCCGGCATCGTCGTCCTCTGCGGCCTCACCACCGTCCTCTTCCTCGGCGGCTGGCACGGCCCCTGGGGCGACGACGGCCTCGGCTGGCTCTGGACCCTGCTCAAGACCGCCGTCCTGGCCTTCGTCGTGATCTGGCTGCGGGTCTCCTACCCGCGCCTGCGCGAGGACCAGCTCCAGAAGCTCGCCTGGACGACCCTCGTCCCGCTCGCCCTCGCGCAGATCGCGCTCACCGGCATCGTGAAGGTGGCGATCCAGTAAATGGCTCCGATCCCCGGCTCCGGCCTCGCCAAGGGCCTCGCCGTCACCCTCCGCACGATGACCCGGAAGACGGTCACCGCGCAGTACCCGGACGCGCAGCCCGAGCTGCCGCCCCGCTCGCGCGGGGTGATCGCGCTGTTCGAGGAGAACTGCACGGTCTGCATGCTGTGCGCCCGCGAGTGCCCCGACTGGTGCATCTACATCGACTCCCACAAGGAGACGGTCCCGGCCGCCGCCCCCGGCGGCCGCGAGCGCAGCCGGAACGTCCTCGACCGCTTCGCCATCGACTTCTCCCTCTGCATGTACTGCGGGATCTGCATCGAGGTGTGCCCCTTCGACGCCCTCTTCTGGTCGCCGGAGTTCGAGTACGCCGAGACCGACATCCTGGAGCTCACCCACGAGCGCGACAAGCTCCGCGACTGGATGTGGACGGTCCCCGAGCCGCCCGCGCTCGACCCGGGGGCCGAGGAGCCCAAGGAGATCGCCGCCGCCCGCAAGGCCGCCGAGAAGGCCGCCACCGCCGCGGCGGCGGCCCAGGCCGCAGCAGAGACCCCGCAGCAGGAGGGCCCGCAGTGATCCTCGCCGCCCCGCCGGCCCACCCCGGCTTCCTCTCGCCCACCGGCGTCGAGATCGCCTTCCTCCTGGTCGGCCTCGTCACCCTCGGCGCCGCCGTCGTCTCCGTCACCACGAAGCAGCTCGTGCACGCCGCGCTCTGGCTCGTCGTCGCGCTCGGCGGCCTCGCCGTCGAGTACCTCCTGCTGACCGCCGAGTTCATCGCCTGGGTCCAGGTCCTGATCTACGTCGGCTCCGTCGTCGTCCTGCTCCTCTTCGGGCTCATGCTCACCAAGGCCCCCATCGGCCGCTCACCGGACGCCGACTCGGCCAACCGGCCGGTCGCCCTCGCCGTCGCCGCGGCCGCCGCCGCGGCGCTCGTCTGGGTGGTCTGGGACGCCTTCCGCAAGAGCTGGATCGACCTGGAGGGGCCCGCGCGCGGCTCCACCGGAGTGACCGGCGAGATCCTCTTCCGGCACTGGGTGCTGCCCTTCGAGGCGCTCTCGGTGCTGCTGCTCGCCGCCCTGGTCGGCGCCATCGTCCTGTCCCGCAAGAAGCCGGAAGGGGAGCGGGACTGATGCACCTCGCCTACCCCGCCGTCCTCGCCGCGCTCCTCTTCTGCGTCGGCCTGTACGGCGTCCTCGCCCGCCGCAACGCGATCCTGGTCCTGATGTCGGTCGAGCTGATGCTCAACGCCGTCAACCTCAACCTGGTCGCCTTCGACGTCTGGCTCCGCGACGCCCTCCACGCCGGCCAGGCCCTCACCCTCTTCACCATCGCCATCGCCGCCGCCGAGATCGGCATCGGCCTCGCGATCGTCCTGATGGTCTACCGCAACCGCGGCACGGCCGACGTCGACCGCCTCCGCGACACGGCGGAGCGCCCCGAGACCGAGACCCCGGAGAGCACCGACGAGAAGGCCGAGGCCGCCGCGTGACCACCACGACCCTCGCCGCCCTCGTCCCCGCCCTGCCCTTCCTCGGCTCCGCCGCCGGACTCGCCCTGGGCCGCACCGCGCCCGGCTTCGTCCGGCCGCTCGCCGTGCTCCCGACGCTCGCCGCCGCCGTCCTCGCCGTCCTCGTCGCCGTCCGCCAGGGCGGGAACACGGTGATCGAGGCCGCCACCGAGCTGACGCCCACCGGCTCCGTGCCGATCACCCTGGGCCTCCACATCGACGGCTTCGCCGCCCTCGTCGCCGTCCTCGTCGGCGTGGTCGCGAGCTGCGTGCAGATCTACTCGACCGGCTACCTCCGCGAGGACCCGCGCTACCCCTCGTACGCGGCCCTCGTCTCCCTCTTCACCGCCGCGATGCTCCTCGTCGTCTACTCGGGCGACCTGATGGTCCTCCTGGTCGGCTGGGAGATCATGGGCATCTGCTCGTACTTCCTCGTCGGGCACTACTGGGAGACCCCCGAGGCGCGCTCCGCCTCCCTGAAGGCCTTCCTCGTCACCAAGCTCGGCGACGTCCCCTTCCTCTTCGGGCTCTTCGCGCTCGCCGCCGACGCCGGCACCTTCCGCATCGACGGCATCCTCTCCACCGTCGTGAGCGGCGGCCTCGACCACCCCACCCTGGTGGCCCTCCTCCTGCTCGCCGGCGTGGCCGGGAAGTCCGCGCAGTTCCCGCTGCACACCTGGCTCCCCGACGCCATGGCCGGCCCGACGCCGGTCTCCGCGCTCATCCACGCGGCCACCATGGTCGCCGCCGGCATCTACTTCGTCGCCCGGCTCCTGCCTGTCTTCGCCGCCTCCGCCGCCGCGATGACCGTGCTCGCCGTCATGGCCGCCGTCACCATGGTCGGCTCGGCGCTCGCCGCCCTCGCCCAGGACGACATCAAGCGGGTCCTCGCCTACTCGACGATCGGCCAGCTCGGCTACATGGCCGGCGCGCTCGCCGTCGGCGACCGGGGCGCCGCCGTCTTCCACCTCCTGTCGCACGCCGCCTTCAAGGCGCTGCTCTTCCTCGCCGCCGGCGCGGTCATCCACGCCGCCGGCACCAACTCGCTCACCGCGATGTCCCGGATGAGCGGCCTGGCGAAGCGGATCCCCGACGCGTACTGGACGATGACCGTCGCCCTCCTCGCGCTCGCCGCGATCCCGCCCTTCGCCGGCTTCTTCTCCAAGGAGGCCGTCCTGGTCGCCGCCGAGCACACCGCGCTCGGCGACCGGGCCGGCGTCCCCGCCGGGGCCGGCTGGACCGTCCTCGTCGCGGGCCTGCTGACGGCCCTCCTCACCGCCGCGTACGCGCTCCGCCTCTGGCTGCGCACCTTCCGCGGCCGGGGCGCCGAAGCCCCGGACCACGGACGCCAGCCGATCGCCATGACCTCCGTCCTGTGGGTCCTCGCGATCCCGTCCCTCGGCTTCGGGCTCAGCGCCGCCTACCTCGACGACTGGTTCGACGGCGAGGCCCTCACCCCGACGCTCACCACCGCCGTCCTCGGCACCTGCCTCGCCGTCGCCGGCGGCGCCGTGACGTACGCCGTCCGGCGCACCCTCGCCGCCAGGGCCGTACCCGCCGTGAAGATCCCGCACGTCGCCCACCCGGACGCCGAGGCCGGTCTCGTCGAGGCCGAGGCGCTGCACCTGCCGCACCCCGCCGAGGACCCGGCCGACCCCGGCCGTGCCCTCCTCGGCCCGCTGTACGGCCCGGCCGCCGACGGCTTCCACCTGGACGCGCTCTACCGGAAGGTGTTCGTCCGCCCGGTGCTCGGCGCCGCGTCCCTGGTCCGCTTCCTGGACCGCGAGGTCGTCGACACCTACGTGAGCGGCGCCGCGAACACCGCCAAGGGCCTCGGATGGCTCGTCCGCCGCGCCCAGACCGGCAACGTGCAGACCTACCTCAGCGCCCTGCTCGCCGGCTCCGTCGTCCTGGCGATCGCCGCCGTCGCCCTCGCCAACGCCTTCGCCGGAGCGTGAGCCGTGATCGATATCAGCCCGTCCGTGATGCAGTTCCTCCTCGCGTTCACCGTCGTCGCGCCGCTCCTCGGCGCCGCCGCCGCGCTCCTGCCCGCCCCGCCCGGACTGAAGGGGAAGTCGCCCGACCAGGCCGTGCTCCGCCACGGCGTCACCGTCACCGGCGCGATCCTCCTCGCCGCGCTCGTCCTCACCCTCGGCTTCGACCACGACCAGCCGTCGAGGATGCAGGCGACCACGGACATCACCTGGATCAGGGCGCTCGACGTGCGGATCCACCTCGGCGTCGACGGCATCTCGCTCCCCCTCCTGGTGCTGACCGCGCTGCTGACCTTCCTCTGCGCGCTGTACTCCTACTTCAAGCCGCCCACGGGCCCGTCCCCGAAGGCCTTCGTCGCGCTGCTGCTCGTCCTGGAGGCCGGCACCCTCGCCACCTTCGCCGTCCTCGACCTGGTCCTCTTCTTCCTCGCCTTCGAGATGGTCCTGGTCCCGATGTACTTCCTCATCGCCCGCTGGGGCGGCGAGGGCCGGCGGGCCGCCGCCGGGAAGTTCATCCTCTACACGCTGCTCGGCTCCGTGATCATGCTGCTCGGCCTGCTCCTCGTCGGGATAAAGGGCGGCACCTTCGACATGGTCGCGCTCGCCACCGACAACGGCCGCGGACTGACCACGTCGGTGCAGGTCACCGCCGTCCTCGCGATCGGTCTCGGGCTCGCCGTGAAGACCCCGATGTGGCCGCTGCACTCCTGGCTGCCGGACGCCCACACCGCCGCCCCCACGGTCGGCTCGGTCCTCCTCGCCGGAGTGCTCCTCAAGATGGGCACGTACGGCTTCGTCCGCATCGCCCTGCCCATCGCCCCCGACGGCATGCGCACCCTCGCGCCCTACCTGGCCGCCTTCGCCGCCGTCGGCATCGTCTACGGCTCCCTCGCCTGCCTCGCCCTGGCGCGGCCCGGCGCCAAGGGCGACCTCAAGCGGCTGATCGCGTACTCCTCCGTCGGCCACATGGGCTTCGTGCTCCTCGGCATCGCCACCCTGACCCCCACCGGAGTCAACGGCGCGCTCTTCGCCAACATCGCCCACGGCCTCATCACCGGCCTGCTGTTCTTCCTCGTCGGCGCCGTGAAGGACCGGTACGGCACCGCCGACCTCGACACCCTCGCCGGGGCCACCGGCGCCGCCCTCTACGGCCGCGCCCCCCGCCTCGGCGCGTTCCTCGCCTTCGCCGCCGTCGCCTCCCTCGGCCTCCCGGGCCTGGCCGGCTTCTGGGGCGAGATGCTCGCCCTCTTCGCCGCCTTCGACCCGGCCGAGGGGCTCAACCGCCCCGCGTACCTCGTCTTCATGGTCCTCGGCGGCCTCGGCACCCTGCTCACCGCCGCGTACCTGCTGATCGTGGTCCGCCGCGTCTGCATGGGCGGCCCGCGCCCGGCCGGCGAGCCCGAGCTCGCCGACATCCAGGCGTACGAGCTGGCCGCCTGGACCCCGCTCGTCGCCCTCACCGTCCTCGCCGGACTCTGGCCCGCGGTCCTCCTCGGCCTCACCGACCCGGCCGTCCAGCAGCTCCTCGCGGGAGGCACCCAGTGATGACCGCCGACGCCTCGCTCGTCCAGTCCGTCGACTGGGCGACGATCGCGCCCCCCACCCTCACCGCCCTGGTGGCGCTCGGCGTCCTCGTCGCCGACCTCTTCCTCCCCGCCGCGCGCAAGCAGCTCCTCGGCTGGATCTCCCTCGCGGGCCTCGCCGCCGCCCTCGTCCTGCTGCTGCCGCTGCGCGCCGGCGACCGGGCCACCTTCTGCCTCACCCCCGGCGCCCAGACCGCCGGCCACGTCCAGACCGCCGGCTGCAGCTACACCGCCGACCACTTCACCCTGGTCATCCAGCTCCTGGTGCTCGGCGGCGCGCTGCTCACCGGCCTGCTCTCGCTGCCCGCCACCCGCGAGAAGCTCCCGGCCGGCGAGTACTGGTTCCTGCTGCTGTCCTCCGCCGCCGGAGCCGCCCTGCTGCCCGCCGCCCGCGACCTCGCCACCCTCGTGGTCGCCCTGGAGGTGGCCTCGCTGCCGGCCTTCGCGCTCGTCGGCCTCAAGCGCGGCGACCGCCGCTCCGGCGAGGCCGCCCTCAAGTTCTTCCTCTCCTCGGTGACCGCCACCGCCGTCACCCTCCTCGGCGCGAGCTTCGTCTACGCCGCCACCGGCACCCTCCACCTCACCGAGATCGCCGCCCGCCTCGACGGGGTCCCCGGACCGTTCCAGACCCTCACCCAGACCGGCGTCGCCCTCACCCTCGTCGGCTTCGCCTTCAAGGTCGCCGCCGTCCCCTTCCACTTCTGGGTCCCCGACACCTACAGCGGCGCCCCGCTGCCCGTCGCCGCGTACCTGTCGGTCGTCGGCAAGGCCGTCGGCTTCACCGGACTCATCCTGGTGACGGTCGTCGCCTTCCCCACGTACGCCGACGTCTGGGGCCCGGCCATAGCGGTCCTCGCCGCCCTCACCATGACGGCCGGCAACGTCGCCGCCCTCCGCCAGGACCCCACCCGCGAGCGGAGCGCCGTCCGGCTGCTCGCCTGGTCCTCCGTCGCCCAGGCCGGCTACCTCCTGGTGCCGATAGGGGCCGCCGCGTACTCCAGCGACGAGCAGGTCGGCGCCACCGTCGCGTACGCCCTCATGTACGCCGTCGTGAACCTCGGCGCCTTCGCGGTCGTCGCCCTCGTCGCCCGCACCCACCCCGGCAAGCGGATCACCGACCACGCCGGGCTGTACGCCACCAGCCCCGCCGCCGCCCTCGCGCTCGCCTTCTTCCTCCTGAATCTGGCCGGTCTGCCCCCGGGTATCATCGGCCTCTTCGCCAAGGTGACCGTCTTCTCGTCGGCCGTCGACGCGGGCCTCGGCTGGCTGGCCGTGGTCATGGGCGTCAACGTCGTCATCGGCCTCGCGTACTACCTGCGGTGGACGGCCCTGCTGTTCCGCACGCCCCAGGACGCGATCGCCACCGAGCGGCGCCGGGCCCCCGCGCCCGTCACCCTGGCGATCGCGCTGACCGCCGTCGTCGGAGCCGTCCTGTCGGGCTACCCGCAGTTCGTCCTCCGCTTCGCGACGACCGGCCTGTTCTGACCCCCCACGCACCCCCCTCTAGGAGCAACACCCCGTGCTGAACGGATTCAAGGACTTCATACTTCGCGGGAACGTCGTCTCGATGGCCATCGGCCTGGCCGTCGGCTCGGCGTTCACGGCCGTCGTCACCGGCTTCAGCAAGGCGTTCATCACCCCGCTCATCGGCCTCGCCACCGGCTCCGTCGGCGACTTCAGCGAGGCGAAGTTCAGCGTCGGCAAGACCGTCTTCCCGTACGGCCTCGCCATCGCCGCCACCATCGCCTTCGCCATCACCGCCCTCGTCCTCTACTTCCTCTTCGTCGTCCCCATGGCGAAGGTCCAGGAGAGGTTCGCGAAGGAAGAGGCCGCCGACCCCAAGTCCGAGAAGCGCGACTGCCCCCGCTGCTACGCGGAGATCCCGGCCATCGCCTCCCGCTGTGCCCACTGCACCAGCGAGGTCGAGCCGGTCGCCGACGCCCTCGTCAAGGCGGGCCTCGCCACGGGCGCCGACAAGGTCCCCGCCGCGCGCTGACCCGGCCCTGATCACCCGGACGGCGTCATCCCTCCCCGGTGCGGCCGGGGGAACCGCAGCCTCCCGCCTGGCGTTGACCAGTACGTGAGGGTCCACTGGACGCGTGGACCACGAAGCAAAGGGTTCCCCTGCCGCACCACTTGGAGGGCGTACCGTGCACCGCCGGCACAACGGGCTGAGGACCGCCGTACTCCTCGGAGGGCTCTCCGCCCTCATCATCGTCATCGGCAGCTTCTTCGGCCGTACGGGCCTGATCGTCGGACTCGTCGTCGCGATCGGCACCAACGCGTACGCGTACTGGAACAGCGACAAACTGGCGCTGCGGGCCATGCGCGCCCGCCCCGTCAGCGAATTCGAGGCCCCCGCCCTCTACCGGATGGTCCGGGAGCTCTCCACCCAGGCACGCCAGCCGATGCCGCGCCTGTACATCTCCCCGACCCAGGCGCCCAACGCCTTCGCCACCGGACGCAACCCGCGCAACGCCGCCGTCTGCTGCACCGAGGGCATCCTCTCCCTCCTCGACGAGCGCGAACTCCGCGGCGTCATCGGCCACGAGCTGAGCCACGTCTACAACCGGGACATCCTCATCTCCTCGGTCGCCGGAGCACTCGCCTCCGTCGTGATGTTCCTCGTCAACTTCGCCTGGCTGATCCCCGTCGGCCGCTCCAGCGACGACGAAGGACCCGGCCTCCTCGGCTACCTGATGATCCTCATCCTCGGTCCGATCGCCGCCTCCATCATCCAGCTGGCCGTCTCCCGCTCCCGCGAGTACGAGGCCGACGCCTCCGGCGCCCAGCTCACCGGCGACCCGCTCGCCCTCGCCGACGCCCTCAGGAAGCTCGAAGCCGGCACCAAGCAGCTTCCGCTGCCGCCCGAGCCCCGCATCGAGAGCGCGAGCCACATGATGATCGCGAACCCCTTCCGTCCGGGTAAGGGACTCTCCAAGATGTTCTCGACCCACCCGCCCATGGCCGAGCGGATCGCCCGGCTCGAAGAGATGGCAGGACACCGCCCGTGAAGACCATCCTCAACGTCATATGGCTCGTCCTCTCCGGCTTCTGGCTGTTCCTCGGCTACCTCCTCGCCGGCGTCCTCCTCTGCATCACCATCATCGGCATCCCCTTCGGCCTCGCCGCCTTCCGCATCGGCCTCTACGCCCTCTGGCCCTTCGGCCGCACGGTCGTCGACAAGCCGAGCGCCGGCGCCGCCTCCTGCGTCGGCAACGTCCTGTGGCTGATCCTCGCCGGCTGGTGGCTCGCCATCGGCCACATCGTCACCGGCGTCGCGCTCTGCATCACGATCATCGGCATCCCGCTCGGCCTCGCGAACTTCAAGCTCATCCCCGTCTCCCTGCTGCCCCTCGGCAAGGACATCGTCCCCACGGACCAGGCGTACGGCCCCGCCCGCACCGGCTTCTGAGTCCCGTGCACCAACCCCGCTACGCCCTGCTCTCCGGCCGCCACGTCCTGGCCCTCTGCCACGACGTCGACGGCCTCTACGGCGACCCCGCCCCGCACCCCCGCCTCCGCCACGAACTCCGCGGCTGCGAGCCCCGCGGCGAGCTCGCCCGCGCCGTCACCCAGGCCATCGTCGAGGGCACCGCCCCGCTCGGCACCCTCGACGTCGAGACCCCCGACGGCCCCTGGCGCTTCACCGCCGTCCGCGTCCTCGGCGCCCGCGGCGACGTCGTCACCATCGAGGCGGCCGGCCCGCCGCGCCGCCTCCACGGCGGCGCCACCGGCGCGATCCCCTGCGCCCACCTGATCCCGCTCCCCGGCCCCGACCCCTCCCGCACCGAGGTCACCTTCCTCGGCTGCTCCCCGCGCGGCGCGCTCCGCGACGCCCTCGCCGCCGGCGCCCCGGGCTTCGGCGAGGTCCGCTACCAGGTCCTCCGCCGCAGCGGGAACCTCCAGCACGAGGGCGAGGCGGGCCACGTCACCGGCTGGGACACCGCCCGCGACCACCACGGCCTGCTCGACCTCACCGTCGCCTTCCCCCGCACCGGCCTCATCCCGCCGCCCACCCGCGAGGTCTGGGACCTCTTCCACGGCCACCGGACCCCCGCCGAGCCCGGCACCTGGCGCCGCTTCACCGGCGCCTCCCGCGCCACCTGGCGGCGACAGGCGGCCCAGCGCTCGTACGAGCTGCCGGAACCCGTCCCGGGCACCACGTACACCCTCGACGGCCGCGGGATCACCGACGAGGACGGCCTCGTCTGCGCCCTCACCGAGGCGGTCCACGGCCCCGGCCTCGCCTACCCCTTCGGCTCCCCGCGCGCCCTCGGCCAGGAGCTCTCCGGCTGCACCCTGATCTGGCACCACGCCGACATCGCCCGCGCCTGCCTCGGCGTCACCCCGCTCCTCGCCGTCCCCCGCCCGGCCACCTTCCAGGAATGGGTGGACGGCCTCAGGGCCGAGGGAGTCCGGGTCGTCCTCGACTGACCGCGTACACCACCACGCCCGCCGCCAGCACCCCGGAACCGGCGAGCACCGACCCCAGCGGCAGCGCCCCCGCGAGGGCCGCGCACCCGGCGAGCCCCAGCACCGCGAGGACCCGGTCCCGGCGGCCCAGCGTCCACGCCGAGGCGTTCGCGATCCCGTAGTAGACGAGCACGCCGAACGACGAGAAGCCGATCGCGCCCCGCACGTCCGCCGTCGCCGCCGCCACGGCCACCACCGCGCCCACCGCGAGCTCCGCCCGGTGCGGCACCCGGAACCGCGGATGGACGGCGGCGAGCCCGCCGGGCAGATAGCCGTCCCTGGCCATCGCCAGCGTCGTCCGGGACACCCCGAGGATCAGCGAGAGCAGCGAGCCGAGCGCCGCCACGGCCGCGCCGGCCGTGACCACCGGCACCAGCCAGGAGGAGCCGGCCGCCCGCACCGCGTCGGCGAGCGGCGCGGCCGAGCCGGCCAGCGCGAGCGGCCCGAGGACCAGCAGCACGCCCACCGCGACCAGCGCGTACACGGCGAGCGCGATGCCCAGGGCGAGCGGCACCGCCCGGGGGATCGTCCGGGCCGGATCGCGCACCTCCTCGCCGAGCGTGGCGATCCGCGCGTACCCCGCGAACGCGAAGAAGAGCAAACCCGCGGCCTGGAGCACCCCGCCCGTCGTGACCTCCCCGCCGAGCCCGAACCGGCCGTCGGGGGCGCCCGTGAAGGAGGCCGTGACGACCGCCGCGAGCACCGCGAGGACCCCCGCCACGATCACCCGCGCCAGCAGCGCCGACTTCTGCACACCCCCGTAGTTGACGGCCGTCAGGGCCACCACGGCGGCCACCGCCACCGCGTGCGCGTGGTCCGGCCACAGGTAGGCGCCGACGGTCAGCGCCATCGCCGCGCAGGAGGCCGTCTTGCCCACCACGAAGGCCCAGCCGGCCAGATACCCCCAGAAGGGCCCGAGCCGTTCGCGACCGTACACATAGGTGCCGCCGGACTCCGGGTACAGGGCGGCGAGCCGGGCCGAGGCCATCGCGTTGCAGTACGCGACGACCGCGGCGAGCCCCAGCGCGGTGAGCAGCCCCGCCGAGGTGCCGGCCGCGCCGGCCGCGGGCCCGAGGGCGACGAAGATCCCCGCGCCGACCATGGCGCCGAGCCCGATGACGACGGCGTCGAGGACGCCGAGGGACCGGCGCAGTGGTGCGCTCACGAGCGACCTGTCTCCCGCAGAGTGAGGTTGAGCCGCCCGGTCAGCCCGAGCGACGGGTCGGCGGTCCCGGGAAACACCCTCGGCACGCCGTGGTACACCCAGCGCGATTCCCGGCCGAAGACGAACAGGTCCCCGGACGCCAGTTCCACATCGTTCCACGGCCGCCCGCGCCCTTCGGCATTCCCCAGCCGGAAGACGCAGCGGTCCCCGAGGCTCAGCGACACCACGGGCGCCCCGGACCGCTCCTCCTTGTCCTGGTGCATGCCCATCCGGGCGCCGTCCCCGTAGAAGTTCACCAGCGCGGTGTCCGGCGCGAAACCGCCGTCGTCCCCGTACGCCTCGGCCACCGCCGCCCGCCCCAACGCGGCCAGCCACTCCGGCAGTTCGACCGCCACCGTGTCGAGATACCGGTACGGCACCCACTGCCGGCCCAGGCACAGCGACCGCACCGACATCACGCCCCCGCCGGGCAGCACGGTGTGCCGGTACGCCAGCGGCCCGCGCCCGAACTCACGGCAGGCGGCGACCAGTTCCCGCTGCCGCTCGACCGGCAGCCACCCCGGCACGTGCACCGCCCCGGGCGCCGGCTCGGCCCGCTCGCGCGGGAACAGCCCCTCGGTCACCCGAGGGCCCCCTCCAGTTCGAGCAGCGCCCGCTTCCGCTCCAGGCCCGCCGCGTACCCCCGCAGACTCCCGTCCGCGCCGATCACCCGGTGGCAGGGCCGCACCACGAGCAGCGGATTGCGCCCGATCGCCGTGCCCACCGCCCGCACCGCGGCCCCGCCGGCCCCGATCCGCGCCCCGAGCTCCCCGTAGCCGACGGTCTCGCCGTACGGGATCTCCTCCAGGGCCGCCCAGACCCGCCGCTGGAACTCCGTCCCGGCGTCCGCGGCCAGCGGCACCTCGAACCGCTCCCGCCGCCCGGCGAAGTACTCCGCCAGCTGCGCCGCGACCTCCGCGAAGGCCTCCTGGTCGCGCACCCAGCCGTCCTCGACCGCGACCGCCCCCTTCTGCTCCGGCAGCGAGAGCGACCGCAGCGCGAGACGGCCCTCCGGCGAGACCTGCCCGGTCAGCAGCATCTCGCCCAGGGGGCCGCCGGCGTACGCGTACACGGTGATGTCGTCCATGACTCCAGTGTGCGAGCCCCGCCGCCCCGTGGACCGGCGGCTTTCGGACACGGTCCTACCGGTAGTTCACGAACTGGATCGCGAAGTCGAAGTCCTTGCCCTTGAGCAGTGCCTGCACGGCCTGCAGGTCGTCCCGGCTCTTCGAGCTGACCCGCAGCTCGTCACCCTGCACCTGCGCCTTGACGCCCTTGGGGCCCTCGTCGCGGATGGTCTTCGCGACCTTCTTCGCGTTCTCCTGCGAGATGCCCTCGGTGACCGACGCGAAGAGCTTGTACTCCTTGCCGGACAGCTGCGGCTCGCCCTCGACGTCCAGCGACTTGAGCGAGATGCCCCGCTTGATCAGCTTGGACTGGAAGATGTCGAGGATCGCCATCACGCGCTCCTCGCCGTTCGCCTGCATCAGGATCTTCTCGCCCGACCAGGAGATCGAGGCGTTGGTTCCCTTGAAGTCGTAGCGCTGGGAGATCTCCTTCACGGCCTGGTTGAGGGCGTTGTCGACCTCCTGCCGCTCGACCTTGGAGACGATGTCGAAACTGGAGTCGGCCATGACTCGTGGCTCCTTGCTCGGATGCTGTGGGGTACCCCCAAAGCCTAGGGGGTGAGCCACCGCCCGAACCTCTGATCACCCCCGGGTCAATCCGGTGGCGAACCACCCCCGGGGATCGGGTATTGTTTACGTCGTTGCCGGGGAACACCGCAGAACAGCGGGGATCCAAGGCAGCAACCCATGGCGATGTGCCCGAGTGGCCAATGGGAGCGGACTGTAAATCCGTCGGCTTAGCCTACCCAGGTTCGAATCCTGGCGTCGCCACGTGAAGAAGGTCCCCGGTGTTCGCACCGGGGACCTTCACTCGTTTCCGAGGGGAGGCGGCGGGTCAGTTGCCGGCCACGTCCGTCACCGCGACGGTGACCGGGATCGAGCCCGAGACCAGTTCCAGGGTCAGGCCGGCCGTGCCGGGGGAGTCCACCAGCTCGGCCAGGACCGCCGCCACGTCGTCACGGGGGACCGGGCCGCGGCCCGTGCGCGCCTCCAGCCGGACCAGGCCCGTGCCGGCGTCGTCGTTGAGCATGCCGGGACGCAGGACCGTCCACTCCAGCCCCGGGCGGGACCGGACCGCGTCGTCCGCCGCGCCCTTCGCCCGCAGGTAGACGTCGAAGACGTCGTCGCCCGTGTGCCGGGCGTCCGCGCCCATCGACGAGACGACCACGAAGCGCCGGACGCCCGCCCGCTCCGCCGCGTCCGCGAACAGGACCGCCGCACCCCGGTCCACCGTGTCCTTGCGGGCCGCCCCGCTGCCCGGGCCCGCGCCCGCCGCGAAGACGGCCGCGTCCGCGCCCCGCAGGACCTCCGCGACCTCCTCCACCGACGCCGACTCCAGATCGAGCACGACGGGCTCCGCGCCCGCCGCCCGCAGATCCTCCGCCTGCTCCGGGCGGCGGATCAGCCCGACCGCCTCGTGTCCGCCCGCCGAGAGCAGCCGCTCCAGGCGCAGGGCGATCCGACCGTGTCCTCCAGCGATGACGATGCGCATGTTCCGACCGTACGGCTCAGCGGGCCGCCGGGCCTCCCGGATCGATCCGCGCCTGCCGCGGCAGATCGAGCGCCGCCGCCGAGTCGCAGTACTCCCGCACCGCGCTCGTCCGCGCCACCACCCGCCCCCGGTGCACCACGATCCGGCTGTACGCCAGCGACAGCACGCCCGCGAGGTGCACGCCCCGCACCGCGAGCAGCTCCGCCGGGAAACCCGCCTCCACCCGTACCTCCGGAAGGCCCATCGCCTCCCGCGCCCGGGTGCTCACCGCCCCGTACGCCTCCGCCGGCTCCAGGCCCTCCAGGGAGGCCAGCAGGAAGGCCGCCTCCAGCGGGTCGCCGCGCCCCACCGGGTTCGCCGCGTCCCGCAGCGCCCCGCCGCCCGCCGCGAGCCGCACCCCCGCGGAGCGCAGCAGCCGCACCGGGGCCGTACCCCGCCGCTCGGTCCCCGCGCAGCCGCCCTGCGGCAGGCACATCACCGTCACGCCCGCCGCCGCCAGCCGGTCCGCCGCCCGGCCCGCCACGTCCTCCGGCAGCCGCGCGAGGCCCGCGCACGGGCCGATCGTCACCCCGGGCCGCAGCCCGCCGGCCATCGCCGCGAAGCGGGCGAGCCGCGCCGGGTCGTCCCCGTCCGTGTGCAGGTCGACCGGCACCCCGTGCTCGGCCGCCACCTCCAGGACCGCCTCCACGTACCCCGCCGGGTCCGGGTCCAGGTCCGGGCAGCCGCCCACCACCCCGGCGCCCATCTTCACCGCGTCCCGCAGCAGCGCGAGCCCGTCCGCGCCCGCCGCCCCGGTCAGCAGCCGCGGCACCGCCACCGCCGTGAGGTCCGTGAGGCCGCGCAGCGACCGCCGCGCCTGCAGCACGGCCTCCAGGGGCCCGAGCGCGTGCACGTCGCCGATCCGCACGTGCGCGCGCAGCGCGGTCGCCCCGTGCCCGAGCTGGAGCAGCGCCGCCTCGGTGGCCCGCCGCTGCACCTCCTCGGGGGCGTACGAGACCGGGCCCGCGGTGTCGGCCGAGAGCGCCGTGTCGGCGTGGGCGTGCGGCTCGGCCGGGGCCGGCAGCAGCAGATAGCCGGCCAGGTCCACCCGGGCCCCGGCCGTGCTCAGGCTCCCGGCGGTGCCGACGGCCTCGATCCGGCCGCGGACGAGCCGCACGTCCACGGTCCGTCCGTCCGTCAGCCCGGCGTTCGACAGCAGGAGCGCGCTCGCGTCCTCGGTCGCCGCGCCGCCCGCGTCGTCGGAAGGCGGACGGGGCTGCTTGCTGTCGGCCGACATCGGGCTCCTCACCAAGTCACCAAGATCGAGATCACGCAGCGTGGGGCAGAGCCTAGGGGCGGGCGCGGCCGCCTTCGAGGAGGAGCGCAATAGTCGTACCGATGAGTCCACGAGTGGCGTACGGGGCGGGTGCGAGCCCCTGCCGGACGGCCAGGGGAAACGGATTTGGGTGATGGGCCGAGGACCGTGTAATGTCTTCCTCGCTCGCCCCAATAGCTCAGTCGGCAGAGCGTCTCCATGGTAAGGAGAAGGTCTACGGTTCGATTCCGTATTGGGGCTCTGGTGAAGGGAATCCCGCCTTCGGGCGGGAGGACCGACATCAAAGCGGTGTAGCTCAGTCGGTAGAGCAAGCGGCTCATAATCGCTGTGTCACCGGTTCAAGTCCGGTCACCGCTACACACAGTAGCCGATTGCGGGGTCGGTCCTGCGATCGGCTACTCTTTCATGTCCCCATGTTTCGGCATGGGGGTTCGACCATCCCATCCATCCGTCAAGGAGCACTCACGTGGCTGCCACCGACGTCCGCCCGAAGATCACGCTGGCCTGCGTGGAGTGCAAGGAGCGGAACTACATCACCAAGAAGAACCGGCGCAACAACCCGGACCGTCTTGAGATGAAGAAGCACTGCCCCCGCTGCAACTCGCACACCGCGCACCGCGAGACGCGCTAATCAGGCTCGTTCACGAGGCCGCCCCCCTCTCAGGGGGCGGCCTCGTGGCGTTTTTCGCACCAGATCCAGCAGGAGGTATCGAGGCCATGGCACTCGACCAGTCCTTCGTGGGCCGGACCTATCCGCCCACCCCGGCCTACGAGGTCGGCCGCGAGAAGATCCGCGAATTCGCCGAGGCGATCGGTGACGCGAATCCCGCGTACACCGACGCGGAGGCGGCCAAGGAACTCGGCCACCCCGACGTGATCGCCCCGCCGACTTTCGTGTTCGCCATCACGTTCAAGGCCGCGGGCCAGGTGATCGAGGACCCGCAGCTGGGCCTCGACTACAGCCGCGTCGTCCACGGCGACCAGAAGTTCGCCTACACCCGGCCCGTCCGCGCCGGCGACCGCCTCTCGGTCACCTCCACGATCGAGGCGGTCAAGTCGCTGGCCGGCAACGACATCCTGGACATCCGCGGCGAGGTCCACGACGAGACCGGCGAGCACGTCGTCACCGCCTGGACCAAGCTCGTCTCCCGCGCCCCCGAGGAGGCCTGACCATGACCGCGAAGATCGCCTACGACGAGGTCGAGGTCGGCACCGAGCTGCCCGCGGGGACCTTCCCCGTGACCCGCGCCACCCTCGTCCGGTACGCCGGTGCCTCCGGGGACTTCAACCCCATCCACTGGAACGAGAAGTTCGCGGTGGAGGTCGGCCTCCCCGACGTCATCGCCCACGGCATGTTCACCATGGCCGAGGCGATCCGCGTCGTCACCGACTGGGCCGGCGACCCCGCCGCCGTCGTCGAGTACGGCGTCCGCTTCACCAAGCCCGTCGTCGTCCCGAACGACGGCGTCGGCGCCGTGATCGAGGTCTCCGCGAAGGTCGCCGCCAAGCTGGACGACCGGCAGGTGCGGGTGGACCTCACGGCCACCAGCGCGGGCCAGAAGGTCCTGGGCATGAGCCGGGCGGTCGTCCGCCTCGCGTGACACCGGCTTCGTTTGACGCGCTGGATGAAACGTCCAGCGCGTTAAACGTACGCTTGGGCCCGTGCAGCAGCTCAAGGACGCCCCCCTCGCCCCCCTGACCACCTTCCGGCTCGGCGGTCCCGCCACCCGTCTCGTCACGGCCACCACCGACGACGAGGTGATCGCCGCGGTCCGCGAGGCCGACGCCTCCGGGACCCCGCTGCTCGTCATCGGCGGCGGCTCCAACCTGGTCATCGGGGACAAGGGCTTCGAGGGCACCGCGCTGCACATCGCCACCAAGGGCTTCTCCCTCGACGGGACCCGTCTGGAGCTCGCCGCGGGCGAGGTCTGGACGGACGCCGTCGCCCGGACCGTGGAGGCCGGACTCGCCGGCGTCGAGTGCCTGGCCGGCATCCCCGGCTCGGCCGGCGCCACCCCGATCCAGAACGTCGGCGCGTACGGGCAGGACGTCTCCGCGACCATCCGCGAGGTCGTCGCGTACGACCGCCGGACCGAGGAGACGGTCACCCTCACGAACGCCGAGTGCGCCTTCTCGTACCGGCACAGCCTCTTCAAGGAGCACCCGGAGCGGTACGTGGTGCTGCGGGTCCGCTTCGGCCTGGAGGACGCCGAAGGGCTCTCCGCCCCCCTCGCGTACCCGGAGACCGCCCGGGCCCTCGGCGTCGAGGCCGGCGACCGCGTCCCGCTCGCACGCGCGCGGGAGACCGTCCTGAAGCTCCGCGCGGGCAAGGGCATGGTCCTCGACCCCGAGGACCACGACACCTGGTCCGCCGGCTCCTTCTTCACCAATCCGATCCTCACGGCGGGGGAGTACGAGACCTTCCTCACGCGCGTGGCGGAGCGCCTCGGCCCCGACGTCGCCCCGCCCGCCTACCCGGCCGGCGAGGGCCGCACGAAGACCTCCGCCGCCTGGCTCATCGACAAGGCCGGCTTCACCAAGGGGTACGGCTCCGGGCCCGCCCGCATCTCCACCAAGCACACCCTCGCCCTGACGAACCGCGGCGAGGCCACCACGGAGGACCTGCTGGCCCTCGCCCGCGAGGTCGTCGCCGGCGTCCACGCCGCCTTCGGCGTCACCCTCGTCAACGAACCGGTGACGGTCGGGGTCGAGCTCTAGAAGCCCGTCGGGCTCTGGAAGCCCGTCGGGCTCTGGAAGCCCGTCGGGCTCTAGTACGCGACGCCCACGCCCTGGCGGACCGTCGACGGGTCGTCGAGGACCGCCAGCATCGCGTGGGCCACGTCCGCGCGGGCCAGGGTGCGGCCCCTGGGCGGGGTGCCGCCGACGACCGTGCGGTAGCGGCCGGTGACCGGCTTGCCGGTCAGCTTGGGCGGCCGGACCGAGGTCCAGTCGGCGGCGCTGGCGGCCAGCTCGGACTCCATCACCCGCAGGTCGGCGTAGACGTCCTTCAGGACGTTGCCGATGACCGCCAGGACGGCCTTGTCGAGCAGGCCGTCGCCCTCCGCGGCGGGCCCCACGGGGGCCGCGCTGACCACGACGAGCCGCCGCACGCCCTCCGCGTCCATCGCGCCGAGCACCGGCCGCGTGAGCCGGGCCGCGATGCCGGAGGCCGCGTCCGCGCGGTTGCGGGCGCCCAGGCCCGAGAGGACCGCGTCCCGGCCGGCCACCGCGCCGCGCAGGGCCCCGGCGTCGGAGAGGTCGCTGCGGAAGACCTCCAGGCGCTCGCCGGTGACGGTGAACCGCGCGGGGTCCCGTACGACCGCCGTCACCTCGTGACCCGCGTCCAGCGCCTGCCGGACGATCTCCCGCCCCACACCACCGGTCGCACCGAAGACGGTGAGCTTCATGACAGCCTCCCAGATTGGTAAGTGAGTGCTCACTCACCCCAGGGTGGGTGGATACTCACCTACGCGTCAAGAGTGAGTGGAGGATGCATGGAACAGAAGCCGACCCGGGTCCGGATCGTCGACGCCGCACGCGACCTCATGGGCACCGTGGGGCTCGCCCGCACCACCACCAAGGAGATCGCCCGGGCGGCGGGCTGCTCGGAGGCGGCGCTCTACAAGCACTTCGCCAGCAAGGAGCAGCTCTTCCTCACGGTCCTGACGGAACGGCTGCCGCGGCTCGGCGGCCTCCTGGAGGCGCTCGCCGTCGACCCCGGCCGCCGCACGGTCGAGGAGAACCTCACCGAGATCGCCCGGCAGGCCGCCCGCTTCTACGAGCAGACCTTCCCGATCGCCGCCTCGCTCTACGCCGAACCCGCGCTCAAGGCCCGCCACGACGCCGCCATCCGGGAGCTCGGTGCCGGCCCGCACCGGCCCATCGAGGGCCTCACCGCCTATCTGCGGGCCGAGCAGCAGCACGGCCGCATCGCCCCCGACGCCGACCCGGCCGCCGCCGCCGCGCTCCTCCTCGGCGCCTGCGCGCAGCGGGCCTTCGTCTACGACGCGCTGCCGGAGGGGGAGGGGCCCCCGCCCGTCGACGACTTCGCCCGCGCGATCGCCCGCACCCTGATGCGGGGGCTCAGCTAGCCAGCCAGTCGTCGATCCCCGCCAGGAGCGATTTCCGGACGTCTTCCGGGGCCGCCGAGCCGCGGACCGACTGGCGGGCCAGCTCGGCCAGCTCCGGGTCCGTGAAGCCGTGGTGGCGCCGGGCGAGTTCGTACTGGGCGGCCAGGCGGGAGCCGAAGAGGAGCGGGTCGTCGGCGCCGAGGGCCAGCGGCACGCCCGCCTCGAAGAGGGTGCGCAGCGGGACGTCCTCGTGCTTCTCGTAGACGCCCAGGGCCACGTTCGAGGCGGGGCAGACCTCGCAGGTCACGCCCCGCTCCGCGAGCTTGCGCAGCAGCCGCTCGTCCTCCGCCGCGCGGACGCCGTGCCCGACGCGGGACGCCCGCAGGTCGTCCAGGCAGTCGCGGACGGAGGAGGGCCCGGTCAGCTCGCCGCCGTGCGGGGCCGCCAGGAGGCCGCCCTCGCGGGCGATCGCGAAGGCCCGGTCGAAGTCGCGGGCCATGCCCCGGCGCTCGTCGTTGGAGAGCCCGAAGCCGACCACGCCCCGGTCCGCGTACCGCACCGCGAGCCGGGCCAGCGTGCGGGCCTCCAGCGGGTGCTTCATGCGGTTCGCGGCGACCAGGACCCGCATCCCGAGGCCGGTCTCCCGGGAGGCCGCGTCGACCGCGTCCAGGATGATCTCCAGGGCCGGGATGAGGCCGCCCAGGTGGGGCGCGTACGAGGTCGGGTCGACCTGGATCTCCAGCCACCCGGAACCGTCCCTGACGTCCTCCTGTGCCGCCTCCCGCACCAGCCGCTGGATGTCCTCGGGCGAGCGCAGGCAGGAGCGGGCGATGTCGTACAGGCGCTGGAAGCGGAACCAGCCGCGCTCGTCGGTCGCCCGCAGCTGCGGAGGCGTGCCGCCCTTCAGCGCCTCCGGGAGGTGCACCCCGTACTTGTCGGCCAGTTCGAGGAGGGTCGAGGGCCGCATCGAACCGGTGAAGTGCAGGTGCAGATGGGCCTTGGGCAGCTGGGTGAGATCGCGGGGGTGCTCCATCGCCCGATCCTGCCTTACACGAATGGCGGTATGCACGGCGATTCCCCGATCGATACCCGACCGAACGCACGAACGGGCCCCGACTCGGAGGAGTCGGGGCCCGCCTGGTGACGTCGCCGGCTAGTCGCGGGCCTCGGCCAGCAGCTTCTGCATCCGGGACACGCCCTCCACCAGGTCCTCGTCGCCGAGCGCGTACGACAGACGCAGGTAGCCGGGGGTGCCGAAGGCCTCGCCCGGGACGACCGCGACCTCGGCCTCGTCCAGGATCAGCGCGGCCAGCTCGACGGAGCTCTGCGGGCGCTTGCCGCGGATCTCCTTGCCGAGGAGGGCCTTCACCGAGGGGTACACGTAGAACGCGCCCTCGGGGGTCGGGCAGAGGACGCCCTCGATCTCGTTGAGCATCCGCACGATGGTCTGGCGGCGGCGGTCGAAGGCCCGGCCCATCTCCTCGACGGCGTCCAGGTTCCCGGAGACGGCGGCGAGCGCGGCGACCTGGGCCACGTTGGAGACGTTGGAGGTGGCGTGCGACTGGAGGTTGGTCGCGGCCTTCACGACGTCCTTCGGGCCGATGATCCACCCCACGCGCCAGCCCGTCATCGCGTACGTCTTGGCGACGCCGTTGACGACGATGCACTTGTCGCGCAGCTCCGGCAGGACGGCCGGCAGCGAGGCGGCGGTGGCACCGCCGTACACCAGGTGCTCGTAGATCTCGTCGGTGAGGACCCACAGGCCGTGCTCGACGGCCCAGCGGCCGATCGCCTCGGTCTCGGCCTCGCTGTAGACGGCGCCGGTCGGGTTCGACGGGGAGACGAAGAGGACGACCTTCGTCCGCTCCGTGCGGGCCGCCTCCAGCTGCTCCACCGAGACGCGGTAGCCGGTGGTCTCGTCGGCGACGACCTCCACCGGGACACCGCCGGCGAGGCGGATCGACTCCGGGTAGGTGGTCCAGTACGGCGCCGGGACGATGACCTCGTCGCCCGGGTCGAGGATCGCGGCGAAGGCCTCGTAGATCGCCTGCTTGCCGCCGTTGGTCACCAGGACCTGGGAGGCGTCCACCTCGTAGCCGGAGTCGCGGAGCGTCTTGGCGGCGATCGCGGCCTTCAGCTCGGGCAGGCCGCCGGCCGGCGTGTAGCGGTGGAACTTCGGGTTCTTGCAGGCCTCGACGGCCGCGTCGACGATGTAGTCCGGGGTCGGGAAGTCGGGCTCTCCGGCGCCGAAACCGATCACCGGGCGCCCGGCGGCCTTGAGGGCCTTGGCCTTGGCGTCGACGGCGAGAGTGGCGGACTCGGAGATCGCACCGATCCGGGCGGAGACCCGACGCTCGGTGGGAGGGGTAGCAGCGCTCATACGGCCATCGTCCCAGACCGTTTCCCGGCCCGGCACACAGGTTTCAGGGACCGGACAGGAGCGGTCGATACCGGTCGGAGAACGGCCCTCGGGCAGGTCGGCGCGGTTCCTGTTCGACGTGAGGCCCCAAGACCACGTACACTCACTCCTCGTTGGCCCGCAGCCGCCCCGTCACACATGGGGTAGGTTGGGGGACATCGCAAAGGGTCGTAGCTCAATTGGTAGAGCACCGGTCTCCAAAACCGGCGGTTGGGGGTTCAAGTCCCTCCGGCCCTGCTACACACACCGCCAGGCTGTGTGCGCATGTACGTCTTCATTGCATTGTCGTGCGGCTCCACCCGGGCGCGGCACGGCCACGACCCGGAATCAGGTGAGAGATCGTGACGGACGCCGTTGGCTCCATCGACATGCCTGATGCCGAAGACGCGTCCGAGTCGAAGAAGAAGGGCCGCAAGGGCGGCAAGCGCGGGAAGAAGGGCCCTCTGGGCCGTCTCGCCGTCTTCTACCGGCAGATCGTCGCCGAGCTCCGCAAGGTCGTCTGGCCGACGCGTAGTCAGCTCACCTCGTACACCACGGTCGTCATCGTCTTCGTGGTCGTGATGATCGGCCTGGTGACCGTGATTGACTTGGGCTTCCAGGAAGCAGTCAAGTACGTCTTCGGCTGACTTTTTGTTCCACCCCATCTGTATCGCAGGAAGAAGCAGCCACCGTGTCTGACGCGAACCTGAACGACGCCTTCGAGTCCGAGTCCGTCGAGGACGAGCTGGACATCGTCGAGGCCGCCGACGAGGACGAGGACCTGGACGAGGCTGCGGACGCCGCGGCGGACGACGTCGAGGACGACGCGGAGGACACCGAGGACGCGGACGAGGAGTCCGCCGACGAGGACGCCGACGACTCCGAGGACGACGAGGCCGCCGAGGCCGACGACGTCGAGGCCGAGGTCGAGACCGAGGAGGAGGCCGAGCCGGCCGCCCCGGTCGACCCCGTCGCCGCCCTCCGCGAGGAACTGCGCACCCTGCCCGGCGAGTGGTACGTCATCCACACCTACGCGGGCTACGAGAAGCGCGTGAAGGCCAACCTGGAGCAGCGCGCCGTCTCGCTCAACGTCGAGGACTTCATCTACCAGGCCGAGGTGCCCGAGGAAGAGATCGTCCAGATCAAGGGCGGCGAGCGGAAGAACGTCAAGCAGAACAAGCTCCCCGGCTACGTCCTCGTCCGCATGGACCTGACGAACGAGTCCTGGGGCGTCGTCCGCAACACGCCCGGCGTCACCGGCTTCGTGGGCAACGCCTACGACCCGTACCCGCTGACCCTGGACGAGATCGTCAAGATGCTCGCCCCGGAGGCCGAGGAGAAGGCCGCCCGCGAGGCCGCCGAGGCCGAGGGCAAGCCGGCTCCGGCCCGCAAGCTGGAGGTCCAGGTCCTCGACTTCGAGGTCGGCGACTCGGTCACCGTCACCGACGGCCCCTTCGCCACCCTCCAGGCCACGATCAACGAGATCAACCCGGACTCGAAGAAGGTCAAGGGCCTCGTCGAGATCTTCGGTCGCGAGACCCCGGTCGAGCTCAGCTTCGACCAGATCCAGAAGAACTGACGACACAAGTTTCCGGACAGGTCAGAGGGGCTGCCACAGCCCCTCTGACCTGCTCGGTTTTTGGACGCGCAGCCATACCCGTTATCGTTGTGCGGTATGCCTCCATCCGGATGACCGGATGGATCGGCTGAAAACTCTCACTAGGACCCGGAGAGAGCAATGCCTCCCAAGAAGAAGAAGGTCACGGGGCTTATCAAGCTCCAGATCAACGCCGGTGCGGCCAACCCGGCCCCGCCGGTCGGCCCCGCGCTCGGTCAGCACGGCGTCAACATCATGGAGTTCTGCAAGGCCTACAACGCCGCGACCGAGTCGCAGCGTGGCTGGGTGATCCCGGTGGAGATCACGGTCTACGAGGACCGTTCCTTCACCTTCATCACCAAGACTCCGCCGGCCGCCAAGATGATCCTCAAGGCCGCGGGTGTGGAGAAGGGCTCCGGCGAGCCGCACAAGACCAAGGTCGCCAAGATCACCGAGGCGCAGGTCCGCGAGATCGCCACCACCAAGATGCCCGACCTCAACGCGAACGACCTGGACGCCGCGTCGAAGATCATCGCCGGCACCGCCCGTTCCATGGGCATCACGGTCGAGGGCTGATCACCTCCCCCTCGTGACCTCAGTGGTAGGGCCAAGCGCTGGTCCGCACCACGACTCCACACCTGCCACGCGGCGGCAGCCGCATGGTGAAACAGTCAACAGGAGCAGAAGTGAAGCGCAGCAAGTCCCTCCGGGCTGCCGACGCCAAGATCGACCGGGAGAAGCAGTACGCCCCGCTCGAGGCCGTGCGTCTCGCCAAGGAGACCTCCACCACCAAGTTCGACAGCACCGTCGAGGTGGCCTTCCGTCTGGGCGTCGACCCGCGCAAGGCCGACCAGATGGTCCGTGGCACCGTGAACCTTCCGCACGGCACCGGCAAGACCGCCCGGGTCCTGGTCTTCGCGACCGGTGAGCGTGCCGAGGCCGCGGTCGCCGCGGGCGCCGACATCGTCGGCTCCGACGAGCTGATCGACGAGATCGCCAAGGGCCAGCGCCTGAACGAGTTCGACGCCGTGGTCGCCACCCCGGACCTCATGGGCAAGGTCGGCCGCCTCGGCCGCGTGCTCGGTCCGCGTGGTCTCATGCCGAACCCGAAGACCGGCACCGTGACCCCCGATGTCGCCAAGGCTGTCAACGACATCAAGGGCGGCAAGATCGAGTTCCGCGTCGACAAGCACTCGAACCTGCACTTCATCATCGGCAAGACGTCCTTCGACGACACGCAGCTGGTGGAGAACTACGGCGCGGCCCTGGAGGAGATCCTCCGTCTGAAGCCGTCCGCCGCCAAGGGCCGCTACATCAAGAAGGCCGCCATCAGCACCACGATGGGCCCCGGCATCCCGGTCGACTCGAACCGCACCCGCAACCTCCTCGTCGAGGAGGACCCGGCCGCGGTCTGAGCCCTTCCGGCTCGGCGCAGTCAGTCCTGAAGCCGCCCCTCGTCCCTCTCCGGAGGAACGGGGGGCGGCTTTATTTGCGTCTCCTCCTGTCGTAGCCGTCGGATACGGTTCAAGAGAACGCAAAGACGATGATCACGAAGATCAAGGGGTGGGGAACACCTATGAGCAAGTCCACCTGGAAGCGCGCGGGCGTCGCGACCCTCTCCGCGGCGGCTCTCGTCGCGGGTCTGGCCGGTTGCAACGACGGCGACGCCAAGGCGGTCGGCAAGGCCCTCGGCGACCCGCTGCAGGCCCTGACGGCGGCGTACGAGAAGACCTCGGCCGCCAAGTCCGCCAAGGTCACCATGACCATGAGCATCGAGGGCGCCGGCGCCGAGTCCGGGACCATCGAGATGACCGGCGTCCAGGGCTGGGCCCCGGCGTCGATGGACATCACCATGAAGGGCTCCATGCTGAGCGCGGGCGACCCCGACGCGCCCGAGCAGATGCGCATGGTGATGCTCGACAACGTCATGTACATGGACATGGGCGAGAAGCAGGCCGCCGAGATGGACGGCAAGCGCTGGATGAAGCTGGACATGAAGGCCGCGGCGGCGGAGTCCGGCGACAAGGCCCTCCAGAAGCAGCTGACCGGCGGCCTGGACAACATGAACCAGGACCCGGCCCAGCAGCTGGCCCTGCTGCTCGACTCCCCGGACCTCAAGCACGTCGGTGCCGAGAAGGTCAACGGCATGGAGACCGAGCACTACAAGGGCACGCTCACCTTCGAGCAGATGCTGGCGGCGAACGAGTCCACGAAGCTCCTCTCCAAGGAGGAGCACGACAAGCTCATCGAGAACGTGAAGAAGACCGGCCTCAAGGGCTACGACACCGAGGTCTGGGTCAACAAGGACGGCTACCCGGCCCGCATGGACATCGGCATGGAGATGGCCGAGGGCACCGTGCAGATCCGCGCCGACTACAGCGACTACGGCACCAAGAGCGCCGTCGAGGCCCCGCCGGCGAGCGAGACCGTCGACCTCTTCAAGATGCTCCAGGAGGCCGACGCGGCGGGCGCCCAGGGCTGATTTGCCCCTGGGCCGAACCATCACGTACTCTTCCACAGAAGCCAAAGACCGCTGGTCGTTGCTGTGCCCTTACCGGGTGCGGTGGCCGAAGGATCCGCTGACTGCGGACGACCCGCGCAGGTGACTGTGGAGAGTTCCCGGATGTTCCATCCGGTCGAGCTGAGCCCCGTGCGCCTGCGCCGGGGCGTTTTCGTTTGTTCAGCCCCTTCTGAGCGGTCCTCATCACCCGGAAGGAGGCGAACGCACTATGCCGACGCCCAACAAGGCTGCATCGGTGGCCGAGCTCACGGACCAGTTCCGCAGCTCCAACGCCGCCGTGCTGACCGAGTACCGGGGTCTCACCGTCGCGCAGCTCAAGACGCTGCGTCGCTCGCTCGGTGAGAACGCCCAGTACGCCGTGGTGAAGAACACGCTGACCAAGATTGCGGCCAACGAGGCCGGGATCACCGCACTGGACGAGCACTTCGCTGGTCCGACCGCGGTCGCCTTCGTCACCGGTGACCCGGTGGAGTCGGCGAAGGCCCTGCGTGACTTCGCCAAGGAGAACCCGAACCTCATCATCAAGGCTGGTGTCCTTGACGGTAAGGCTCTCTCCGCCGACGACATCAAGAAGCTTGCGGACCTCGAGTCCCGCGAGGTTCTGCTCAGCAAGCTGGCCGGCGCCTTCAAGGGCAAGCAGTCTCAGGCTGCTCAGCTCTTCCAGGCTCTGCCGTCGAAGCTCGTCCGCACCGTGGACGCGCTCCGTGCCAAGCAGGCCGAGCAGGGCGGTGCCGAGTAATTCGGCTCGCGCATTGATCCGCGCCGCCTAGTGCGCGGGTCGTAGCGGGCCGTTACGCCCGCCTCTATAGACACATCGGCACCTGCCGAATTAGTGGAAGGATCGCCCATCATGGCGAAGCTCTCTCAGGACGACCTCCTCGCCCAGTTCGAGGAGATGACCCTCATCGAGCTCTCCGAGTTCGTGAAGGCCTTCGAGGAGAAGTTCGACGTCACCGCCGCTGCCGCCGTCGCCGTCGCCGGCCCGGCCGCCACCGGTGCCCCGGCCGAGGCCGAGGCCGAGCAGGACGAGTTCGACGTCATCCTCGAGGGTGCCGGCGACAAGAAGATCCAGGTCATCAAGGTCGTGCGCGAGCTCACCTCCCTGGGCCTCAAGGAGGCCAAGGACCTCGTCGACGGCACCCCGAAGCCGGTCCTCGAGAAGGTCGCGAAGGACGCCGCCGAGAAGGCCGCCGAGGCCCTCAAGGGCGCCGGCGCCTCCGTCACGGTCAAGTAAGGCCGTTTCGGCTCGCTGAGCTGACTCTCGCCCCCGTGTAACGCGGAGGCACCGAAAGGCGATCATCCATCTGGGTGGTCGCCTTTCGGCGTTCCCGGGACCCGCGTGGCGGGGGTCCCGCCGGCCGTCGGAAGCGGAGTATGGTGATCTTCGCCGTGCGCCGCTCACGGGCGGGGGCCTTGACGAACGGCACGCCGCGCGCAATTCTCAGGACGCGTCGTCACAACGATCCGTTTCCGAGGCATGGATCGACGACCGAACGGGCAGTATCGAGGTGCGCCGCACGGCGCGAGTACCGCGGAGTTGAGAGCAACGAGGGTCGCGAGGAAGTCGCCCTGGACATCAGTGGGCCAAGTGGCTACACTGTCCCTTTGCGCTGCCTGTTAGCTGCCCCCTGCCCGTCACCAGGGGCATACCTTCGCATCAGCTTCGTGGACCGACCCCGTCTGACCTGGCCTTTTGGTCACTTCAGGAAACGTCTGCCGTGAAGCGTTGCTGGGGACCGGTACGCGCGTAGTGAGTCCGAGCCCTCGGAAGGACCCCCTCTTGGCCGCCTCGCGCAACGCCTCGAACAACATGAACAACGCCGCCAGCACCGCCCCGCTGCGCATCTCCTTCGCAAAGATCAAGGAGCCCCTCGAGGTTCCGAACCTCCTCGCGCTGCAGACCGAGAGCTTTGACTGGCTGCTCGGCAACGCCGCCTGGAAGGCTCGCGTCGAGGCTGCCCTTGAGTCGGGACAGGACGTCCCCACGAAGTCCGGTCTGGAGGAGATCTTCGAGGAGATCTCCCCGATCGAGGACTTCTCCGGGTCGATGTCGCTGACCTTCCGCGACCACCGCTTCGAGCCGCCGAAGAACTCCATCGACGAGTGCAAGGACCGTGACTTCACGTACGGCGCCCCGCTCTTCGTCACCGCCGAGTTCACCAACAACGAGACCGGCGAGATCAAGTCCCAGACGGTCTTCATGGGCGACTTCCCGCTCATGACGAACAAGGGCACCTTCGTCATCAACGGCACCGAGCGTGTCGTCGTCTCGCAGCTCGTCCGTTCGCCGGGCGTCTACTTCGACTCCTCCATCGACAAGACGTCCGACAAGGACATCTTCTCGGCCAAGATCATCCCGTCCCGGGGTGCCTGGCTGGAGATGGAGATCGACAAGCGCGACCTCGTCGGCGTCCGCATCGACCGCAAGCGCAAGCAGTCGGTCACCGTCCTCCTGAAGGCGCTCGGCTGGACCACCGAGCAGATCCTCCAGGAGTTCGGCGAGTACGAGTCCATGCGCGCCACCCTGGAGAAGGACCACACCCAGGGCCAGGACGACGCGCTGCTCGACATCTACCGCAAGCTCCGTCCGGGCGAGCCGCCGACCCGTGAGGCCGCCCAGACGCTGCTCGAGAACCTCTACTTCAACCCGAAGCGCTACGACCTCGCCAAGGTCGGCCGCTACAAGGTGAACAAGAAGCTCGGCGCCGACGAGCCGCTCGACGCCGGCATCCTCACCACCGACGACGTCATCGCCACGATCAAGTACCTCGTGAAGCTCCACGCGGGCGAGACCGAGACGATCGGCGAGAACGGCAACGAGATCGTCGTCGAGACCGACGACATCGACCACTTCGGCAACCGTCGTCTGCGCAACGTCGGCGAGCTCATCCAGAACCAGGTCCGCACCGGCCTGGCCCGCATGGAGCGCGTCGTCCGCGAGCGGATGACCACCCAGGACGTCGAGGCGATCACGCCGCAGACCCTGATCAACATCCGGCCGGTCGTCGCCTCCATCAAGGAGTTCTTCGGCACCAGCCAGCTGTCCCAGTTCATGGACCAGAACAACCCGCTCTCGGGTCTGACGCACAAGCGTCGTCTGTCCGCGCTGGGCCCCGGTGGTCTCTCCCGTGAGCGGGCCGGCTTCGAGGTCCGAGACGTGCACCCGTCCCACTACGGACGCATGTGCCCGATCGAGACCCCCGAAGGCCCGAACATCGGTCTGATCGGTTCGCTCGCCTCGTACGGCCGCGTCAACGCGTTCGGCTTCATCGAGACGCCGTACCGCAAGGTCGTCGACGGCCAGGTCACCGACGAGGTCGACTACGTCACCGCCGACGAGGAGGACCGGTTCGTCATCGCGCAGGCCAACGCCGCGCTCAACGACGACCTGCAGTTCACCGAGCCGCGCGTCCTGGTCCGCAAGCGTGGCGGCGAGGTCGACTACGTCGAGCCGTCGGACGTGGACTACATGGACGTCTCGCCGCGCCAGATGGTGTCGGTCGCGACCGCCATGATCCCCTTCCTCGAGCACGACGACGCCAACCGTGCCCTCATGGGCGCGAACATGATGCGCCAGGCCGTCCCGCTCATCAAGGCGGAGGCCCCGCTCGTCGGCACCGGCATGGAGTACCGCTGTGCCACCGACGCCGGCGACGTCCTCAAGGCCGAGAAGTCCGGTGTCGTCCAGGAGCTGTCGGCCGACTACATCACGGTCGCCAACGACGACGGCACGTACAACACGTACCGCCTGCACAAGTTCTCCCGGTCGAACCAGGGCACCTCCGTCAACCAGAAGGTCGTCGTCGCCGAGGGTGACCACGTCATCGAGGGCCAGGTCCTCGCCGACGGTCCCGCCACCGAAGACGGCGAGATGGCGCTCGGCAAGAACCTCCTCGTGGCGTTCATGCCGTGGGAGGGCCACAACTACGAGGACGCGATCATCCTGTCGCAGCGCCTCGTGCAGGACGACGTCCTCTCCTCGATCCACATCGAGGAGCACGAGGTCGACGCCCGTGACACCAAGCTCGGCCCCGAGGAGATCACCCGGGACATCCCGAACGTCTCCGAGGAGGTCCTCGCCGACCTCGACGAGCGCGGCATCATCCGCATCGGTGCCGAGGTCGTCGCCGGCGACATCCTGGTCGGCAAGGTCACGCCCAAGGGCGAGACCGAGCTGACCCCGGAGGAGCGCCTGCTCCGCGCGATCTTCGGTGAGAAGGCCCGTGAGGTCCGTGACACCTCCCTGAAGGTCCCGCACGGCGAGACCGGCAAGATCATCGGTGTCCGCGTCTTCGACCGCGAGGAGGGGGACGAGCTTCCCCCGGGCGTGAACCAGCTGGTCCGCGTCTACGTCGCCCAGAAGCGCAAGATCACCGACGGTGACAAGCTCGCCGGCCGCCACGGCAACAAGGGTGTCATCTCCAAGATCCTCCCGATCGAGGACATGCCCTTCCTCGAGGACGGCACCCCGGTCGACATCATCCTCAACCCGCTGGGTGTCCCGTCCCGAATGAACCCGGGACAGGTCCTGGAGATCCACCTCGGCTGGCTCGCCAGCCGCGGCTGGGACGTCTCCGGCCTCGCGGACGAGTGGGCGCAGCGCCTCCAGGCCATCGGCGCCGACCAGGTCGCCCCCGGCACCAACGTCGCGACCCCGGTCTTCGACGGTGCCCGCGAGGACGAGCTGGCCGGTCTGCTCCAGCACACCATCCCGAACCGCGACGGCGAGCGCATGGTGCTCCCGACCGGTAAGGCGCGCCTGTTCGACGGCCGCTCCGGCGAGCCGTTCCCGGACCCGATCTCGGTCGGGTACATGTACATCCTCAAGCTCCACCACCTGGTCGACGACAAGCTGCACGCCCGGTCGACCGGCCCGTACTCGATGATCACCCAGCAGCCGCTGGGTGGTAAGGCCCAGTTCGGTGGCCAGCGCTTCGGTGAGATGGAGGTGTGGGCGCTGGAGGCTTACGGCGCCGCGTACGCCCTCCAGGAGCTGCTGACGATCAAGTCCGACGACGTGACCGGCCGCGTGAAGGTCTACGAGGCCATCGTCAAGGGCGAGAACATCCCTGAGCCCGGCATCCCCGAGTCCTTCAAGGTGCTCATCAAGGAGATGCAGTCCCTGTGCCTCAACGTGGAGGTGCTGTCCTCGGACGGCATGTCCATCGAGATGCGCGACACCGACGAGGACGTCTTCCGCGCAGCGGAGGAGCTCGGCATCGACCTGTCCCGGCGCGAGCCGAGCAGCGTCGAAGAGGTCTGACGGGAGTCCGGCGGACCTTGAGTGATCAAGGTCCGCCGGCCCCAGGACCCCCGTATCAGACCCCACAGCCTTACAACCCTGAGAGGGATTGACGCATAGTGCTCGACGTCAACTTCTTCGACGAGCTCCGGATCGGTCTGGCCACCGCTGACGACATCCGTCAGTGGAGCCACGGCGAGGTCAAGAAGCCGGAGACCATCAACTACCGCACCCTGAAGCCCGAAAAGGACGGACTCTTCTGCGAGAAGATCTTCGGTCCGACCCGGGACTGGGAGTGCTACTGCGGCAAGTACAAGCGTGTCCGCTTCAAGGGCATCATCTGTGAGCGGTGTGGCGTCGAGGTCACCCGCGCCAAGGTGCGCCGCGAGCGGATGGGCCACATCGAGCTGGCCGCTCCCGTCACCCACATCTGGTACTTCAAGGGCGTCCCGTCGCGCCTCGGGTACCTCCTCGACCTCGCCCCGAAGGACCTCGAGAAGGTCATCTACTTCGCGGCGTACATGATCACCTTCGTCGACGACGAGCGCCGCACCCGCGACCTCCCGTCGCTGGAGGCCCACGTCTCCGTCGAGCGCCAGCAGATCGAGCAGCGCCGCGACTCCGACCTGGAGAACCGCGCCAAGAAGCTCGAGTCCGACCTGGCCGAGCTGGAGGCCGAGGGCGCCAAGGCCGACGTGCGCCGCAAGGTGCGCGAGGGTGCCGAGCGCGAGATGAAGCAGCTGCGCGACCGCGCGCAGCGCGAGATCGACCGTCTGGACGAGGTCTGGTCCCGCTTCAAGAACCTCAAGGTCCAGGACCTGGAGGGCGACGAGCTCCTCTACCGCGAGCTGCGTGACCGCTTCGGCACGTACTTCGACGGCTCGATGGGTGCCGCGGCGCTGCAGAAGCGCCTGGAGTCCTTCGACCTGGAGGAGGAGGCGGAGAAGCTCCGCGAGATCATCCGTACCGGCAAGGGCCAGAAGAAGACCCGTGCGCTCAAGCGCCTCAAGGTCGTCTCCGCGTTCCTGCAGACCGCGAACAGCCCCAAGGGCATGGTTCTCGACTGCGTGCCGGTCATCCCGCCGGACCTCCGTCCGATGGTGCAGCTGGACGGTGGCCGCTTCGCGACCTCCGACCTGAACGACCTGTACCGCCGTGTGATCAACCGCAACAACCGTCTGAAGCGTCTGCTCGACCTCGGTGCCCCCGAGATCATCGTGAACAACGAGAAGCGGATGCTCCAGGAGGCGGTCGACGCCCTCTTCGACAACGGCCGTCGTGGTCGCCCGGTCACGGGCCCCGGCAACCGTCCGCTGAAGTCCCTGAGCGACATGCTCAAGGGCAAGCAGGGTCGTTTCCGTCAGAACCTGCTCGGCAAGCGTGTCGACTACTCGGCGCGTTCCGTCATCGTCGTCGGCCCGCAGCTCAAGCTGCACCAGTGCGGTCTGCCGAAGGCCATGGCGCTGGAGCTCTTCAAGCCGTTCGTGATGAAGCGCCTGGTCGACCTGAACCACGCGCAGAACATCAAGAGCGCCAAGCGGATGGTCGAGCGCGGCCGCACGGTCGTGTACGACGTCCTCGAAGAGGTCATCGCCGAGCACCCGGTTCTGCTGAACCGTGCGCCCACGCTGCACCGCCTCGGCATCCAGGCCTTCGAGCCCCAGCTGGTCGAGGGCAAGGCCATCCAGATCCACCCGCTCGTCTGCACCGCCTTCAACGCGGACTTCGACGGTGACCAGATGGCCGTGCACCTGCCGCTCTCCGCGGAGGCGCAGGCCGAGGCCCGCATCCTGATGCTGTCCTCGAACAACATCCTCAAGCCGGCCGACGGCCGCCCGGTGACGATGCCGACCCAGGACATGGTCCTCGGTCTGTTCTTCCTCACCACCGACGGCGAGCTGCGTGACACCAAGGGCGAGGGCCGCGCGTTCGGCTCCACGGCCGAGGCGATCATGGCGTTCGACGCCGGGGAGCTCGCGCTCCAGTCGGAGATCGACATCCGCTTCCCGATCGGCACCGTTCCGCCGCGCGGCTGGGTTCCCCCGGTCGCCGAGGAGGGCGAGCCGGAGTGGCAGACGGGTGACTCGTTCCGTCTGAAGACGACGCTGGGCCGCGCGCTCTTCAACGAGCTGCTGCCCGAGGACTACCCGTTCGTCGACTACTCGGTGGGCAAGAAGCAGCTCTCCGAGATCGTCAACGACCTGGCGGAGCGCTACCCCAAGGTCATCGTGGCGGCGACGCTCGACAACCTGAAGGCGGCCGGCTTCCACTGGGCGACCCGTTCGGGCGTCACCGTGGCCATCTCCGACGTCGTCGTGCCCGAGGCCAAGAAGGCCATCGTCAAGGGCTACGAGGAGCAGGACGAGAAGGTCCAGAAGCAGTACGAGCGCGGTCTCATCACCAAGGAAGAGCGCACTCAGGAGCTCATCGCGATCTGGACCAAGGCGACCAACGAGGTCGCCGAGGCGATGAACGCGAACTTCCCGCGGACGAACCCGATCTTCATGATGGTGGACTCGGGCGCCCGAGGAAACATGATGCAGATGCGTCAGATCGCCGGTATGCGTGGTCTGGTGTCGAACGCCAAGAACGAGACGATCCCGCGTCCCATCAAGGCGTCCTTCCGTGAGGGCCTCACCGTCCTCGAGTACTTCATCTCGACGCACGGTGCCCGTAAGGGTCTGGCCGACACCGCCCTGCGTACCGCCGACTCGGGTTACCTGACCCGTCGTCTGGTGGACGTCTCGCAGGACGTCATCATCCGCGAGGAGGACTGTGGCACCGAGCGCGGTCTGAAGCTGCGGATCGCGGCCAAGGACGAGGCCGGTGTCCTGCGGAAGACGGACGACGTCGAGACCTCCGTGTACGCGCGGATGCTCGCCGAGGACGTCGTCGTGGACGGCAAGGTCATCGCGCCGGCCAACGTCGACCTGGGTGACGTGCTCATCGACGCCCTGGTCAACGCGGGCGTCGAGGAGGTCAAGACCCGCTCGGTCCTGACCTGTGAGTCCGCCGTCGGCACCTGTGCCTTCTGCTACGGCCGCTCGCTGGCCACCGGCAAGCTGGTCGACATCGGTGAGGCGGTCGGCATCATCGCCGCCCAGTCCATCGGTGAGCCCGGTACCCAGCTGACGATGCGTACCTTCCACACCGGTGGTGTGGCCGGTGACGACATCACCCAGGGTCTGCCGCGTGTCGTCGAGCTCTTCGAGGCGCGTCAGCCCAAGGGTGTCGCCCCGATCTCCGAGGCGGCCGGTCGCGTCCGCATCGAGGAGACCGAGAAGACCAAGAAGATCGTCGTCACCCCGGACGACGGCAGCGACGAGACGGCGTTCCCGATCTCGAAGCGTGCCCGTCTGCTCGTGGGCGAGGGCGACCACGTCGAGGTGGGCCAGAAGCTCACCGTGGGTGCCACCAACCCGCACGACGTGCTCCGGATCCTCGGTCAGCGCGCGGTCCAGGTCCACCTGGTCGGCGAAGTCCAGAAGGTCTACAACTCGCAGGGCGTGTCGATCCACGACAAGCACATCGAGATCATCATCCGGCAGATGCTCCGCCGCGTGACGATCATCGAGTCCGGCGACGCGGAGCTCCTCCCGGGCGAGCTGGTCGAGCGCTCGAAGTTCGAGCAGGAGAACCGTCGTGTGGTCACCGAGGGCGGTCACCCCGCCTCCGGCCGTCCGCAGCTGATGGGTATCACCAAGGCCTCGCTGGCCACGGAGTCCTGGCTGTCGGCCGCCTCCTTCCAGGAGACGACCCGAGTCCTGACGGACGCGGCGATCAACGCCAAGTCCGACAGCCTCATCGGCCTCAAGGAGAACGTGATCATCGGTAAGCTCATCCCGGCCGGTACGGGTCTGTCCCGCTACCGCAACATCCGGGTCGAGCCGACCGAGGAGGCCAAGGCGGCGATGTACTCGTCCGTCGGCTACGACGACCTCGACTACTCGCCGTTCGGCACCGGCTCCGGCCAGGCCGTTCCGCTGGAGGACTACGACTACGGTCCGTACAACCAGTAAGCGAGTCGCTTGACCGAAGGGCGGCCACCCCGTTGCGTACGGGGTGGCCGCCCTTCGGGGTTTCAGCGCCCGGCCAGCTCCCACAGCGCGACGAGCACCCCCGCGCCGGCGGTGAGCGCGGCGATGGAGGCGAGCGGCCAGCGGGCGCGCTCCAGGTCGTCGAGGCGGGCCTCGTGGTCGGCGAGCTGCTTGTCGGTCTGGTCGCTGCGCTGGACGAGCAGGGCGAGCGAGCCGTCGACGCGGGCGAAGCCGGCTTCGAGGGTGCCGCGGAGCCGCTCCAGTTCGAGCGCCACCGCGACCGGGTCGTTCGGATCAGCCTCGGTCATCGGCGCCGCCCTGGTCCGTCCGCAGCCACGCGGGCAGCAGGAGCTGTACGGCGGGGACCGCCATCGCCCGGGTCAGGGCGCCGGCCACGGTGAGCGCGCCGGCGACCCAGGGGAGGGTGGCGGGGATGCCGGAGGCGTCGACGAGCGCCGGCAGGACCAGGGCGAGGGCGACGGCGGTCTGCAGCACGGTGCGGGCCGTGCGCTTCGCGGCTTCGGACATGGGGGTCTCTCCTTAGGGGATCACTGCGGGAGCACGGGGGATCACTGGGTGTACGGGACCTTCAGCGCGTTCCAGGAGGTGGCGCCGGGCCAGCCGTCGGCGTCGGTGCCGCGGAAGCCGAGCTTGCGCTGCCAGGCCTCGTACGACCTGCGGTCGGCCTCGGTCCAGCGGGGGCCGGGGCCGACCTGGTAGCGGCCGCAGCCCTCGGCCATCAGCCGGCGGCCCATCGCGGTGATCACCGGCGAGCTGGGGTCGTTCCGGAAGAAGGCGGCGCCGGGGAAGGGCTGGTAGCGGGGGGTGGCCGGCTTGGCGGGGGCGGTGGGCCGGGGGGCGGGGGCGGCACCGAGCCGCTTCTGCACCCGGTCGCGCATGACGGGCATGGCGAAGCCCTTGGGGTCGCTCTTCCAGTCGGACCACTCCAGGTGGCCGATGACGGACCTGGCGCCCCAGCCGTGGGCGCGGCAGAGGGCGGCCGAGACGCGTTCGACGGCGTCGAGCTGGGCGGCCGGCCAGGGGTCGCGGCCGTTGCCGAGGTTGACGCACTCGAAGCCGTAGAAGCGGGAGTTGCCGTCGACGGCGCCGGCGCTGCCCTGGTGCTCGCGCGGGGCCGGGGGCCGGTCGCCGTAGGCCTCGGTGACGACGGCCCGCAGGACGGACGGGTCGCCGCCGCCGGCGTGGTTGGCGCGGCCGTCGGAGACGAGGTGGACGGTGCCGTCCTTGGCGATGACGCCGTGGCAGAGCGGGCCGGGGAGGCTGTCGTAGCCGTCGAAGCACATCTCCACGGAGTGGGCGGTGCCGGTGGAGACGGTGTGGTGGATCATGACGCCGGCGACGGGGCCCCAGGCGCCGGCGCGGTTGCGGTGGTGGCCGCGCCAGCCGGGGTGTTCGACGACGGTGACGCCTTCGGCGCGGAGCGCGGCGAGGAGCCGGTCCGCGGACAAGGGGGTGGCCATCTGAGGTCCTCCAGACATGCGAAAACCCCGGCCGTCGGGGGCGCGGGGCGGATGGGGCGGGGGGAGTGCGCGGGGCGGACGGGGCGCGGGCGTTACGCCCCGGGCTCCGGTTCCGGTTCCGGCGCGGGCTCCGGTTCGGGCTCGGGTTCGGGGGCCGGGGCCCAGGCGGCGCAGAGCGCGGCGAAGGCGGTCCTGCGGGTCTCGAAGTCGGTGAGGGCGGCGGCGACCGCGCGGACGACGGCGTCGGGGTCGGGGACGGCGGGCCGGCCGTTGACGGGCTGGACCATGGTGAGGCCGTAGCCGCGCAGCTGGGCGCCGCCCTCGCCGTTCTCGGCGATCTGCGCGGTGACGTACACCGCGGGGTACTCGCCGGTCATCGGGTCGGGTTCCAGCGGGCCGCCGAGGCTGTTGTCGTACAGCCGCAGCTCGATCGTGTGGCCCTGCTCGGCGACGGAGCCGCGGCCCGCGTAGTCGATGGCGACGCCCCAGGGCTGGGTGGGGTCGGGGATCATGGGTGCGCTCCTTGGGGGAGGACGGGCGGGCGGGCGGTCAGGTCTGGCGGCCGTACATCAGCACCGGCCGGGCGTAGACCGTGCCCGAGGCGCTGGTGACGATCCCCTGGACCTCCACGGTGAGGTCCTTGCCGAAGTCGGCCTGCATGTCGGCGGTGACGGCGGCGGTGTGGTCGAAGACGGCGCCGGCGGTCACGGTGGAGCCGAACTGGACGCCGCCGACCATCACCCGGATCTGCCCGGTGGCCCCGGAGGAGACCCGGGTGAGCATCCGCAGCCGCATCTTGGGCTGCCAGATCGGGTTCTGCGACTGGGCGATGGCCGTCCAGGCGGTGGCGCTGGTGGCCGGCCAGTTCACCGAGGCGAGGTCCTGCGGCGGCAGCATCGGCAGCCAGGGCCGGGCGAGGCCGCCGGTGAGGATGTCGTCGGAGAGGATCTCGTGGCCGTAGGCGTCGTTGACCCGCAGCACGGGCTTGCTGCCGCCGGGGCCGCTGGTGGTGATCTGCGCGACCAGGGTCACCGGGTCCTGGGGGCCCTCCTGCCGCCTGACGGCGAGCGAGCCGTTGAGGATCTCGGTGAGCGGGGGGCGGGTGTTGACCGCCGTGGACAGGGCGTTGATCCGGCGTTCCATCTGGATCAGCCGGTCGATGATGGACTCGGGCAGCAGGGCCATCAGAGGGCCTCCAGGGCGAGGTCGGCGGTGTCGGGGCGGCCGCGTTCGGCCGGGCGGACCTTCACGCCGACGATCCGGTAGCGGGCGTCGAGGCCCGTCGGGTGCCATTCGTCGGTGATCCGGATGCGGGCGGTGCGGCCGAGGAGGGCCGGGGGGACGATCCCGGAGAGCCGGATGCTGATCTCGGGGATCTGCACCGAGCCCTGGGCCTCCCGGAGGACGGCGGTGGCCAGCGCGTCGAGGACGGCCTTGTCGCTGACGTCGTTGTAGTCGGTGGAGAGGTCCAGCTGGGGCCAGCGGTCGGGCAGGCCGACGGCGGGGATCTCCGCGGACACCGTCGGCCGGGACTCGGCGGCGGCGTTGTTGTTCGCGGAGGCGCCGCGGGCGAGCGAGGTGGTGCCGCCGCGGGTGGCGTCGTCCGGGAGCGAGTAGCCGAGGATGGTGCCGGGGCGGTCGAAGACCATGTCGGTGGCGCCGGTGCGGATCTTGGGGGAGCCGAGCCGGAGCCGGCGGACGCGCTGCCCGTCGGCGGGGTCGCGGTAGACGAGGATGTGGTACTCGACGCCGTCCTCGTAGGCGGCGAGCTGGTCGAGCGCCTCCTGGTAGACGGTCTCGTCGCCGAAGCGCCACGCCGCGGTCCGCGGGACCGCCTTGGTGGGCACGTCGTCGCCGGGGTCGACCGAGCTGGCGACGAGGCCGGCGCCGAGTTCGCTCCAGAGACCGCGGACGATGTCGAACTGCTCGACCTGGGTGTACTTGAGCTCGGTGCGGATGCGGCGGCGGCCCGCGTACGAGTCGAAGGTGGCGGCCTGGACGGAGAGGGTCACCACTCCGCGGTCGCTGCCCTGGAGGTTGGTGGTCCAGACGATGCCGCCCCACCACAGGTAGCCGCCGCGCTCCAGGTAGACGGTGGTGCGGCCGGGCTTGATCTGGTGGGCGCGGTCGGCCATGGCGCGGTCGGGGATGGGGACGGTGCCGGAGAGCGAACCGGCCCGGCCGATGTAGTCCTCGAAGGAGACGTCCCGCAGCGGCAGGATGTCGAGGGTCTGGTCGGTCACCAGGTCGCAGAAGATGGCCCGGTAGGGCGTGTCGAGACTCATGACGACCTCACGGGAGGATGTAGGTGGCGCTGACGCGGATGTTGCGGCCGGGGACGAGGGCCCCGTTCGAGGACCAGGTCCGCAGGGTGACCGTGCCCGTGGGGGACAGGTAGGCGGCGCCGCAGCCGTAGCCGTCGCCTGCGGCGGCCTCCATGCCGACGGGGGTCCGCCAGCCGGCGGGCAGCGTGCAGAGCGCCTCGTCGTTGACGATGTTTCCGGCCGAGTTGGCGTCGATCTGGGTGCCGGTGCGGGTCACGGTGACCGACATGGTGCACAGACCGCGGCTGCGGCGGGCGTCGAAGGCGACGAGGCCCCAGTTGGCGAGCGCGGTGGCGCCGGTCGTGGTCGACTCCACCTCCACGGGCGGCTGGTAGTTCGCCCAGACGGTGCCGTTCCACCGCTGGAGGACGCCGTTGTGCTCGCGGTACTGCCCGGTGTAGCCGCCGACGGTGAGCGCGCCCTGGGGGGCGACGCCGCCGATCTCCTTGGGGTACGCGACCCAGCCGGTGCCGCTCCAGCGCTGGAGGTGGTGGGCGGTGTCGTTGTCCTGGTACTGGCCCGGGTAGGAGCCGGGGACGCCGGCGTTGTTGTACACGGGCAGGATGCCGCCGACCGAGGCGACGGTGGTGCGCAGGTCGGTGAGGTCGCCGCCGGTCCAGTCGATGCCGCCGGTGCCGGCCGAGGTGCCGGCCTTGACCCGGACGGTGAAGAGCGGCAGCGAGGCGGCGGGGACGGCCGGGGCGGACGGGGTGGCCGACGGCTGGCCGACGAGCACCTCCAGGACGGCCTCGTGACGGGTGAGGCTGTCGAACTCGTCGTCGTACACGCGCAGCACGACGAGGTCGATCCGCGGGACGAGCGGGTCGCCGTCGCCGAAGGCGAGGACGGTGTCGCCGTCGAGGGCGACGGGGTACGCGCCCTGCTCGGGCCGGCCCTGGACGAAGGCACGGCCGGAGTGGACGGTCGCGGTCATCGGGCCGCTGCCGGTCAGGGACAGGCCGCTGACCCGGTACGCGCCGTCGGTGGAGCCCGGCAGGATGCCGGAGCGGGAGACGAGCGGGTCGACCGGGGTGGCGGCCCCGAGGGCGGTGAGACGGGTCGTCTGTCGGGTCTGGCCGTCGGGCAGCAGCCAGCCGGGGCGAAGGGGCATGGGGTGCTCCTCTCGTGGGGCGGGTGGTGGGGCCGGGCTACGGCAGCGGGTCGACCTTGATGAAGGTGTTGTCGAAGAACGCCTTGACGATCGGGTTGGCGGGGACGACCCGGAAGTAGGCGGTGAGCGTGTAGGTCTGGCCCGGTGTCAGGTTCGTGAACCGGCGCATGGAGGACATCGAGGTCGTCGTGGTGGTGGCGGTGTAGATCCCGTACTCGTCCTCGGGGGCGATGAGGACGGTGCCGTTCAGGGAGAGTTCGAGTGCCATGTACGAGTACAGGTCGTCCCGGGCGCGCGTGCGGCAGCCGTAGTGGGCGACGACCGCCTTCGACGGCGGGGCGGTGAAGCTGATCTTGAGGGGGTTGGCGGAGCGGCCCGCGAGCGTCGAGGTGTAGGCGGCGGAGGTCGTCTCGCCCTGGTCGGTGTTCTCGGTGTAGTACGGGCCCGGTACGGCCGGCACCCAGGCCGTGCCGTTCCAGCGCTGGAGGATTCCGGTGGTGGAGTCGCGGTACTGGCCGGTGTAGCTCGCCGGGGTGCTGGCGGCGGAGTTCGGGATGATGCCGCCGAGCGCCGAGGAGTACGGCACCCAGGCGCCGCCGTCCCAGCGCTGGAGCGTGCCGCCGGCGTCCTGGTACTGACCGGGGTAGGCGCCGGGCAGCGCCGCGCCCTCGACCGGGAGGATGCCGCCGAGGGAGACGACCGGGGTGCGGAGGTCCTTGAGCGAGGTGTTCCAGGGGATGCCGCCGTTGCCCGCGCTGACGCCGGCCGGGACGAGGACCTCGTACAGCGGGAGGCAGCGCTCCGGGACCGGCGGGGCCTGCGGGCCGGCGTCGGCGGTGCCCTGGAGGATCTCCAGCTTGGCCTCGTACCGCTGGTTGTCGTCGTACAGGCCGTCGTAGATCCGGAGGACGATCAGGTCGACGCGGCCGTACTGGGCGTGGCCCGGGGCGAAGGTGAGGGTCTCGGAGTTCGGCAGGGTGACCGGGTAGGCGCCCTGGGAGATGTCGCCCTGGATGACGGCGCGGCCCTCGGAGACGGTCGCGGTCATGGGGGCGGAGCCGAAGGTCCAGAAGGCGGCGAGCCGGTACTGGCCGTCGTAGGAGCCGGGCAGGACGCCCGAGCGGACCTGGACGGGGTTGGCCAGGGTGGTGACGCCGGTCTGGGTGAGGCGGGTGTCCTCGCGGGTCTGGCCGGTCTCGGCGGTCCAGCTGCTGCGCAGGTTCATGGGGTTCTCCAATCGGGAGGGGCCGCGGGGAGCGCGGGCCGGGTCAGGCCTTGATCCATTCGGCGGTGAGGTTGCAGGCGTAGCCGGAGCCGCCGAGGGTCTTCAGCGCGGCGGTGTGGCTGTGGAAGCCGGCGATCTGGAGCGTGTCGCCGACGGCGAGCCGGACCACGCCGCCGCCGCCGACGGTGACGGCGCCGCTGCCGGCCGGGTGGAGCCAGGTCATGCGGGACTGGCCGGCGCCGGAGACCAGGACCCGGGAGCCGCGGACGCCGGTGGACGAGGCGCCCTCCCAGGTGGCGTGGGCGGAGATCCGCCACCAGCCGGCGCGCGGGACGGTGTAGGTGGTGGTGCCGTTCCAGCCGGAGCCGTCGTCGACCTCCACGGTGGGCAGGCTCAGCACGGTCCAGGTGTTGGCCGCGATGCTCTGCTGCTGGGCGGTGAGCCACTGGGTGGCGCTGAGCAGCAGCGTCGCGGTGCCCTCGGTGTGCTGCCAGGCGGCGCCGTCCCAGCGCTGGAGGCCGCCGCCGGTGTCCCGGAACTGGCCGGTGTAGGAGCCGGCGGCGGTGCCGCTCGGCGCGATGCCGCCGATCGCCTTCGGGTACGAGACCCAGGTGGTGCCGTCCCAGCGCTGGAGGAGGCCGGCGGCGTCCCGGTACTGGCCGGCGTAGGCGCCCTTGTAGCCGCTGGTCGGCAGGATCCCGCCGAGGGCGACGACGGGCCAGTGCTGGGTGGTGACGGCGGTGGCCCAGGCGATGCCGCCGGTGCCGGCCGACGTGCCCTTCGGCACCCTGACCGTGTACAGCTGCAGCACGCTGCCGGGGCCGCTCGCGGGGGCGACCGGGGTGGCGCTCGGCTCGCCCTTGACCAGGCGGACGACGGCCTCGGTGGTGCCGGTCCGGTCGTAGAGGTCGTCGATCACGGCCAGTTCGATCAGGTCGATCCGGTCGTACTGGGCGTTGCCGTCCTCGATCGTCAGGGTCTCCGGGGCGGTGACGGCGACGAGGTACGCGCCCTGGGCGGTGTCCTTGCCCTGGACGATCGCGCGGCCGGTGCCGATGGTGGCCTGCATCGGCGAGCCGCCGTTCAGCAGCAGCCCGCCCGGCAGGACGCCGGGCCGGGAGCGGAGCGGGGTCTCCTCGGCGCTCTGGCCGCTGGGGGTGAGGAGGGCGGCGAGGGTGAGTCGGGTGTCCTCGCGGGTCTGCCCTTCGGGCAGGAGCCAGGCGGCTCGTACGGTCATGGGGTCACCTCGGGATAGGGGAGGGAATGCGGCACGGCCGCCGGACGGCGGCACACGAAAGGCCGCCCGGCGGCGGGGCGCCGGGCGGCCAGGGGTCGTACGGGGTCACCGTTCGGCGCGCGGGCGCGCTCCTCGCGCGGCCGTCACCACTCGGCGCTGCGCCAGCGGACCGTCATGACGGACTGGTCGGTGCCCTCCTCCGGGCGGAAGGAGAGATCGCTGCGGCCGGGCTCCAGGACGAACAGCTCCTCCGGGGTGGAGTCGGCCATCGCCGTGTGCAGCCGGGAGGCGGAGTTGTTGAGCATGACGGAGCCGGCGCGGGTGTCGACGGTGAGCTCGTCGCCGGCCGCGAGGTCGATCGCGTACCGCAGACGGCGCCGGCTGACCCGCTCGGTGACGCTCGGCATCGAGCAGGGGCCGCGGAAGACGATCACCGGGTGTGTGGGGGCGGAGCCGGTGTTCTCGACGACGGCGTCGCCGGTCGACTTGGCCTCGCCCCAGGAGAGCGGCCAGGTCAGCGGCCAGGTGAGGCCGGCCTCCGGCTGCGGCGGGGTGGTCGTGGCCTGCTGCTCGTTGACCACGTACCGGCGGGGGTCGGTGGCGAGCCACTGGACGGACATGCGGCTGCTGCCCTGGGTGGCGAAGCCCTGGTCGGCGGGGATCACCCGCTGGGCGATCCGGGCCCGCACGGCGAGCGTCTCGCCGTGCAGCCGGACGGCGAGCCACCGCTCCTCGTCGAGCAGGGCCAGCGCCTGGCGCAGCGCCCGGACGGCCGTGGCGGCGCCGCCGTGTTCGGGCATCAGCACGACGGTGCCGCCCGTCTTGCGGGGTTTGGCGTAGCGGGAGCCGGGCCAGGCGCCGTGGGAGGTCGGGCGGTCGGCGTCGGAGGAGTCGTACTCGGGGAGGTCCTCCCAGCCGCTCAGCCCGGACTTGTCGACGGCGAAGGGGGTGCCGGGGCCGATGAGCAGCCCGGCCCACTGGATCTGTCCGTCCTGGGTGATGAGGGAGCCTGGCGCGAGGTCGGCGGTGTGGGTGTTTCCGGCGTACGGGGTCGTGGTCTCGGCCATGGGGCCGTCACCTCACTTCGGGTGGGCGGGGTCGTCAGGTCAGGACCGGCTGCGCGGCGCCGGCGGGGGTGCCGGCGTGGGCGGTGAGGAGGAAGAAGAGGTCCTCGGCCACCCCCCGGGGGCCGGCGCCGGGTTCCTCGCGGAACTCCCGGACGCGGTGCGGGCGCGGGGGCGGTTCGGTGAGCGCGGGGACGCGCCGGTGCTCCAGCTCGTTCAGCGCGTCGATGCGGTACTCGCCGGCTTCGGGCGGCGCGACGATGCCGCCCTCGGCGAGCATCGGGATCTTGTCGAGGGAGACGCCGAACTTCTTGCCGGTGAGCGGGATCTTGAAGCTCAGCTTGTTGAGGCCGTCGATGATCCAGTTGGCGAAGGCGATGAGGCCGTTGATCGGCCCCTTGACCACGCCGAGGACGGCGCTGAGGCCGCCCTCCACCAGGTCGCCGATGCCCCGGAGGGCCTTGGAGACGGCGTCCTTGGCGGTGCGGAAGAAGCCGGGGATCTTGTCGGTGATCCAGCGGACGACGGGCTTCACGGCGTTCTTGATGCCGCCGAGGGCGCGGGAGGCGATGGAGCGCAGGGCGTTGCTGGCGGAGCGGACGGCGGAGCCGATCCGGGAGATGCCCCCGATGGCCGAGCCGACGATCCTCAGCGCGGTCGTGAAGACGGTCAGGTAGGCCTTGGCGTAGGTCCCGATGGCCTTGCCGAGCGCCTTCATGAAGGGGCTGATGAAGTTCCAGACGGACTGGACGACCTTGAGCGCCTGCTGGAGGACCTGGCGGATGATCCGCTGTCCGGTCTCGGAGTTGACGGCGAGTTCGATCAGGTACGCGGCGATGGGCACGAGCAGGCCGACGAGGAAGCCGAGCGGGTTGGCCCGCATGGCGACGTTGATGCCTGTCATGGCGACCGAGGCGATGGTCATGACGGTGCCGAAGGTGCCCATGAGGCCGGTGATGACGTCGGCGACGGGCAGCAGCGGCAGGAGGAGCGCGAGGACGGCCCCGGCCCCGGTGCCGATCCGCCCCGCGGCCCGGCGGGCCTTGCCGGAGGCGGTGGCGATCCGCTTGAGGCGGGTGGCGGCGGGGGAGCGGCGGAGCCGGTCGAGGGCGGTGCGGGCGGTGGTGGCGTCCCGGCCGAGGGCGCGGGTGGCGCCGGCGGCGTCACGGGCGGCGGTGGCGAGGGCGTCGGCGCCGGCGGCGGCCCGCTGGACGCCGGTCCGCAGGTTCCGTACCGCTCCGTTCGCCGAGTCGGCCGCCTGCCGGAGGCCCCGCATCGGGGCGAGGGCGACCTTGAAGCGGGGCATGGCGAGCCGGGGCATGGCGAGCGCGGCACTCATGCCCGGGCTCCACGCGCCTTCACCAGGTACATGAGGGCGTCGGCGGTGGCGTGCGGGTCGCTGCCGCGGGCCGCGTGGTAGTGCTCGATGTGGAGTCCGGCGCCGGCCGCGGCGGCGCTGCCCTGGGCCTGGCGGGCGCGGCGGGCGGTGAGGGCGAGGAGCCGGTCGAGCTTGGAGAGCGGCAGGACGGCCTCGGCCTCGCCGGCCTCGGCGAGGATGGCGGGGACGCCGCCGGTGCGGGGCATGACGACACCGCCGGTGGCGAGCATCGGGATGGTCGGGATGTTGACGCCGAAGGTCTTGCCGCCGACGACGGGGACCCAGCCGGGGACGGAGACCTTGACCTTGTTGACGGCGCGGATCATGGAGTTGATCAGGCCGATGACGGCGTTGATCGGGCCCTTGACGCCGCTCTTGATGCCCTCGAAGGCGCGGGACGCGATGTCCTTGAGGCCGTTCCAGATGGACGACATCTTCTCCTTGACGGCGCTGAACGCCTTGGGGATCGCGCTCTTGATCCAGTTCACCACCGGGGTGATGACGCGCTTGATGCCGTTCCAGACGGTGCTGATGACGGTCTTGATCGCCTTCATGACCGTGGTGATGACCGTCTTCCAGATCTTCACGTAGGTCTTGATGACGGTGGCGACGGCCTTGACGACGCTGGAGATGGCCTTCTTGATGCCGTTCCAGACCGTCTTGATGAGGCTGCCGGCCTTCTTCATGATCGGCCCGACGGCCTTCATGACCGAGCTGATGACGCTCTTGATGGCGCTGAAGGCCTTCTTCAGGACCGTCTGCATCGTCTTGGAGCGCAGCGCCATGTCGACGATGGCCTCGATGAGCGGCATGAAGAGTTCGAGCAGGCGGACCAGGAAGTTGCCCTTCATGGACCGGTTGAGCTTGTCCTGGCCCTTGGCGGCCTTGCCGGCGCCGGACTCGTACTTGGCGAGCTTGCCGCCGGCGGACTGGGCGGTGTCGCCGGCCTTCTTCATGGCCCGTTCGGCCTGGTCGGACGCGGTCCTGAGGTTCTTCAGCTGGCCGCCGGCGCTCTGGGCGCCGCTCTTGAGGTTCTTCAGCTGCCCGTTGGCCGCACGGCCGGCGTCGCCGACCTTCTTGACCGAGGCGCCGGTGCCGGACGCCTGCGACTTGAGGGCGCGCAGGGAGTCCGAGGCCTTCTTCGCGGAACTGGCGAGGGACATGGGTCACCTCCTTTCTGGGGGTGGGGTCAGCGGCCGGTGGAGCCGGCGATCACGTCGTCGAGGGTGCGGATGGTGGACTGGAGGCCCTCGAACTTCTGCCGGAGGGTTCCGGTCTGGGTGGCGAGGTCGCTCATCGCCTGGGCGGTGTTCCCGAGCTGGACTTCCGTGGGCAGCTTGGTGGGCTGGAACTTGTCCAGTTCCGAGTTGAGCTTTTCGAGGCCGTCGGCGATCTTCTTCAGCTTCACGGCGTTGACCTTCTTGATGGCCTCGCCCACCGTGCCGAGGACGGTCGCCGCCTTGTCGGCCTTGCTCTGGTTGGGCAGTCTCTTGAACGAGTCCAGGAACGAGGGGGCCTTCGCGTCGAACCTCTCCACCTGCGGGTTCAGCTTTTCGAGCGCCTTGGCCAGCGTCTCGGCCTGCTGGGCGTTGGCGGGGTTGCTCACGAGGTCGGCGAGGCTGGTGCCGCCCATGAAGACCCGCTGCTCGCGCTGGTTGACGGCGCCGAGCGTCTGGAGCGACACCCCGCCGTTGCCGTTCGAGGCGAGGATCCTCCGCCCGGCGCGTGCCTCGGGGCTGTTGTCGCCGAAGGGGCGCCAGGTCTGGATGGTCCGCGACAGGTTGACCAGCTGGCCCGCGAAGAACAGGGCGAGGGCGGGGATCGCGACGAGGAGGACGGCGCCCCCGATGGCCCCCCAGAGCCAGTCCTTCCACACGACCGTCGGGTCTTCCTTCGCCTCCTGGTACTTCTCGTGCACGGCGGCGATGCTGTTCAGGCCCAGCATCTCCAGCATCTCGGTCGTCTTGTGCTTGCTGACCTCGGTGTGGATCTGCTTGATCTTGTCGTAGGCGTCTTTCCAGTCCTTCAGGAAGCCACTGAGAAGCTCCTCCGTGGCGACCTTCGGGGCCACGTTGACGAGGTGGTCCTTGAGCAGGGAGGGCAGCTTCGGTTCCTTGTCGCCCTTCGGGTTGGCCCGCTCCTCCAGGAGTGCGGCCTTCAGATCGGAGATCCTGTCGAGGATCTCCTGTTCCTTGGTCATGTGTGCTCCGCTTCCGGCCCGTGAGGGCCAAGCGCCGAAAAGCCCCCGCCGGTCTCCGGCAGGGGCTCGTTCGCAGGGGCGGTGCGCGGGGGCTAGGCGTCGGGGGCCCGGCGGGGGCCGCGCCGCACCGTCGCGAGGGCGTCGTTCCAGCCGGCGGCGTACGCGAGGGTCTCGCGGCGGGAGACCTCGGCGTACAGGGTCCCGAGCAGTGCCCTTTTGTCGAGGGCGGCGGGTCCGTCGAGGAGCTGGCGAAGGCGGTCCTGGAGAGGGATGTGCGGTCGCGATGCCTCGCCCGGCTGAGTCATGGACGCCTGCCTTCCTGTGCTTGCCCGTGCGTGCGTGGCGGCGCCGCGTGCGTGTGGAGAGCGGGGGCACCACGTTTTCGAACTACTGTGCGAACAGAGTGTGGAACATCTGTTCGAGGTTTGTCGAGCGAGAGGGGAGTGACGGCGTGTCTTCTCGTCAGGTTCCCGAACGAGTTGGCCGTGATCGAAAGGAAAATCGGACCGGGTAATCTGGAGGGCGCTCTCCTGGACCCGACCACTCTGGGACGGCACGGGGCGCGAGGGGCGCGCGGGGACCCCAGGGGGCTGGAAGGCAGCACTGACACATGGACACGGAGTCGGACGCCGACCGGCGGGAGCGGGTGGTCGACTGGCTCGCCTCCCATCCGGACCTGCCCCATCTCTTCGCACGGCTCTCCGAGCTCGTCCACGTCTTCGGGTACGCCCCCGAGGAACTCGTCGTGATCCCCAGGTCCGAGATCGACCGCCGGGAGACCACCGCCTTCACCTCCGGCTGGGCCGAGGCCGTCTCCGACGAACTCCCGCGCATCCGGCGGGAGTACGAGCGCCGCGTCGCCGACGCCTACGCCCAGGGCCAGAGCGACGGCCGCGGCATCAGACGCCCGCAGCGCCGCACCGACGCCGGGCCGCAGGACGGCGCCCGGGTCATCGCCCTGCCCTTCGCGCGCCTCCTCGAACCGCCCGCCTCCGTCGTCGAGGCCGAGGAGCGGGTGCGCCGGGAGCGCGCCCTGTTCGAACAGGGCTCCGCGCCGGAGCGCGACGCGGGGGACGGGGGGGAGACCGAGGACGAGGGCGGGCCCGAGCCTGAACCCACGGGTGCGCCCGCACCCGGACCCGGACCCGGACCCGGACCCGAACCGGGACCCGCGTCCGAACCCGCGTACGGCAAGGAGTCCGAGCCCCACGCGACGGCGCCCGATCCGCTGGTCACGGCCCAGGAGAGCCGTGCCCGGCGCACCGCGCAGCCCGTGCGGAAGGTCGTGCGGGGCAAGGGCGGCCGCCCGATCGTCCCGCCGCTCTCGCACGTCCCCGTCCAGCAGTCCGGCGGCGCCGGCGAGCGCCGGGACGCCGAGCCCCGCAAGCCCCGGACGCTCTCCGAACGGGCCAAGGCGCTGGAGGAGGAGCTGGCCGCCGAACGCGCCCAGGAAGCACCTCCGGAGTCCGCCCCCTGACGGGAACGGACTCCGGGAGGGTGGCGCCGACGGGCGGACGGCCTGACGGGCCCGCCTCGGTCAGCCGAAGAAGCGGGCCAGCTGGCCGGGGGAGACGGCCGGGGCGGCCTCCCCGGCGTCCGGGGCGGCGGCCGTCCCGTCCGGACCGGATCCCTCCCCGTCCTCCTCCGCGTCCTTCGTGGACTTCGGACGCGGCACCGGCTCCGGGAACTCGGGCGCGTCCCCGTCCTCCGAGCTGTTGACGCAGGAGAACATCCAGTTGGCGACGGCCAGATGGTCCACCGCCGCCGCCAGCAGATGGTCGGTGACCGACCACTCGGCCACCTCGCCGTGGAGGTCGCGCTGGAGCGCGCTGTCCCGGGGCAGGTGCTTGATCAGCACCAGCAGCCGCCGGCTGGACAGCTCGCCCCGGTGCCAGTCGAGGATGTCGGTCCCGTAGTAGCGGATCAGGTCCGCCTCAAGGGCCTCGGCGTGTTCGTCGACGAACTCGACGAGGCTCAGTCTTCCCCCAGGCCGAGCCCGGTCTCCTTGCCGTACGCCTCCAGGATCGCGGCGATGTCCTGCATGGTGACCTCGTGCTCCTCGAAGCGGGCGAACTGCTCGGCGCCCATGAGGAGCGCGAGCAGGCCGTCCACGTCGTTGTCGTCGAGCTTGCGCAGGCCCTTCGCGGTCGTACGGGAGAGCTCCGTCGGGAGGGTGAAGCTGTCGCCGTCCAGCTCGAAGGTCCAGGAGCGGCCGCGGCCCTCCTGGCGCTGGGCGCGGGCGGCGTTGACGTCGAAACGGGCCATGGTGATGCGTACTCCTTGATCGGATGCGTACGAACAGGGGGGAAGCTGGGGGGCGGGGCGGGACGGCGGGGTGCCGCCGTCCCGCCCCGGGGGTGGATCAGGCGGCGTAGGTGGTGTCCTTCATGAGGAAGGTCGCCAGCGGCTGGCCGCCGCCGTTCGACATCGCGGTGAAGGTGATGCCCAGGGTGGACGCCGCCTTGCGGGCCAGCTTGATGTCGTCGGAGGCGGTCACCTGGCCGCGCGGGATGATGAAGCGGTACGTGACCGGGGTCCCGCCGACGCGGACGTCGGTGAACTCCAGGCCGAGGGCGCGGACGTCGGCGTACGGACGCTCGGCGATCTCGTACTTGAACGAGTCCGTCGACGCGGCCGGCTCCGGCTTGACCTCGCCGCCGCCCATGAAGAACGGCAGCGTGTCCTCGTTGAACTGGAGCATCGAGAACTTCAGCGAGAGGTCACGGCTGGAGTAGATGAAGTGCACCGGGGAGACGGACTGCCAGGTGTCGATCGGCTCCAGCTTGTCCTTCTTGGAGAAGGTGACGCCGTCGCCGGTGGTGTAGCCGAGGTTCGTCCAGGTGGCCGAGGCCCAGTCGGCGGCCGGGTCGGCGCCGAAGGACGGGGCGGCCGCGCCGGCCTCGGCGACGAAGAGCTTGCCGGTGCCGGCGACGCGGATCTCGGCGGAGTTGTTGCCTGCCATGGGGTTTCTCCTTCTGAGGGGTGAGGGCGCCGCGCCCGGGCGAGGGAAGGCCCGGGCACGGCAAAGGCCCCGCCGGGCGGCGGGGCCTTGTCGGTGGGGCCGGACGGGGTCCGGCGGGCCGTCGGAGACGGCCTGGGGCGACTCCGGCCGTCCTGACGGCGGGGTCTTCCCGGCCGTCAGAAGACGGTGAGGGAGAGGCGCAGCACGCAGAGGTAGCGGTTCGCGCCCCGGTACAGGTAGTCGGGCAGCCAGCGCGGGCCGTCCTGCTCCTCCACGTCGTGGACGACGTTGCCCGCGCCGACCTGCTTGCCGAGGGTGGCGAGCAGGGCGCGCCGGGCGCCGTTGGCGAGGACGTGGGCGGCCTCCTTGGTGGGGCCGTACACCTCGAACTCGATCAGGGGCATGTCGACGTGGAGGTCGCCGATCCAGGCGCCGCCGCGGCGGTTCACCAGGACGGCGGCCTGGGTGCCGTCGAAGCCGGCGGGCGCCTGGACGGCGATCACCGCCCCGGCCAGGGCCGGGTCGGCCTTGAGGACGTCGACGACCAGCTTCTCGACGTCCGGGAACGCACTCGGGGGAGTGGTCATGACGGTTCTCCTCGGGAGGGAGGGGCGGTGGAGAGGGAGGGGAGGGGCCGCCGTCCGGGGTTCCCGCGGGGGAGGGGGCGAGGGGCGCGGGAACGCGCCCGGACGGCGGACGGCGGAGCCGCCGCCCGTCCTGCGGGCGCAGCTCCGCCGCTGCACCAACTGTGACAGAGAGCGTGCGCGCACGCAACTAATTCGGCGACCGACGTGCCCCCGATCCCAGAAATACGGGCCTGACCTGCGGTGATGCCTTCCAAGAAGCCGAGGCCCGCGGATAGGTTGGCCCTCCCGAACCCGAGGAGCCGCCCGTGTCCGCCGCCCGACCCCGTCTGCTCTACGTCACCGACCTCGCCTACCCGGCCCGCGGACGCCGCTACTGCGACGAGGACATCGACCTCACCGCCCGGCTCCGCGCCTCCTTCGACCTCGCCCTCTGCCACCCCCGCGACGCCGCCGCCCTCATGGAGGGCTTCGACGCGGTCGTCGTCCGCAACAGCGGCCCCGTCCTCCACTTCCAGGAGGCGTACGACCGCTTCCGCGAGCGCGCCACCGCCCTCGGCACCCCCGTCTACAACCCGCTCCACGGCCGCGCCGACATGGCCGGCAAGCAGTACCTCGTCGACCTCACCGCCACCGGACACCCCGTCATCCCCACCGTCGACCGGCCCGAGGAGCTGCACCGCCTCCCCGAGGCGGCCGCGTACGCGGTCAAGCCCAAGGCCGGCGCCGACTCCATAGGACTGCGGTTCGTCCCGTACGCCGAGCTCGCCGGACTCCCGTACGGGGACGGGGAACTGCTCGTCCAGCCCCGGATCGACTTCCGCTACGAGGTCTCCTTCTTCTTCGTCGACGACCGCTTCCAGTACGCGCTGTACGCCCCCGACCCCGAGCGCCGCTGGGAACTCGTGCCGTACGAACCCACCGCCGCCGACCTCGACTTCGCGCGCGGCTTCATCGCCTGGAACACCCTGCGCCACGGCATCCAGCGCGTCGACGCCTGCCGGGCGCCGGACGGCGGACTCCTCCTGGTCGAGCTGGAGGACCTCAACCCGTACCTCTCCCTCGACCGCCTCGACGAGCCGGGCCGCGCCCGCTTCACGGCGGAACTGACCCGCTCGCTGCGGCACTTCCTCACGGCGTGACGGCGTGACGGCATGACGAAGCGCCCCCGTGTCCGGCCGGACACGGGGGCGCTTCGGGGAACTCTCGGACTCTCGGACTCTCGGACGGGCTCAGGCCGTACGCGGCCGGCGGCGGGCCGCCCGCTCCGCCGCGAAGACGTCCTCCAGGCGGAAGAGCTGCGCCCGTCCCGCCTTGCCGACGGCCCGCAGATGTCCCAGCTGGACCCACTTGCGGATCGTCGCGGGCGCCACGCCCGCCTCCTCGGCGGCGAGCGGGCCCGGGATCAGGGCCGGCAGGTGGGGCGAGCTCAGCATGAGGTCTCCTTCGTGTCGTCCATGGCCGCCTCGATCTCCTCCGTGCGGGCCCCGGAGGCGTCCGCGAGCTCCGCCCACTCGTCCTCCCGCCACAGGTGCCGGTAGGCGGGGTCGTCCTGGCAGCCGCACACCGGATCGACGCAGACGCAGGCGGGGTTCACGCACAGCACCGCCCGGCGGTCCGGGAAGGCGCGCAGCGAGACCGAGTCGCACCAGGGGCAGCGGCCGGCCACCCGCACCACGGTCTCCGCCTCGCCGAGGGTGCGGGCGCAGCGGCGGGCCATCCGCCGCACCTCGTCCCGCACGTGGCGGGCCAGGTCGGGGTGGGCGGCGACGGCGTCGAGCCGGGCGACGACCCGTCGCAGCCGGTCGACCACCCCGGCGCGCGGCGGCCGGGGCAGGCCGAGCCGGGCGTGCACGGCCTCCTCCAGCTCCACCACGCCGTCGGTGACGTCCCGGATGCAGTCCGAGACGTGGAGCCGGATCGGGGCGGCGCCGTGGCCGGGCACGGCGAGCCCGTGCCGCTGCTCCAGGAGCAGGGCCTCGCGCCGCTCCTGGCGGATGAGCGCGCCGGTGCCGGGGTGCGGCGCGGCGGGCGTGGTGCCGGCGGGGGAGCGGCGTACCGGCGCCAGCTCCTCGGCCAGTTCGGGGAAGTGGCGGGCGAGGGCGGCGGCCCAGAGGGAGACGTCCCGCAGGACGGCTTCGGCGGCGCCGCCGACGGCGGGCTCAGTCACGGTCGCCTCCGGTGCGGGCCGGGGCGGCGCCGGCGGCGCGGGCGGCGTCGAGGACGGCGTCCAGCTGGGCGGCGACGGCGCGGTCGTCGAGCGGGGCGGCTCCGGCGCGCACGGCTTCCACGTGGGCGGAGGCGGCGGTTCCGGGGCGCGAACGGGGCTTCACCGGCCGGCCGTTGCGCCAGAGGCGCCCGGCGCAGACGCCGTCGAACCAGCTCTCGGCGGGGGCCACGGCCGCCTCGCACTCGCGGGCGACGGGGCAGCCGGCGCAGGCGCGCAGGGCGGGGGCGGCCTGCCGCTCGCGGCGGGCGAAGACGACGGCCGGGGAGAGGCCGGCGCACGCGGCGGCGGCCTGCCAGGGGGTCGGGTCGGGCTGGGACAAGACGGTTCTCTCCACGGTCCGGGCCACCGGGACGCAAGGGGCTCGTGAGAGCCCTGGGGTTCAGGAGGCGACGAGTGCGGCGATCGGCAGACTTACATGTTGCGCGCTCGCGCGCAACTATGGATGTGGAGGGGTTCTTCATCGATTCGACACGATTGCGTGCCCGAAAGCACGTAATTCCGTGCGCGCAAGCACGCTAGAGTGAGGGACCCGGAGGGTGGGGATGATGAGGGAGCGGTAGAGCATGAACAGTCAAGGACTCGACGAGTTCGCCGGCTGGGTCGAAGGCCTGATGAGACGGCGCGGATACGACATCGACAGCCCGCGCGGCGGCGGCAAGTCCCGCATCGCGGACGAGGCGGGGGTCCACCGGGCCGCCGTGACCCGGCTGCTGCAGCGGCAGAGCATGCCCGACCTGGAGACCATGCGCCGCATCGCCCCGCTCCTCGGGGTCTCCGTCCGCGACATGCTCATCCGGTCCGGCCGCGTCACGCCGGAGGAGCTGCCGCTGGCGGCCGATCTGCTGCCGCCGACCGACTGGCAGCCCACCATGGAGGACTTCGCCCGCTGGCTGGGCGTCCCCGACGAGCGGATGGGCGTCTTCGTCAAGGTCGTCAGCCAGTTCCTGGAGCCCGACGCCGCTCCGGACGCCGAGGACCCCCGCGCCGAACCCCGCCGCACGGCCCGCGACTGACCCGCGACCCGGCTCGTACCGGCCCGTGAGCGGCCCGGTGCGGGGCCCGACCCGTCGTCCGTTTCCGGTGGATCGCCGTGCCCTCGGGGGCCGGACGATCTTCCATGCCGGGTCGGCGGGTTCCATTTCTTTTGACCGCAGTCCGTGCGATAGGTACGCTCATGCCTTGTGCCTGGGGTGTGCCTGGGCTCCTGTGCGTGTCCACAACCGCACGGCGAGTCCAAGACCGGCCACCGTGGTCCGCGCCTTTCCGCGCTCTGCGGAAGGTCCACCGGATCCGACACGCCCGACCGCGTGGGTCGGTGAATGTTCCAGGTTAGTAGTACTTACGGCACACAGAAACCGGAGAAGTAGTGCCTACGATCCAGCAGCTGGTCCGGAAGGGCCGGCAGGACAAGGTCGAGAAGAACAAGACGCCCGCTCTCGAGGGTTCGCCCCAGCGCCGTGGCGTCTGCACGCGTGTGTTCACGACCACCCCGAAGAAGCCGAACTCGGCCCTCCGTAAGGTCGCGCGTGTGCGTCTGACCAGCGGCATCGAGGTCACGGCCTACATCCCGGGTGAGGGACACAACCTGCAGGAGCACTCCATCGTGCTCGTGCGTGGCGGCCGTGTGAAGGACCTGCCTGGTGTTCGTTACAAGATCATCCGCGGCTCCCTCGACACCCAGGGTGTCAAGAACCGCAAGCAGGCCCGCAGCCGCTACGGCGCCAAGAAGGAGAAGTAAGAATGCCTCGTAAGGGCCCCGCCCCGAAGCGCCCGGTCATCATCGACCCGGTCTACGGTTCTCCTCTTGTCACGTCGCTGATCAACAAGATCCTGCTCGACGGCAAGCGCTCCACCGCTGAGCGCATCGTCTACGGCGCCATGGAGGGCCTGCGCGAGAAGACCGGTGCTGACCCGGTCGTCACGCTGAAGCGCGCCCTCGAGAACGTCAAGCCGGCTCTCGAGGTCAAGTCCCGCCGTGTCGGTGGCGCCACCTACCAGGTGCCGATCGAGGTCAAGCCCGGTCGTGCCTCCACCCTCGCGCTGCGCTGGCTCGTCGGTTACTCCCGCGCCCGCCGCGAGAAGACCATGACCGAGCGCCTCATGAACGAGCTCCTGGACGCCTCGAACGGCCTGGGTGCTTCGGTCAAGAAGCGCGAGGACACGCACAAGATGGCCGAGTCCAACAAGGCCTTCGCGCACTACCGCTGGTAGTCGCAACCCCCATCGAGACCGAGAGAAGACTGAAGCCTTATGGCTACCACTTCGCTTGACCTGGCCAAGGTGCGCAACATCGGCATCATGGCCCACATCGACGCGGGCAAGACGACCACCACCGAGCGGATCCTGTTCTACACCGGCGTTTCGTACAAGATCGGTGAGGTCCACGACGGCGCTGCCACGATGGACTGGATGGAGCAGGAGCAGGAGCGTGGCATCACGATCACGTCCGCTGCCACCACCTGCCACTGGCCGCTCGAGAACGTCGACCACACGATCAACATCATCGACACGCCGGGTCACGTCGACTTCACCGTCGAGGTGGAGCGTTCCCTGCGCGTGCTCGACGGTGCTGTCACCGTGTTCGACGGCGTGGCCGGCGTCGAGCCCCAGTCCGAGACCGTCTGGCGTCAGGCGGACCGCTACGGCGTTCCGCGTATCTGCTTCGTCAACAAGCTCGACCGTACGGGTGCCGACTTCTTCCGCTGCGTCGACATGATCGTGAGCCGCCTCGGCGCCACTCCGATCGTCATGCAGCTCCCGATCGGTGCCGAGGCCGACTTCGAGGGCGTCATCGACCTCGTGAAGATGAAGGCCCTCGTCTGGTCCGCCGAGGCGACCAAGGGCGAGATGTACGACGTCGTCGACATCCCGGCCGACAAGCAGGAGCTCGCGGACGAGTACCGCGGCAAGCTCGTCGAGGCCGTCGCCGAGAACGACGAGGAGCTCATGGAGCTCTTCCTCGAGGGCGTCGAGCCCACCGAGGAGCAGCTCTACGCCGCGATCCGTCGCATCACCATCGCCTCCGGCAAGGGCGGCGACACCACGGTCACCCCGGTGTTCTGTGGCACCGCGTTCAAGAACAAGGGCGTCCAGCCCCTGCTCGACGCCGTCGTCCGCTACCTGCCGTCGCCCCTCGACGTCGAGGCCATCGAGGGCCACGACGTCAAGGACGCCGAGCTTGTCGTCAAGCGCAAGCCGTCCGACGACGAGCCGCTGTCGGCCCTCGCGTTCAAGATCGCGAGCGACCCGCACCTCGGCAAGCTCACCTTCGTCCGGATCTACTCCGGTCGCCTGGAGGCCGGCACCGCGGTGCTGAACTCCGTCAAGGGCAAGAAGGAGCGCATCGGCAAGATCTACCGCATGCACGCGAACAAGCGTGAGGAGATCGACTCGGTGGGCGCCGGCGACATCGTCGCCGTCATGGGCCTGAAGCAGACCACCACCGGTGAGACGCTGTGCGACGAGAAGAACCCGGTCATCCTGGAGTCCATGGACTTCCCGGCGCCGGTCATTCAGGTCGCGATCGAGCCCAAGTCCAAGGGTGACCAGGAGAAGCTGGGTGTCGCCATCCAGCGTCTCGCGGAGGAGGACCCCTCCTTCCAGGTCCACTCGGACGAGGAGACCGGCCAGACCATCATCGGTGGCATGGGCGAGCTCCACCTCGACATCCTCGTCGACCGCATGCGTCGCGAGTTCAAGGTCGAGGCCAACGTCGGCAAGCCGCAGGTCGCGTACCGCGAGACGATCCGCAAGGGCGTCGAGCGTCACGACTACACCCACAAGAAGCAGACCGGTGGTACCGGTCAGTTCGCCAAGGTGCAGATCGCGATCGAGCCCATCGAGGGCGGCGAGGCGTCGTACGAGTTCGTGAACAAGGTCACCGGTGGCCGCATCCCGAAGGAGTACATCCCTTCGGTCGACGCGGGTGCGCAGGAGGCCATGCAGTTCGGCATCCTGGCCGGCTACGAGATGACGGGCGTCCGCGTCATTCTTCTCGACGGTGGCTACCACGAGGTCGACTCCTCCGAGCTCGCGTTCAAGATCGCCGGTTCGCAGGCCTTCAAGGAGGCCGCGCGCAAGGCTTCCCCCGTGCTCCTTGAGCCGATGATGGCCGTCGAGGTCACCACGCCCGAGGACTACATGGGCGAGGTCATCGGCGACATCAACTCCCGCCGTGGCCAGATCCAGGCCATGGAGGAGCGTCACGGTGCCCGCATCGTGAAGGGCCTCGTGCCCCTGTCGGAGATGTTCGGCTACGTCGGCGACCTCCGCAGCAAGACCTCGGGTCGCGCAAGCTACTCGATGCAGTTCGACTCCTACGCCGAGGTTCCGCGGAACGTCGCCGAGGAGATCATCGCGAAGGCCAAGGGCGAGTAACGCACCGCGTTCAACGCACCGCGTCCACACGCTTTAGGCTTGACACCGACCGGTGGGGGGCCGTCCCGAGAGGGATACCCCCTGCCGGGCGGCACCCCAGCAAAGATCACCTGGCGCCGATGAAGCAAGGCGTTCAGAACCACTCCACAGGAGGACCCCAGTGGCGAAGGCGAAGTTCGAGCGGACTAAGCCGCACGTCAACATCGGCACCATCGGTCACATCGACCACGGTAAGACGACCCTCACGGCCGCCATTACCAAGGTGCTGCACGACGCGTACCCGGACCTGAACGAGGCCTCGGCCTTCGACCAGATCGACAAGGCTCCCGAGGAGCGCCAGCGCGGTATCACGATCTCGATCGCGCACGTCGAGTACCAGACCGAGTCGCGTCACTACGCCCACGTCGACTGCCCCGGTCACGCGGACTACATCAAGAACATGATCACGGGTGCCGCGCAGATGGACGGCGCCATCCTCGTGGTCGCCGCCACCGACGGCCCGATGCCGCAGACCAAGGAGCACGTGCTCCTGGCCCGCCAGGTCGGCGTTCCGTACATCGTCGTCGCCCTGAACAAGGCCGACATGGTGGACGACGAGGAGATCCTGGAGCTCGTCGAGCTCGAGGTCCGTGAGCTCCTCTCCGAGTACGAGTTCCCGGGCGACGACCTTCCGGTCGTCCGCGTCTCGGCGCTCAAGGCGCTCGAGGGCGACAAGGAGTGGGGCGAGAAGCTCCTCGGCCTCATGAAGGCCGTGGACGAGTCCATCCCGCAGCCCGAGCGTGACGTCGACAAGCCGTTCCTGATGCCGATCGAGGACGTCTTCACGATCACCGGTCGTGGCACCGTCGTCACCGGTCGTATCGAGCGTGGTGTCCTCAAGGTCAACGAGACCGTCGACATCATCGGCATCAAGACCGAGAAGACCACCACCACGGTCACCGGCATCGAGATGTTCCGCAAGCTGCTCGACGAGGGCCAGGCCGGTGAGAACGTCGGTCTGCTCCTCCGTGGCATCAAGCGCGAGGACGTCGAGCGCGGCCAGGTCATCATCAAGCCGGGTTCGGTCACGCCGCACACCCAGTTCGAGGCCCAGGCCTACATCCTGTCGAAGGACGAGGGTGGCCGTCACACCCCGTTCTTCAACAACTACCGCCCGCAGTTCTACTTCCGTACCACGGACGTGACCGGCGTCGTGACCCTCCCCGAGGGCACCGAGATGGTCATGCCGGGCGACAACACCTCCATGTCCGTCGAGCTGATCCAGCCCGTCGCCATGGAGGAGGGCCTCAAGTTCGCCATCCGTGAGGGTGGCCGGACCGTCGGCGCCGGCCAGGTCGTCAAGATCACTGCCTGATCTTGAACTGACCTGGTAGCTCGTACGAGCTGCTAGCAGTGAGGGAAGGCCCCGCACCGGAAGGTGCGGGGCCTTCTCGCGTTCCCGGCCGCCTCCTACGGCCGCCAGGACCAGGGCCGGCCGTCCGGGCCGAGCCCCACCACCGCCACCCCGTCGGCGCCCGTGTGCAGCGCCGCCGCCACCGCCGCCGGCCCCTCCGTCCGGATCCGCAGCCGCCCGCCGGCCCGCACGCACACCCGGCCCTCGGCGTCCGTGCCGAGCAGCACCGTGCCGAGTGCCGCCGAGCGCGCCGCCCGCACCTCCCCGAAGCCGTCCAGGCCCGCGTCCCCGCCGTCCGGGCCGAGCAGCCGCGCCGAGGCCGGCGCCCGGTGGTAGAGCCCGCCTCCCGCGCTCGCCACCGTCGAACCCGACAGCGGCAGCGCGCCCGGCGCCTCCCGGCCGTCCACCCAGTGGCGTACGGACTCCCGCCCCGGCGCGTACACGTGCGTCCGCCCCGCCGCGTCCGTCGAGACGGCGAGACCGTCCTGCACCACCGCGTCCCCCGGCAGCGCCCGCCACGGGCCCCAGCCGCCGTCCGGTTCGCGGACCCGCTCGGCGACGCCCCGCGCCGCGTTCCGCACGTACAGCCGCACCCGGCCGTCCGGAGCCGTCACCGCCACCGGCACGCCGAGCCGGCGGCTGCGCTCCGCCCCCAGGTCCGGGGTGCCGAGGCCGCGCCACGCGAGGAACGGGCCGCCGGGGGAGCGCTGCTCCAGGAGGACCACCTCCCGCCGGTTGGGGCCGCCGTACCCCTCCAGGGCCGCGAACCGCACCCCGACGAGCAGCACCCGCCCGTCCGGCAGCACCGCCGCGCCGAGGCCCGGGGCCAGCGGGCCGCCGCCCAGGTCCTCGGGACCGCTCCACACCCCCGGAGCGGACTCCCGCCACCGCACCGCGCGCAGCCCGAGGACCCCGTACGCGGCGAGCCGCCCGTCCGGCTCGGCGGCGAGCGCGAGACCGGGGCCCGGCCAGCGGCGGTGGGTGGAGCGGACCCAGCCCTTGCGGCTGGTCAGCGGCCGCCCGCCGCCGACGCCGTAGTCGCCGCACCCCGAGGGGTTCCCGCACGCCCAGGACGGATCGCCGCCGTACGGCACCAGACGGGCCGCCTTCCCCGCCAGCACCCCGGGCGGCAGGTTCTTCGGCCAGTGGCGGTTGTAGTAGCCGCGGAAGGCGGCCACCGAGAAGAGCGGGACCGGCGCCCCGGCCCGCACCTCCTCCGCCACCCAGCGCACCAGCGCCGACCAGGCGAAACAGGCCGCCGCCGTGTGGTCCCCGTGATCCGAGTAGCCCGGCTGCTCGGAGTCCCGGAGGCGGACCGCCTCGGGGCTCGGCTGGACGTCCGGGTCCGGGTCGAGGGTGTGCACCACGGTGGGCCGGTAGCGGCGCAGCAGCCCGGTCAGCGCCGTGACCAGGCCCTCGTGGTCGTACGTCCCCGGGCGCGGGACCGGCGAGCCCGCCGAGCGGTGCGCGGACAGCTCCAGGGCCCGGTCCCCCCACAGCGCCGACAGCGCCAGGTACCGGCGCGGGGTGTGCATCGGCAGGTCGAGGTGGATCAGCTCGACCCGGCGCCCGCCGTGCGCGAGCACCGCCCGCTCGGCCGTCCGGCCGCCGCCGAGGGCCAGCGCCTCCCGCCGCCACGGCGTGAACAGCGGCAGGCCGAGGGCCGCCGCGTAGCTCTGCCGCAGGCCCTGGCGGCGGGCTGAGGAGTAGGCGGCCCGGTCCGGCGGCGTCCCCGGCATGCCCGTGACGCGGTTGACGCCGTTGTGCTCGCCGGCCGTCACGTAGACGGAGACCAGCGGCACCCCGGCGTCGAGCAGCCGCTGCGCGTCCGGGTTCATGAAGTACAGGTCGTCGTCCGGGTGTGCCACGACCTGCATCAGCAGCGCGCGGCGCGGCTCCCCGCCGGCGAAGGGCTTGCCCGGTGCGGGGTCGGCGGCCGGGGAGGCGCGGCGCGGGGCCGGTACGGAGCAGCCCGTGGCGAGCGCCGTGGTCACGGCGGCGGCCAGGAGCGTACGGCGGGACGGTCGGTGCACGGCGGATGGCCCTTCCCCAAGGTCGGTCCCTGGCTAGACGGCCGGTGCCGGGCCGGGGTTGCCCGCCCCCGGGTGGTGCCGCCGGGGCCCGTGGGCGTCTCGCATCCCGGACGGACCGGAATGCTTACTGGTGCGTGCATTCACATCGATGTAACACTGCGCCCGGCGGCGGTCCCACCAGGTGCGGGGGCGCGCGAGGACGCCGCCCGTCAACGCTCGGCAACGGCGCCGAGCTCCGCACCGCTTCCCTGGCGCGTACCGCCGTGCCAGAAGGGGGTACTCCGTGCCGTCCCGTCCCACCGCCGAGACCACCGCCGCCGGCGCCCGCTCCGCGCTCGACGCCCTGCGCGCCGAGATCGAGCACCGCAACCCGGCGCAGCCCGAGTTCCACCAGGCCGTCCACGAGGTCCTCGACAGCCTCGCGCCGGTGCTCGCCGCGCGCCCCGAGTACGCCGAGCCCGGGCTCCTGGAGCGGCTCGTCGAGCCCGAGCGGCAGATCGTCTTCCGGGTCCCGTGGCAGGACGACCGGGGCCGCGTGCGGGTCAACCGCGGCTTCCGCGTCGAGTTCAACAGCGCCCTCGGCCCCTACAAGGGCGGCCTGCGCTTCCACCCCTCGGTGAACCTCGGCATCGTGAAGTTCCTCGGCTTCGAGCAGATCTTCAAGAACGCGCTGACCGGCCTCGGCATCGGCGGCGGCAAGGGCGGCAGCGACTTCGATCCGCACGGCCGCTCGGACGCGGAGGTCATGCGCTTCTGCCAGTCGTTCATGACCGAGCTGTACCGCCACCTCGGCGAGCACACCGACGTCCCCGCGGGCGACATCGGCGTCGGCGGCCGGGAGATCGGCTACCTCTTCGGCCAGTACCGCCGCATCACCAACCGCTGGGAGGCCGGCGTCCTCACCGGCAAGGGCACCGGCTGGGGCGGCTCCGCGATCCGGCCGGAGGCCACGGGGTACGGCAGCGTCCTCTTCGCCGCGGCGATGCTGCGCGAGCGCGGAGAGGACCTGGAGGGCCGGACCGCGGTCGTCTCCGGCTCCGGCAACGTCGCCCTGTACACGATCGAGAAGCTCCTCGCGCTCGGCGCGAACCCGGTGACCTGCTCCGACTCCGGCGGGTACGTCTACGACGACAAGGGCATCGACCTGGCCCTGCTGAAGCAGATCAAGGAGGTCGAGCGCGGCCGGGTCGCCGACTACGCCGAGCGGCGCGGCGCCTCCGCCCGCTACGTGCCGGGCGGCCGCGTCTGGGAGGTCCCCGCGGACGTGGCCCTCCCCTCCGCCACCCAGAACGAACTCGACGAGACCGACGCGGCGACCCTCGTCCGCAACGGCGTCAAGGCCGTCGCCGAGGGCGCCAACATGCCCACCACCGCCGAGGCCGTCCACCTCCTCCAGCAGGCCGGCGTCGCCTTCGGCCCCGGCAAGGCGGCCAACGCGGGCGGGGTCGCGGTCAGCGCCCTGGAGATGGCCCAGAACCACTCCCGTACGTCCTGGTCCGCGGCCCGCGTCGAGGAGGAGCTGGCGGGCGTCATGACGGACATCCACCGCACGTGCGTCGAGACCGCCGACCGGTACGGCACCCCCGGCGACTACGTCACGGGCGCCAACATCGCGGGCTTCGAGCGGGTCGCGGACGCGATGCTCGCGCAGGGCGTGATCTGACGCGCGCGCCGGGAGGTACCTTCTTCCGAAGATCCCTCCCGGCGATGTCGAGACCGTCGCGGCGGCTCCGACCATAGGGTGACAGCGCGCCGCAGGGGCGCGCGGGGACGGGGAGGACACCCGGGATGAAGTACGTCGCGATGATCTACGGCAACCAGGCCAAGTGGGACGCCTTCCCGGCCGAGGCCTGGCCCGAGGCGATCGCCCGCCAGGAGGCCTTCAACCGCCGGTACCGCGAGACCGGCGAACTCCTCGGCGCCTACGGCCTCGCCGACGCGGCCGCCGCGATGCTGGTACGCCGCGAGTCCGGCACCCCCACCGTCACCGACGGCCCCTACCTGGAGACCAAGGAGTACCTGGCCAGCTTCTACCTCCTCGACTGCGACTCCCTGGAACGCGCCCAGGCGATCGCCGCCGACATGCCCTTCGCGGACACCGACCCGGTCGAACTCTGGCCGGTCCTCCACGAGTCCACGGCGGACATGTGAGCCCCCACCCCGACCCCCCGGCCCCCGACGCCCCCACGCCCGGCGACCGGCCCGCGGGCGGCGACCGGGTGCGGGTCGAGGAGGTGTTGCGGGCGTGTGCCCCGGGGGTGCTCGGGGTGCTGGTGCGGCGGCACGGGGACTTCTACGGCTGTGAGGACGCCGTGCAGGAGGCGCTGATCGCGGCGGCGCGGCAGTGGCCGGAGCAGGGAGTGCCCGAGCGGCCGGCGTCCTGGCTGCTCACCGTCGCCCACCGCAAGTACGTCGACCAGGTGCGCAGCGAGGCCGCCCGCCGGCGGCGCGAGGACACCGTGGCCCTGGCCACCCCGGCGGCGGAGCTGCTCGCGCCCGCCGCCGACGAGGCGGGGGAGGGGGCAGCGGACGACTCGCTCGCGCTGCTCTTCCTCTGCTGCCACCGGGACCTGTCGCCGCCCAGCCGGATCGCGCTCACCCTGCGCGCGGTCGGCGGCCTCACCACCGCGCAGATCGCCGCCGCGTTCCTGGTGCCGGAGGCGACGATGGCGCAGCGGATCAGCCGCGCCAAGCAGACCGTCCGCGCCGCGGGCGACGCGCTCGCGCTGCCCGAGGGCGAGGACCGCACCGCCCGCCTCGCCGAGGTCCGGCACGTGCTCTACCTCGTCTTCAACGAGGGGTACACGGCGAGCGCCGGCGAGGAGCTGACCGCGCCCGGACTCTCCACCGAGGCGATCCGCCTCGCCCGCCTGCTGCACCGGCTCGTCCCGGACGACACCGAGACCGCCGGCCTGCTGTCCCTGATGCTGCTCACGGACGCCCGCCGCCCCGCCCGTACGGGTCCGCACGGCGAGCTCGTCCCGCTGGCCGAGCAGGACCGCACCCGCTGGGACGCGGCCCTGGTCGCGGAGGGCGTCGCCCTGATCAGCCGCACCCTTCCGCGCGGCCGGGTGGGCCCGTACCAGCTCCAGGCGGCGATCGCGGCCGTCCACGACGAGGCGGAGTCCGCGGACGCGACCGACTGGCCGCAGATCCTCGCCCTGTACGACCTCCTGGAGCACGCGGCCCCGAACCCCATGGTCACCTTGAACCGGGCCGTCGCCGTCGCCATGGTCCAGGGCCCCGAGGCCGGGCTCGCCCTCCTCGGCACCCTCGCCGCCGACAAGCGCCTCGCCCGCCACCACCGGCTCCTCGCCACCCGGGCCCACCTGCTGGAGCTGACGGGGGACCGGGCCGCGGCGGCGGAGTCGTACCGCGAGGCGGCCCGCCGCACCACCAGCGCCCCGGAGCGCCGGCACCTGACGGAGCGCGCCCGGCGGCTCGGCTAGTCGAACAGCTCCGTGGCCGTGGTGGCCGTGACCGCACGGTCGAGGAGGCGGTCGAGTTCGTCGGGGTCGGTCACGGCGGTGACCCGCTCGGCGACGGCCTCGGGGACGTCGATCCCGCGTGCGCGCAGGAAGCGGAGCACGGCCTCGGCCTTGCCCCTGGCCAGGCCCTCGGCCTGGCCTTCCAGGAAGGTCTCCTCGACGAGCGTGCCCCGCCCGGGGAAGAAGCTGCCCACGTGCCGCATCAGGTGCCTCCAGGTGTTCCTGGCCGGGGTGTCGCCCAGCCCGATCTCCAGCAGTTCCGAGTAGTACGCGGCCGAGTCGGGCTCGGCCGTCGCGAGGGCCTGCGCCAGGGCTTCCAGCCTCGTGGGGGCGTCCTGGTCGCGGGCGTGGGCCATGGCGGAGAAGGCCGCCATGGCGAGGTTCCGCCCGGCCTCCTCGGGGTCGGTGATGACGGGCACGTTGTCGGGCCCGAGGACGAGGGGGTGCGTCCGCAGCGCCGTCCAGCCGTCGATGCCGGTCAGGAAGGGGCCGGCGGCCCATCGGGCGGTCGCCCGGTCCTGACAGATGACAAGCAGTACGGCGGGGATGGCGTACGTGGCGCTCAGGTAGGCGAGGTAGTGCGTCCAGCTCGACGCCTTGTCGGGGTCCCGTCGCCCCTGTGCCTCGATCGCGAGCAGGAAGCCGGGCCCTTCGGAGGGGCTGATCCGCAGCACGCTGTCGACCTGGGGAGAAGGCGTCAGCACCTCGACCGCGGCCTTCGGCGGCAGCCGTAGCCCCAGCACCCGGAAGACGGGCGCCAGCAGCTCCGGGCGGTCCTGGAAGATCCGGTGGGACGCTTCGTGGGAGGAAGTGACCATGGGGCGCAACGTACGACCGCCCGCGCGGCACGGAATATGCCTTCGGGATATGACCACCCCGGAGGGTGAAGTCGGCGCGTTCGGCACCCCGCGCGCCCCCTGCGTGTACCCATACGTGACGTGGGGTACAGTCTTGGACCCCGATTGGCGGCCCGCAGGGGCCGTATGGCAGACTAGCGGGGTTGCTCGGTTGAGTGCCGATGCTGCGCGCCTCCCGTCGGGAGGACCGGAAGCGAGTCCCACAGTACTCGTCGCCCCTTCTCAGGAGCGGACGTACGGGAATCTTCCGGGAAGTGTCAGCGGGGTACCAGCCAGGCGCCCGGTGGGTGTTCACCCCCGTTCCGCGGTCTTCGGCCCGCACCCCCTTGGTTGGGAAATCCTTCGGGACTTCTTCGTAGAGGGAGTGCGACACGCCCGACCGCGTGGGTCGGAGGAGAACGGTGATCCGGCGGGCTCCAGAGCGTTTAACGACAAGACAGGACTACGGAGTAGCCATGGCGGGACAGAAGATCCGCATCCGGCTCAAGGCCTACGACCACGAGGTCATCGACTCCTCGGCGAAGAAGATCGTCGAGACGGTGACCCGCACTGGTGCGTCGGTCGCGGGCCCGGTGCCGCTGCCCACTGAGAAGAACGTGTACTGCGTCATCAAGTCGCCGCACAAGTACAAGGACTCGCGCGAGCACTTCGAGATGCGCACGCACAAGCGCCTCATCGACATCCTCGACCCCACGCCGAAGACGGTTGACTCGCTCATGCGTCTCGACCTCCCGGCCGGTGTCGACATCGAGATCAAGCTCTGAGGGCGCGCGAGATGGCTAAGAACATCAAGGGCATCCTGGGCGAGAAGCTCGGCATGACGCAGGTCTGGGACGAGAACAACCGGGTCGTCCCGGTGACCGTCGTCAAGGCCGGCCCCAATGTCGTGACCCAGGTGCGTACGAACGACGTCGACGGCTACGAGTCGGTCCAGATCGCCTTCGGCGAGATCGACCCGCGCAAGGTGAACAAGCCCCTCAAGGGCCACTTCGCCAAGGCCGACGTCACCCCGCGCCGTCACCTCGTCGAGATCCGTACCGCTGACGCCAGCGAGTACACCCTCGGCCAGGAGATCACCGCCGAGGTCTTCGAGGCGGGCATCAAGGTCGACGTGACCGGCAAGAGCAAGGGCAAGGGCTTCGCCGGTGTCATGAAGCGCCACAACTTCCGTGGTGGCAAGGCCTCCCACGGTGCCCACCGCGTGCACCGCAAGCCCGGTTCGATCGGTGGCTGCGCCACCCCGGGCCGTGTCTTCAAGGGCATGCGCATGGCCGGCCGCATGGGCAACGAGCGCGTGACCACCCAGAACCTGACCGTTCACGCCGTTGACGCGGAGAAGGGCCTGCTCCTGATCAAGGGTGCGGTTCCTGGTCCGAACGGCGGCCTCGTCCTGGTCCGCACCGCGGCCAAGGGGGCCTGAGGATATGAGCACCATTGACATTCTGTCGCCCTCCGGCGACAAGACCGGGACCGTCGAGCTCCCGGCCGAGATCTTCGACGCCAAGGTCAGCGTCCCGCTGATCCACCAGGTCGTCGTCGCGCAGCTTGCGGCTGCCCGCCAGGGCACCCACAAGACCAAGACGCGTGGCGAGGTCCGCGGTGGTGGCAAGAAGCCGTACCGTCAGAAGGGCACCGGCCGCGCCCGTCAGGGTTCGACCCGCGCCCCGCAGTTCGCCGGTGGTGGCGTCGTGCACGGTCCCGTGCCGCGTGACTACTCGCAGCGGACCCCGAAGAAGATGAAGGCCGCCGCCCTCCGCGGTGCCCTCTCCGACCGGGCGAACCACTCCCGCATCCACGTCGTCACCGGCGTGGTCGAGGGTGGCATCTCCACCAAGGCCGCCAAGACGCTGTTCGGCAAGATCTCGGAGCGCAAGAACCTGCTCCTGGTCGTCGAGCGCTCGGACGAGGCCGCGTGGCTGTCCGCCCGCAACCTGCCCCAGGTGCACATCCTGGAGCCGGGCCAGCTGAACACGTACGACGTGATGCGATCCGACGACGTGGTCTTCACCCAGGCCGCCCTCGAGTCCTTCGTGTCTGGCCCCAAGGCCGACGACAACGAGGGGAACGAAGCCTGATGGCCGAGATCACCAGCAAGACCTTCACGGACCCGCGCGACGTCCTCGTCAAGCCGGTTGTCTCCGAGAAGAGCTACGCCCTGCTCGACGAGAACAAGTACACGTTCATCGTCGCGCCCGGCTCCAACAAGACCCAGATCAAGCAGGCCGTCGAGGCGGTCTTCTCGGTCAAGGTCACCGGGGTCAACACGATCAACCGTCAGGGCAAGCGCAAGCGCACCCGCACCGGTTTCGGCAAGCGCGCCAACACCAAGCGCGCCATCGTGACCCTTGCTGAGGGCAACCGAATCGACATCTTCGGCGGCCCGACCGCCTGACGGCGGTCGAGTCGTCCGATATCGGACGAGGACTGAGAAATGGGTATCCGCAAGTACAAGCCGACTACGCCGGGCCGTCGTGGCTCCTCCGTAGCCGACTTCGTCGAGATCACGCGGTCCACGCCGGAGAAGTCGCTGGTCCGCCCCCTGCACAGCAAGGGCGGCCGTAACAACACCGGTCGTGTGACCGTCCGTCACCAGGGCGGTGGCCACAAGCGCGCCTACCGCGTGATCGACTTCCGTCGTCACGACAAGGACGGCGTGCCGGCCAAGGTCGCTCACATCGAGTACGACCCCAACCGCACCGCTCGCATCGCGCTGCTGCACTACGCGGACGGCGAGAAGCGCTACATCATCGCCCCGCGCGGCCTCGCGCAGGGTGACCGGGTGGAGAACGGCCCCACGGCCGACATCAAGCCCGGCAACAACCTGGCCCTCCGCAACATCCCGGTCGGTACCACGATCCACGCGATCGAGCTCCGTCCCGGCGGTGGCGCCAAGTTCGCCCGCTCCGCGGGTGCCTCCGTGCAGCTGCTGGCGAAGGAGGGCACCATGGCCCACCTCCGCATGCCGTCCGGCGAGATCCGTCTTGTCGACGCCCGCTGCCGCGCCACGATCGGCGAGGTCGGCAACGCCGAGCAGTCGAACATCAACTGGGGCAAGGCCGGCCGTAAGCGCTGGCTGGGCGTCCGCCCGACCGTTCGCGGTGTGGCGATGAACCCGGTTGACCACCCGCACGGTGGTGGTGAGGGCAAGACCTCCGGTGGTCGCCACCCGGTCTCCCCGTGGGGTCAGAAGGAGGGTCGTACTCGTTCGCCGAAGAAGGCTTCGAACAAGTACATCGTCCGCCGCCGCAAGACGAACAAGAAGCGCTAGGAGCGGGTTTAGATGCCGCGCAGTCTCAAGAAGGGACCCTTCGTCGACGGCCACCTCATCAAGAAGGTGGACGCTCAGAACGAGGCCGGTACCAAGAACGTCATCAAGACCTGGTCCCGTCGCTCCATGATCATCCCGGCGATGCTCGGGCACACGATCGCGGTGCACAACGGCAAGACCCACGTCCCGGTGTTCGTCACCGAGTCGATGGTCGGGCACAAGCTCGGCGAGTTCTCGCCGACGCGCACCTTCCGGGGTCACGTCAAGGAAGACCGGAAGTCGAAGCGCCGCTAGCAGCGGATCGCATTCAGACACGTAAGTAACTGAGAGGGACAACCATGGAAGCCAGGGCCCAGGCGCGGTACATCCGCGTTACGCCCATGAAGGCCCGCCGCGTGGTGGACCTTATCCGTGGCATGGATGCCACGGAGGCTCAGGCTGTTCTGCGATTCGCCCCGCAGGCAGCCTCCGTGCCGGTCGGCAAGGTGCTCGACAGCGCCATTGCCAACGCCGCGCACAACTACGACCACACGGACGCCTCTTCGCTGTTCATCAGCGAGGCGTTCGTCGACGAGGGTCCGACCCTGAAGCGGTTCCGTCCGCGTGCCCAGGGCCGTGCCTACCGGATCCGCAAGCGGACCAGCCACATCACCGTGGTCGTCAGCAGCAAGGAAGGAACCCGGTAATGGGCCAGAAGGTTAACCCGCATGGGTTCCGGCTCGGCATCACCACGGACTTCAAGTCCCGCTGGTACGCCGACAAGCTGTACAAGGACTACGTCAAGGAAGACGTCGCCATCCGTCGGATGCTGACGTCCGGCATGGAGCGCGCCGGCATCTCGAAGGTTGAGATCGAGCGCACCCGCGACCGCGTCCGCGTGGACATCCACACCGCTCGCCCGGGCATTGTCATCGGTCGCCGTGGCGCCGAGGCCGACAAGATCCGCGGCCAGCTGGAGAAGCTGACCGGCAAGCAGGTCCAGCTGAACATCCTCGAGGTCAAGAACCCCGAGGTCGACGCTCAGCTCGTGGCCCAGGCCGTCGCCGAGCAGCTCTCCTCCCGCGTCTCCTTCCGTCGGGCCATGCGCAAGAGCATGCAGTCCGCCATGAAGGCCGGCGCCAAGGGCATCAAGATCCAGTGTGGTGGCCGTCTCGGCGGCGCCGAGATGTCCCGCTCGGAGTTCTACCGCGAGGGCCGTGTGCCGCTGCACACGCTCCGCGCGAACGTCGAGTACGGCTTCTTCGAGGCCAAGACGACCTTCGGCCGCATCGGCGTGAAGGTCTGGATCTACAAGGGCGACGTCAAGAACATCGCCGAGGTCCGCGCCGAGAACGCCGCCGCCCGCGCCGGCAACCGTCCGGCCCGTGGCGGTGCTGACCGCCCGGCCGGCCGCGGTGGCCGCGGTGGCGAGCGTGGCGGTCGCGGTCGCAAGCCGCAGCAGGCTCCCGCTGCCGAGGCCCCCAAGGCCGACGCCGCTGCCGCTCCGGCTGCCGAGAGCACCGGAACGGAGGCCTGACCGAAATGCTGATCCCCCGTAGGGTCAAGCACCGCAAGCAGCACCACCCCAAGCGCAACGGCATGTCCAAGGGTGGCACGCAGGTTGCGTTCGGCGAGTACGGCATTCAGGCCCTCACCCCGGCCTACGTGACCAACCGCCAGATCGAGGCCGCGCGTATCGCGATGACCCGCCACATCAAGCGTGGCGGCAAGGTCTGGATCAACATTTACCCGGACCGCCCGCTCACGAAGAAGCCTGCCGAGACCCGCATGGGTTCCGGTAAGGGTTCTCCGGAGTGGTGGATCGCGAACGTCAAGCCCGGTCGGGTGATGTTCGAGCTGTCCTACCCGAACGAGAAGATCGCGCGTGAGGCTCTGACTCGTGCGGCTCACAAGCTGCCGATGAAGTGCAAGATCGTTAAGCGCGAGGCAGGTGAGCTGTGATGTCGGCCGGTACCAAGGCGTCCGAGCTGCGCGAGCTGGGCAACGAGGAGCTTGTGGCCAAGCTCCGCGAGGCCAAGGAAGAGCTGTTCAACCTCCGCTTCCAGGCGGCGACGGGTCAGCTCGAGAACCACGGCCGTCTTCGGGCGGTCCGTAAGGACATCGCCCGGATCTACACCCTCATGCGAGAGCGTGAGCTCGGCATTGAGACGGTGGAGAACGCCTGATGAGCGAGAACAACGTGACTGAGAAGACCGAGCGCAACGCTCGCAAGGTCCGCGAGGGCCTGGTCGTCAGCGACAAGATGGACAAGACCGTCGTCGTCGCCGTCGAGGACCGCGTGAAGCACGCGCTGTACGGCAAGGTCATCCGCCGTACGAACAAGCTCAAGGCTCACGACGAGCAGAACGCTGCCGGCATCGGCGACCGCGTCCTCCTGATGGAGACCCGGAAGCTGTCGTCGACGAAGCACTGGCGCGTCGTCGAGATCCTCGAGAAGGCCAAGTAATCCCTCCTAGGGGGACCCCCTAGGAACAGTTCCGCCAGGCTCGGCGGGGGCCGCTGACCAGCGGCCCCCGCCGGGAACCGGCAGACAATCAGGAGATAGACGTGATCCAGCAGGAGTCGCGACTTCGCGTCGCCGACAACACTGGTGCCAAGGAGATCCTTTGCATCCGTGTTCTCGGTGGTTCGGGTCGCCGCTACGCGGGCATCGGTGACGTCATCGTCGCCACCGTCAAGGACGCGATCCCCGGTGGCAACGTGAAGAAGGGTGACGTCGTCAAGGCGGTCATCGTTCGCACCGTCAAGGAGCGTCGTCGTCAGGACGGCTCGTACATCCGCTTCGACGAGAACGCCGCCGTCATTCTGAAGAACGACGGCGACCCTCGCGGCACCCGTATCTTCGGCCCGGTGGGCCGTGAGCTGCGCGAGAAGAAGTTCATGAAGATCATCTCGCTCGCGCCGGAGGTGCTGTAAGCATGAAGATCAAGAAGGGCGACCTGGTCCAGGTCATCACCGGTAAGGACAAGGGCAAGCAGGGCAAGGTCATCGCGGCCTACCCCGCCGACTCCCGCGTCCTGGTCGAGGGTGTCAACCGGGTCAAGAAGCACACGAAGGCCGGCCCCAACCAGGCCGGCGGCATCGTGACCACCGAGGCGCCGGTCCACGTCTCCAACGTCCAGCTGGTCGTGGAGAAGGACGGCAAGAAGGTCGTCACGCGTGTCGGTTTCCGCTTCGACGACGAGGGCAACAAGATCCGCGTTGCCAAGCGGACGGGTGAGGACATCTGATGGCTACCACCACTCCGCGTCTCAAGACGAAGTACCGCGAGGAGATCGCGGGCAAGCTGCGTGACGAGTTCTCCTACGAGAACGTCATGCAGATCCCCGGCCTCGTGAAGATCGTGGTCAACATGGGTGTCGGCGACGCCGCCCGTGACTCGAAGCTGATCGAGGGCGCCATCCGCGACCTCACCACGATCACCGGTCAGAAGCCGGCCGTCACCAAGGCCCGCAAGTCCATCGCGCAGTTCAAGCTCCGCGAGGGCCAGCCGATCGGTGCCCACGTCACCCTCCGTGGCGACCGCATGTGGGAGTTCCTGGACCGCACCCTGTCGCTCGCGCTGCCGCGCATCCGCGACTTCCGCGGCCTGTCCCCGAAGCAGTTCGACGGCCGGGGCAACTACACCTTCGGTCTCACGGAGCAGGTCATGTTCCACGAGATCGACCAGGACAAGATCGACCGTACCCGGGGTATGGACATCACCGTGGTCACCACGGCGACCAACGACGACGAGGGCCGCGCGCTTCTCCGTCACCTCGGCTTCCCGTTCAAGGAGGCGTAAGCGAGATGGCGAAGAAGGCTCTCATCGCGAAGGCTGCCCGCAAGCCCAAGTTCGGTGTGCGTGCGTACACGCGCTGCCAGCGCTGCGGCCGTCCCCACTCCGTGTACCGCAAGTTCGGCCTCTGCCGCGTGTGCCTTCGTGAGATGGCTCACCGTGGCGAGCTGCCGGGCGTGACCAAGAGCTCCTGGTAATTCCCCCTCGCCCATTGGGCGTTGGTGAATGACCGGAGTCTCTCGGTAGGCATTGGGATGGCGGACTCCCACCCTCACATGGCTTAGGCTAGTGGGGTTGGGCGTCCGCCGCCCTTACGACTTACTACGCCGTAGGTCCACCGCACCGCACCCGCCCCGTCTCGGATCGGGGAGAGGGATGGTGCACCAGGAAACCCCGGCGAGAGAGGCCGAAGGCCAATTCATGACCATGACTGATCCGATCGCAGACATGCTCACGCGTCTGCGTAACGCGAACTCGGCGTACCACGACACCGTGACGATGCCGCACAGCAAGATCAAGTCGCACATCGCGGAAATCCTCCAGCAGGAGGGCTTCATCACCGGCTGGAAGGTCGAGGACGCCGAGGTCGGCAAGAACCTCGTCATCGACCTCAAGTTCGGTCCGAACCGTGAGCGCTCCATCGCGGGCATCAAGCGGATCTCGAAGCCGGGCCTCCGGGTTTACGCGAAGTCCACCAACCTGCCGAAGGTTCTCGGCGGCCTGGGCGTGGCGATCATCTCCACGTCCCACGGTCTCCTGACCGGCCAGCAGGCGCAGAAGAAGGGCGTGGGTGGGGAAGTCCTCGCCTACGTCTGGTAGTCGGGAACGGAGGAATAGCAATGTCGCGAATCGGCAAGCTCCCCATCACGGTTCCCGCCGGCGTGGACGTCACCATCGAGGGCCGCACGGTCACGGTGAAGGGTTCCAAGGGCACCCTGACCCACACCGTCGCCGCGCCGATCGAGATCGTTAAGGGCGAGGACGGCGTTCTGAACGTCACCCGTCCGAACGACGAGCGTCAGAACAAGGCCCTCCACGGCCTGTCCCGCACGCTGGTGGCCAACATGATCACCGGTGTGACCACGGGGTACGTCAAGGCGCTCGAGATCAGCGGTGTCGGTTACCGCGTGGCCGCGAAGGGCTCCGGTCTGGAGTTCCAGCTCGGCTACAGCCACCCGATCCTGATCGAGGCCCCCGAGGGCATCTCGTTCAAGGTCGAGTCCCCGACCAAGTTCTCGGTCGAGGGCATCGACAAGCAGAAGGTCGGCGAGGTCGCGGCGAACATCCGCAAGCTGCGGAAGCCCGACCCGTACAAGGCCAAGGGCGTCAAGTACGCCGGCGAGGTCATCCGCCGCAAGGTCGGAAAGGCTGGTAAGTAAGCCATGGCATACGGTGTCAAGATCGCCAAGGGCGACGCTTACAAGCGCGCCGCGAAGGCGCGCCGTCACCTGCGCATCCGTAAGAACGTGTCGGGTACGGCGGAGCGTCCGCGCCTCGTCGTGACGCGTTCGAACCGCGGTATCACCGCGCAGGTCATCGACGACCTCAAGGGTCACACCGTCGCGTCGGCGTCCCACCTGGACGCTTCGATCCGCGGTGGCGAGGGCTCCAAGTCCTCGCAGGCCCAGCAGGTCGGCGCCCTGGTCGCCGAGCGCGCCAAGGCCGCCGGTGTCGAGGCCGTCGTGTTCGACCGTGGTGGCAACAGGTACGCCGGGCGCATTGCCGCTCTGGCTGACGCCGCCCGCGAAGCCGGGCTGAAGTTCTAAGCCCCGGTTCCGGGACTAACGGACGTAACAGAGAGAGGTAATCCAATGGCTGGACCCCAGCGCCGCGGCAGCGGTGCCGGTGGCGGCGAGCGGCGGGACCGGAAGGGCCGCGACGGTGGCGCTGCCGCCGCCGAGAAGACCGCGTACGTTGAGCGCGTAGTCGCGATCAACCGCGTCGCCAAGGTTGTCAAGGGTGGTCGTCGCTTCAGCTTCACCGCGCTCGTCGTGGTGGGTGACGGTGACGGCACCGTGGGTGTCGGTTACGGCAAGGCCAAGGAGGTGCCGGCCGCCATCGCCAAGGGTGTTGAGGAGGCCAAGAAGCACTTCTTCAAGGTCCCCCGTATCCAGGGCACCATCCCCCACCCGATCCAGGGCGAGAAGGCTGCGGGCGTCGTCCTGCTCAAGCCGGCTTCCCCCGGTACCGGTGTTATCGCCGGTGGCCCGGTGCGCGCCGTTCTCGAGTGCGCCGGCGTTCACGACATCCTGTCGAAGTCGCTCGGCTCCGACAACGCGATCAACATCGTGCACGCGACCGTGGAGGCCCTGAAGGGCCTGCAGCGTCCCGAGGAGATCGCGGCTCGCCGTGGTCTGCCGCTCGAGGACGTCGCCCCCGCGGCTCTGCTTCGTGCGCGTGCGGGAGCGGGTGCGTAATGGCTCGCCTCAAGATCACGCAGACGAAGTCGTACATCGGCAGCAAGCAGAACCACCGCGACACGCTGCGTTCGCTCGGGCTCAAGCGCCTGAACGACGTGGTCGTCAAGGAGGACCGCCCCGAGTTCCGCGGCATGGTGCACACCGTCCGCCACCTCGTGACGGTTGAGGAGGTCGACTGATCATGGCGGAGAACAACCCGCTCAAGATCCACAACCTCCGTCCCGCCCCGGGCGCCAAGACCGCCAAGACCCGTGTGGGTCGTGGTGAGGCGTCGAAGGGTAAGACGGCCGGTCGTGGTACCAAGGGCACCAAGGCGCGTTACCAGGTTCCGGAGCGCTTCGAGGGTGGCCAGATGCCCCTCCACATGCGTCTCCCGAAGCTCAAGGGCTTCAAGAACCCGTTCCGCACCGAGTACCAGGTCGTGAACCTGGACAAGCTGGCCGCGCTCTACCCGCAGGGTGGCGAGGTCACGGTGGCCGATCTGGTCGCCAAGGGTGCCGTTCGTAAGAACCAGCTCGTCAAGGTCCTGGGCCAGGGCGAGGTCTCCGTGGCGCTGCAGGTGACGGTCGACGCCGTCTCCGGCTCCGCCAAGGAGAAGATCGCCGCCGCCGGCGGCACCGTCACCGAGCTCGTCTGAGACGACTCGATGGCCTGAACATCCGACCGGGGATGCCTCCCAAAAGGGGCATCCCCGGTTGGTCGTTCCTAGGGGGGCATGGTCGCCGGTAAGGTGGCGTGCACCGTCCATGCTCATGCGGTATAGACCGCAGGGGCCGGGACTGATCCACCCAGTCATTGTCGAATCACAAAACCGTCACCTCTGACGCATAGCGCGGGGGTCGCAGGAGGCACCGTGCTCACCGGCTTCGCCCGGGCGTTCAAGACGCCCGACCTGCGCAAGAAGCTGCTCTTCACGCTGGCGATCATCGTGCTGTACCGCCTCGGGGCCCACATCCCCGTCCCCGGCGTCAGCTACGAGGCCGTCCAGATGTGCGTGGACCAGGCGAGCGAAGGCAACAACAGCCTGTTCGGCCTGGTGAACATGTTCAGTGGCGGCGCACTGCTGCAGATCACCATCTTCGCGCTCGGCATCATGCCGTACATCACGGCGAGCATCATCCTGCAGCTGCTCACCGTCGTGATCCCGCGTCTCGAAGCCCTCAAGAAGGAGGGCCAGAGCGGTACGGCGAAGATCACGCAGTACACCCGCTACCTGACGATCGCGCTCGCGATCCTCCAGGGCACGGGCCTCGTGGCCACCGCCAAGAGCGGCGCCCTCTTCAGCGGCTGCAACGTCGCCGACCAGGTCGTCCCGGACCCGTCGATCTTCACCATCGCCACCATGGTCATCACCATGACCGCGGGCACCGCCATCGTCATGTGGCTCGGTGAGCTCATCACCGACCGCGGCATCGGCAACGGCATGTCGATCCTGATGTTCATCTCGATCGCCGCCGGCTTCCCGGGCGCCCTGTGGGCCATCAAGGAGAGCGGCAAGCTCGCCCAGGGCTGGATCGAGTTCGGCACCGTCATCCTCATCGGCTTCGTGATGGTGGCCCTCGTGGTCTTCGTCGAGCAGGCGCAGCGCCGGATCCCGGTGCAGTACGCGAAGCGCATGATCGGCCGCAGGTCGTACGGCGGTACGTCCACTTACATCCCGTTGAAGGTGAACCAGGCAGGTGTGATTCCTGTCATCTTCGCCTCGTCGCTGCTCTACATCCCGGCGCTGATCGCGCAGTTCTCCAGCTCCACCGCGGGCTGGAAGACCTGGATCGAAGCCCACTTCGTCAAGGGTGACCACCCCTACTACATCGCGACGTACTTCCTCCTGATCGTGTTCTTCGCCTTCTTCTACGTGGCGATCTCGTTCAACCCCGAGGAAGTCGCGGACAACATGAAGAAGTATGGTGGCTTCATCCCGGGTATCCGGGCTGGTCGACCTACTGCCGAGTACCTGAGCTACGTGCTCAACCGGATCACTTGGCCGGGCTCGCTGTACTTGGGTCTGATCGCTCTTGTGCCGACGATGGCGTTGGCAGGCTTCGGCGGTGCCAATGCCAACTTCCCCTTCGGTGGGACGAGCATCCTCATCATCGTGGGTGTGGGGCTGGAGACCGTGAAGCAGATCGAGAGCCAGCTCCAGCAGCGCAATTACGAAGGGTTCCTCCGCTGATGCGAATCGTCCTCGTCGGACCGCCCGGGGCCGGCAAGGGAACGCAGGCTGCGTTCCTTGCCAAGAACCTGGCCATTCCCCACATCTCCACGGGTGACCTGTTCCGTGCCAACATCTCGCAGGGCACGGAGCTGGGCCTGAAGGCGAAGGGTTACATGGACCGGGGCGAGCTCGTCCCGGACGAGGTGACCATCGGGATGGCCCAGGACCGCATGCAGCAGGCGGACGCCGCGAACGGCTTCCTGCTCGACGGTTTCCCGCGCAACGTGGCTCAGGCCGAGGCCCTGGATGTCGCCCTCAAGGCGGACGGCATGCAGCTGGACGCGGTTCTGGACCTCGAGGTCCCCGAGGACGAGGTCGTGAAGCGGATCGCGGGTCGCCGCATCTGCCGCAACGACTCCTCGCACGTCTTCCACGTCGAGTACAACGCCCCCAAGACCGAGGGCGTCTGCGACACCTGCGGTGGCGAGCTCTACCAGCGCGCGGACGACTCCGAGGAGACCGTCCGCACCCGCCTGGAGGTCTACCACACGCAGACCGAGCCGATCATCGACTACTACCGGGCGCAGAACCTGGTCGTGACGATCTCGGCGCTCGGCAAGGTGGACGAGGTCACGGCGCGCGCGATGGGCGCGCTGAAGAAGTAACCCCACGCTCACGCGGTACGGCCGCGGTGCCCCTGACGGGCGCCGCGGCCGTATCGTTGTTCTGTTCCCCGTATTCGATGGAAAGGCCCCGCCGACGATGGTGCAGATCAAGACCCCGGAGCAGATCGCGAAGATGCGTGAGGCGGGGCTGGTCGTCGCCGCCATCCACGCGGCGACGCGCGAGGCGGCCGTGCCGGGCGCCACGACGAAGGACCTGGACGAGGTCGCCCGCAAGGTCATCGCCGACCACGGGGCGAAGTCGAACTTCCTCGGGTACGGCGGTTTCCCCGCGACCATCTGCACGTCGGTCAACGAGGTCGTGGTCCACGGCATCCCCGACGAGAAGACCGTCCTCAAGGACGGCGACATCATCTCGATCGACGCCGGCGCGATCGTCGACGGCTGGCACGGCGACGCGGCGTACACCGCCTTCGTCGGCACCGGTCACGCCCCGGAGCTGATCGAGCTCTCCCGGGTGACCGAGGAGTCGATGTGGGCCGGCATCGCGGCGATGCGGGTGGGCGGGCGCCTGGTCGACATCTCGAAGGCGATCGAGTCGTACATCAAGCGCCAGCCGCGGCCGGCCGTGGGCGACCACAGCCTCGGGAAGTACGGCATCGTCGAGGACTACGGCGGCCACGGCATCGGCACCGAGATGCACATGGACCCGCACCTGCTGAACTACGTCTCCCGCAAGCGTGGCAAGGGCCCGAAGCTGGTCCCCGGCCTGTGCCTGGCGATCGAGCCGATGGTCTCCCTCGGCACCCCGCACACGGAGGTCCTGGCGGACGACTGGACGGTCGTCTCCACCGACGGCACCTGGTCCTCCCACTGGGAGCACAGCGTCGCCCTCACCGAGGAGGGCCCCCTGGTCCTGACCGCCGTCGACGGCGGCAAGGCCAAGCTGGCGGAAATGGGCGTCACGGCGGCGCCGGACCCGCTGGCGTAACGATCTTCAGCGCTGGGCAGACTCCCCGGATTCGTCTTTTCCAGGGGCCTGGCGTAGACTGATGCGTCGGCTCTCGTGTACCCGTGTGTCCGCACCGGGGAGTGAGAGTCGATCAAGGTAGCCGATTCGAAGGGCGAAGCGTGGCCAAGAAGCAAGGTGCCATCGAAATCGAGGGCACCGTGATCGAGTCCCTGCCGAACGCCATGTTCAAGGTGGAGCTCCAGAACGGTCACAAGGTCCTCGCGCACATCTCCGGCAAGATGCGGATGCACTACATCCGAATCCTCCCGGACGACCGGGTCGTCGTGGAGCTGTCTCCGTACGACCTGACGCGTGGCCGGATCGTCTACCGGTACAAGTAGATCTTGCCCGCACCCCGCCTCCGCGCGCGGGTGGTGGCACTGACCCGGAGAACCTCACATCCCATGAAGGTCAAGCCGAGCGTCAAGAAGATCTGCGACAAGTGCAAGGTGATCCGCCGTCACGGCCGGGTCATGGTCATCTGCGACAACCTGCGCCACAAGCAGCGCCAGGGCTGACGCACGCCGACCGAACCTGCACCTTCGCAGTTCTTCGCGCGACGCATAGCAATACGTACATACGCAGAGCCCGTCCGGTCGTGATCCACGGCTGACGGCACCTCCGGCGGGGGCCGGGGACCCGATCTGTACCTCATACGGCAGCCGGGAACGGTTCTGCAGCAGACCCCCGAGAACACAGGAGCCATTGAATGGCACGCGTTTCCGGTGTTGACATCCCGCGCGAAAAGCGTGTGGTGGTCGCACTCACCTACGTCTTCGGCATCGGGCGTACCCGGTCCGAGGAGATCCTCGCCGCCACCGGCGTGAACCCGTCCACCCGTGTCCGCGACCTTGCCGAGGAAGACCTCGTCAAGATCCGCGAGTACGTGGACGCCAACCTCCAGACCGAGGGTGACCTCCGCCGCGAGATCGCCGCCGACATCCGCCGCAAGGTCGAGATCGGCTGCTACCAGGGCCTCCGCCACCGTCGTGGCCTGCCCGTCCGCGGCCAGCGCACCAGCACGAACGCTCGTACCCGCAAGGGCCCGCGTCGCGCCATCGCCGGCAAGAAGAAGCCGGGCAAGAAGTAGTCCTCAGCGGACGCTTGACCAAGCGGTCTTCGCTGTAGGACCGACCACCTCCCGTAGGAGTAAGAGATGCCCCCCAAGGGTCGTCAGGGCGCTGCCAAGAAGGTGCGCCGCAAGGAAAAGAAGAACGTCGCTCACGGCCACGCGCACATCAAGAGCACGTTCAACAACACGATCGTCTCGATCACGGACCCCGCGGGCAACGTGATCTCCTGGGCCTCCGCCGGCCACGTCGGCTTCAAGGGCTCGCGCAAGTCCACCCCCTTCGCCGCGCAGATGGCCGCCGAGTCGGCCGCCCGCCGCGCGCAGGAGCACGGCATGCGCAAGGTCGACGTCTTCGTCAAGGGTCCCGGCTCCGGCCGTGAGACCGCGATCCGCTCCCTCCAGGCCACCGGCCTCGAGGTCGGCTCGATCCAGGACGTCACCCCCACGCCGCACAACGGCTGCCGTCCCCCCAAGCGCCGCCGCGTCTGACGCACAGGCTGCTTGAGCAGGACTTTCGGGCGGTGCGTCCCCTTCTCCGGGGCCGTACCGCCCGTACCCTTGTAGTACCCGAGGGCGTCAAATAGTGGGCGCCCACGACTGAAGGATTCACACATGCTTATCGCTCAGCGTCCGTCGCTGACCGAAGAGGTCGTCGACGAGTTCCGCTCCCGGTTCGTCATCGAGCCGCTGGAGCCGGGCTTCGGCTACACCCTCGGCAACTCGCTCCGCCGCACCCTCCTCTCCTCGATCCCGGGCGCCGCTGTCACCAGCATCCGGATCGACGGCGTCCTGCACGAGTTCACCACCGTGCCGGGTGTCAAGGAGGACGTCACCGACCTCATCCTCAACATCAAGCAGCTGGTCGTCTCCTCGGAGCACGACGAGCCGGTCGTGATGTACCTGCGCAAGCAGGGCCCGGGTCTGGTCACCGCCGCCGACATCGCGCCCCCGGCCGGTGTCGAGGTGCACAACCCCGACCTCGTCCTGGCGACCCTGAACGCCAAGGGCAAGCTGGAGATGGAGCTGACCGTCGAGCGCGGTCGCGGCTACGTCTCCGCCGTCCAGAACAAGCAGGTGGGCCAGGAGATCGGCCGTATCCCGGTCGACTCCATCTACTCGCCGGTTCTCAAGGTCACCTACAAGGTCGAGGCGACCCGAGTCGAGCAGCGCACCGACTTCGACAAGCTCATCGTCGACGTCGAGACCAAGCAGGCCATGCGCCCGCGCGACGCCATGGCGTCCGCCGGCAAGACCCTGGTCGAGCTGTTCGGTCTCGCCCGCGAGCTGAACATCGACGCCGAGGGCATCGACATGGGCCCGTCCCCGACGGACGCCGCCCTGGCCGCCGACCTCGCGCTGCCGATCGAGGAGCTGGAGCTCACGGTCCGCTCCTACAACTGCCTCAAGCGTGAGGGCATCCACTCCGTGGGTGAGCTCGTGGCGCGCTCCGAGGCCGACCTGCTCGACATCCGCAACTTCGGTGCGAAGTCGATCGACGAGGTCAAGGCGAAGCTGGCCGGCATGGGCCTGGCCCTCAAGGACAGCCCGCCCGGATTCGACCCGACCGCCGCCGCCGACGCCTTCGGCGCCGACGACGACGCGGACGCCGGGTTCGTCGAGACCGAGCAGTACTGACGGTCACGTTCTTGCTGCGGGTCCGCTTCGGCTGATCGCGCAGTTCCCCGCGCCCCTGACGGGGCGCGGGGTCTCCGACGGGCACTCGCCCGCTCGGACACTGACACCGGTACCTCATACGGCCGGTGCAGATCACAAGGAGAAACACCATGCCGCGTCCCGCGAAGGGTGCCCGCCTCGGCGGTTCCGCCGCTCACGAGAAGCTGCTCCTCGCCAACCTGGCGAAGTCGCTGTTCGAGCACGGCCGCATCACGACGACCGAGGCCAAGGCCCGCCGTCTGCGTCCCGTCGCCGAGCGCCTGATCACCAAGGCGAAGAAGGGCGACATCCACAACCGTCGCCTGGTGCTGCAGACGATCACCGACAAGGGCATCGTCCACACCCTCTTCACCGAGATCGCCCCGCGCTACTCGGAGCGTCCGGGTGGTTACACCCGTATCACCAAGATCGGCAACCGTCGTGGCGACAACGCCCCGATGGCCGTGATCGAGCTGGTCGAGGGCGAGATCGCCAAGAAGGCGACCGTCGCCGAGGCCGAGGCCGCCACCAAGCGCGCCGTCAAGGAGGCCGACGAGGCCGCCGCCGTCGAGGCGACCGAGGACGAGGCGAAGGACGCGTAAGCGTTCCCGCGACGTTTCTCGCGGACGGGCCCGTACCCCCTGGGGTGCGGGCCCGTTCCCGTGTGTCTGAGAGGATTTTCTGGTGAGTGATGACGTGCAGCCCGGGTTCGTACGGGTACGGCTCGACCTTTCGTACGACGGCCGGGACTTCTCCGGGTGGGCCAAGCAGGCCCGCGGGCAGCGGACCGTGCAGGGCGAGATCGAGGACGCGCTGAAGACCGTGACGCGGTCCCCGGAGACGTTCGAGCTGACCGTCGCCGGCCGGACCGACGCCGGGGTGCACGCGCGCGGCCAGGTCGCGCACGTGGACCTGCCGGAGGGGCTGTGGCAGGAGCACCGCGAGAAGCTGCTGCGGCGGCTCGCGGGGCGGCTCCCGCACGACGTCCGGGTGTGGAGCGTCACCGAGGCCCCCGACGGCTTCAACGCCCGCTTCTCGGCGATCTGGCGGCGGTACGCCTACCGGGTCACCGACCACCCCGGCGGCGTCGACCCGCTGCTGCGCGGGCACGTCCTGTGGCACGACTGGACGCTCGACATGGACGCCATGAACGAGGCCGCGGCCGCGCTCATCGGCGAGCACGACTTCGCCGCGTACTGCAAGAAGCGCGAGGGCGCGACCACCATCCGCACGCTCCAGGAGCTGCGCTGGGAGCGGCGGCCCGACGGGATCATGGAGGCCACGGTCAAGGCCGACGCCTTCTGCCACAACATGGTCCGCTCGCTGGTCGGCGCGCTGCTCTTCGTCGGCGACGGGCACCGGCCGGTGGAGTGGCCGGGGAAGGTGCTGGCCGCCGGCGTGCGGGACTCCGCCGTCCACGTCGTACGCCCGCACGGGCTCACCCTCGAAGAGGTCGGCTACCCGGCCGACGACCAGCTGGCCGCGCGCAGCCGCGAGGCCCGCAACAAGCGGACCCTGCCGGGCGTCGCCGGCTGCTGCTGAGGCGCGCCGGAGCGGCCCGCTAGCGCGGCGGGGCCGAGGCGGCGGCCGCCGCCTTCGCCTGGCTCTTGCCGCGGGCGTAGATCTGGTTGAAGACGAAGGTGCCGAGGTCGTCGCTGGCCTGGAAGACCGGCTTGTCCTTGGTGGTGACCTTCTTGCCGTTCGCGAAGCCGGCCTGGGTGAAGTAGGCGTAGCGGCCGACCGAGTTGGCGCGGCGCAGGCAGACGGTGGCGTGGCAGAAGGTGCCGACGCCCTTGCCGGCGAGCGGCGCGATGCCGCCGGTGGCCTGCTTCTTCGCGGCCAGGGCCGCCTTCTCGGAGGGGAAGACGGCCACGCCGACGGTGATCGCCACGCCGTCCTTGACATAGGTGGCGCGCAGCACGCGCTCGCAGCCGTTCTTCTGCAGTACCGAGCCGAGCCCGCCCACGGTGACCGAGGCGCAGTTCTTCGTCGCCGAGGTCGCGCCCTTCTTGTACGGGCGGCCGAACATGGTCAGCTTGGTGCCCGGGTAGAGGCCCTCGGCGGTCAGCGGCGCCGTGTCCTTCTTCGGGTCGGTGATGTAGTCCTTCGGGTCCGGCGGGGGCGGCGGGGCCACGGAGGAGAAGGTCGGCGCGGGGGTCGGGGAGACCGTCGCGGTGACGGTGCCCGTGGGAGTCGGGCCGCCGTTCTTGGCCTCGTCGTTCTTCTTGTTCGTGGCGACGACGGCGGTCGCGACGAGGGCGCCGACGGCGAGCGTGGCGACGACGCCGCCGGCGATCAGCAGCCTGCGCTTGCGGCGGCCGCCGGCCTCGGAGGCGGCCGCGAGGGCGCCCCAGTCAGGGGTGCCGTCGCCGTGCCCGCCCTGTCCGCCCTGTCCGCCCGCGAAGGGGTCCTGCGGCGGCGGGTAGCCGTACCCGTGCTGCGGTGGCTGCTGCTGTCCGTACGGCGGTCCCGGCTGCTGCGGGTACCCGTACCCCTGCGGCTGTCCGTACCCCTGCTGCCCCTGCTGCCCCTGCTGCTGCGGCTCCTGCGGCCACTGCGGTCCCCCAAAGCTCATGCCGCGCATCCTAAACCGCTTGGGAGAAGCGGGCGCGGGCGGTGACAATGCACCTCATGGGACACGTCGAGGCCGCGCATCTGGAGTACTACCTTCCCGACGGGAGGGTCCTGCTCGGGGACGCCTCCTTCCGGGTGGGGGAGGGGGCGGTCGTCGCGCTCGTCGGGGCCAACGGCGCCGGCAAGACCACCCTCCTGCGGATGATCGCGGGAGACCTCCAGCCGCACGGCGGCTCCGTCACCGTCAGCGGCGGGCTCGGCGTGATGCCGCAGTTCATCGGCTCCGTACGGGACGAGTCCACCGTCCGCGACCTGCTCGTCTCCGTGGCGCACCCGCGGATCCGGGAGGCGGCGAAGGCCGTCGACGAGGCCGAGCACCTGATCATGACCGTCGACGACGAGGCCGCGCAGATGAGGTACGCGCAGGCCCTCGCCGACTGGGCCGAGGTGCAGGGGTACGAGGCCGAGACGCTGTGGGACATCTGCACGATGGCCGCGCTCGGCGTGCCGTACGACAAGGCGCAGTTCCGGCAGGTGCGGACGCTCTCCGGCGGTGAGCAGAAGCGGCTGGTCCTGGAGTCGCTGCTGCGCGGCACCGACGAGGTGCTGCTCCTCGACGAGCCGGACAACTATCTGGACGTGCCGGGCAAGCGGTGGCTGGAGGAGCGGCTGCGGGAGACCCGTAAGACCGTGCTCTTCATCTCCCACGACCGGGAGCTGCTCTCCCGGGCCGCGCAGAAGATCATCGCGGTGGAGCCCGGCGCGGCCGGCTCCGACGTGTGGGTGCACGGCGGCGGCTTCGACACCTTCCACGAGGCGCGGCGGGAGCGGTTCGCCCGCTTCGAGGAGCTGAAGCGGCGCTGGGAGGAGAAGCACGCGCAGCTGAAGAAGCTGGTCGTCAACCTGCGGCAGGCGGCCGCGGTCAGCCACGAGATGGCCTCGCGGTACGCCGCCGCCCAGACCCGGCTGCGGAAGTTCGAGGAGGCGGGTCCGCCGCCGGAGCCGCCGCGCGAGCAGGACATCCGGATGCGGCTGCGCGGCGGCCGTACCGGCGTCCGCGCCGTGACCTGCGAGAACCTTGAGCTCACCGGCCTGATGAAGCCCTTCTCGCTGGAGATCTTCTACGGGGAGCGGGTCGCCGTCCTCGGCTCGAACGGCTCCGGCAAGTCGCACTTCCTGCGGCTGCTCGCCGGCGACGCGTCGGTGGCGCACACGGGCCTGTGGAAGCTGGGCGCGCGGGTCGTCCCCGGGCACTTCGCGCAGACCCACGCCCACCCCGAGCTCGCCGGGCGCCCGCTCGTCGACATCCTGTGGACGGAGCACGCCAAGGACCGGGGCGCGGCGATGTCGATGCTGCGGCGGTACGAGCTGGAGCGCCAGGGCGACCAGCCCTTCGACAAGCTCTCCGGCGGCCAGCAGGCCCGCTTCCAGATCCTCCTCCTGGAGTTGGCCGGCACCACCGCGCTGCTCCTGGACGAGCCGACGGACAACCTGGACCTGGAGTCGGCGGGGGCCCTCCAGGACGGCCTGGAGTCGTACGAGGGCACGGTCCTGGCCGTCACCCACGACCGCTGGTTCGCCAAGAGCTTCGACCGCTACCTGGTCTTCGGCTCCGACGGCGTCGTACGGGAGACGACCGAGCCGGTGTGGGACGAGCGCCGGGTCGACAGGGCACGGTGACCTGGGGGCCTGCGGCATTTTGACCCGTCGGGGGTGGCGCGGGTACTGTTGCGGTTTGTTATGCGTATTGGCTTCGTCGTTCTCACGCGAAGAGGCCTTGCGCAGGTTCCCTGGAGCAGTTACCAGTGGCTCGCATACGGGCGTCGACCCGGCAGTGCAGGCCCCAGCTGCATGATCGCTTCAGGTGTGTCTGGACTCCATCCACTGAAGAAGCGAAGGCTACGAAGTGCGTACGTACAGCCCCAAGCCCGGCGATGTCACTCGCCAGTGGCACATCATCGACGCGCAGGACATCGTCCTGGGTCGTCTGGCCACGACGGCTGCGAACCTCCTGCGAGGCAAGCACAAGCCGGTCTACGCCCCGCACATGGACATGGGCGACTTCGTCATCATCATCAACGCTGACAAGGTCCACCTGTCCGGCAACAAGAAGACCCAGAAGATGGCGTACCGCCACTCCGGTTTCCCGGGTGGTCTGCGCTCGGTGCGTTACGACGAGCTGCTCGACAAGAACCCCGAGAAGGCCGTCGAGAAGGCCATCAAGGGCATGATCCCGAAGAACACCCTGGGCCGCCAGATGCTCTCGAAGCTGAAGGTCTACGCGGGCGAGAACCACCCGCACGCTGCCCAGCAGCCGGTTCCGTACGAGATCACCCAGGTCGCGCAGTAGTTCCGGCCACACCCCCTAAGAACGAAAGAAATCTGAGGAGCATCGTGGCCGAGACCACCCCCGAGACCCCCGTCGACGAGTTCGAGGGCGTCGAGGAGTACACCACCGAGACCGAGATCGTCGAGGGTGACTACACCTCCGAGTCCCTCGCGTCCCGCTTCGGCGACCCGCAGCCGGCCGCCGGCCTGGGCCGTCGCAAGAACGCCATCGCCCGCGTCCGGATCGTCCCGGGCACCGGCAAGTGGAAGATCAACGGGCGTACGCTCGAGGACTACTTCCCGAACAAGGTCCACCAGCAGGAAGTCAACGAGCCCTTCAAGGTGCTCGAGCTCGACAACCGCTACGACGTCATCGCCCGCATCGCGGGTGGCGGTGTCTCCGGCCAGGCCGGCGCCCTGCGCCTCGGCGTGGCCCGTGCCCTGAACGAGGCCGACGTCGAGAACAACCGCCCGGCGCTGAAGAAGGCCGGCTTCCTCTCCCGTGACGACCGCGCGGTCGAGCGGAAGAAGGCCGGTCTCAAGAAGGCCCGTAAGGCTCCGCAGTACAGCAAGCGTTAATCGCCTGCCGCACTGCTTGTACGTACGCCCCGGCGCACTGCGCGTGCCGTCGGGGCGTACGTTTTTTCTTAACCTTTTTCACCTTCCAGTCTTTGGGCACGCATTTTCGGAGGACAGCTGTGGGACGACTCTTCGGCACCGACGGCGTACGCGGCGTAGCCAACGCCGACCTGACGGCGGAGCTCGCGCTCGGCCTGTCGGTCGCGGCGGCGCACGTGCTCGCCGAAGCGGGGACCTTCGAGGGCCATCGGCCGACGGCCGTGGTCGGACGGGACCCGCGGGCGTCCGGAGAGTTCCTGGAGGCCGCGGTCGTCGCCGGTCTCGCCAGCGCCGGTGTCGACGTGCTGCGCGTCGGCGTCCTGCCGACCCCGGCCGTCGCCCACCTCACCGGCGTCCTCGGCGCCGACCTCGGCGTGATGCTCTCCGCCAGCCACAACGCCATGCCCGACAACGGCATCAAGTTCTTCGCCCGCGGCGGCCACAAGCTCGCCGACGACCTGGAGGACAAGATCGAGGCCGTCTACGAGGAGCACCGCACCGGCGCCCCCTGGGACCGCCCGACCGGTGCCGGCGTCGGCCGCGTCCGCGACTACACCGAGGGCTTCGAGACCTACGTCGCCCACCTCCTCGCCGTGCTGCCCCACCGCCTCGACGGCCTGAAGATCGTCCTCGACGAGGCCCACGGCGCCGCCGCCCGCGTCTCGCCCGAGGCCTTCACCCGCGCCGGCGCCCAGGTCGTCACCATCGGCGCCGCCCCCGACGGCCTCAACATCAACGACGGCTGCGGCTCCACCCACCTGGAGCTGCTCAAGGCCGCCGTCGTCGAGCACGGCGCCGACCTCGGCATCGCCCACGACGGCGACGCCGACCGCTGCCTCGCCGTCGACCACACCGGCGCGGAGGTGGACGGCGACCAGATCCTCGCCGTGCTCTCCCTCGCCATGCGCGAGGCCGGCACCCTGCGCGGCGACACCGTCGTCGCCACCGTCATGTCCAACCTGGGCTTCAAGCTCGCCATGGAGCGCGAGGGCCTCACCCTCCTCCAGACCGCGGTCGGCGACCGCTACGTCCTGGAGTCCATGAAGGAGCACGGCTACGCCCTCGGCGGCGAGCAGTCCGGGCACGTCATCGTGCTCGACCACGCCACCACCGGCGACGGCACCCTCACCGGCCTCATGCTGGCCGCCCGGGTCGCCGCCACCGGCAAGTCCCTCGCCGAGCTGGCCTCCGTCATGGAGCGGCTGCCGCAGATCCTGATCAACGTCAAGGACGTCGACAAGTCCCGCGTCGCCACCTCCGGTGAACTCGCCGCCGCCGTCACCGACGCCGAGCGCGAGCTGGGCACCACCGGCCGGGTGCTGCTCCGCTCCTCCGGCACCGAGCCGCTGGTCCGCGTCATGGTGGAGGCCGCCGACATCGAGCAGGCCCGCTCGGTCGCGCAGCGCCTCGCCGACGTCGTGAAGTCCGCGCTGGGCTAGACCCCGCGGACGGTACGAGGAAGGGCCCCGCGCACTCCGGTGCGGCGGGGCCCTTCTCCGTATCCGGGGCTCAGCTCCTCCGCAGCTTCCGTTTGAGCTTGCCGCGCTGGGTGTTCCACAGCCACTTCTGCAGGAACAGCGTCAGGGTCCCCGCCAACATGATCCCCAGCAGGTTGAGGAGCAGCTGCTCGATCGAGCCCCAGGTCTGGCCGACCTCGCCGTAGCTGAGCGCCACCGCCGCGTTGGCCGCCGCCGGGACGGTCGTCACCGAGATCGCCACGCCCACCAGGGCGCCCGCCTTCGACGAGGTCAGCGAGAGGGTGCCGGCCGCGCCCGCGAGCAGGGCGACCACGAAGGAGAACGGGTCCGGCTGCCAGATGAACGAGGTCTGCGGCCGCTCGGCGTCCAGTCGTTCCTTGCTGAACTGGCCCAGCGCGTCCATCAGCAGGCTGAACAGCGTCGTGCCCGCGATCGCCACCAGGAAGCCGATGAGCAGCGCCATCAGCGAGCGGACCGCGAGCCGCGGGGCGCGCTTCACGATCGCCGTGCACACCCCGGCGAGCGGGCCGAACTCCGGGCCCACCGCCATCGCGCCCACGATCAGGATCGCGTTGTCGAGGACCACGCCGCAGGCCGCGATCATCGTCGCGAGCAGCATGAAGGCGAGGTACGTGAAGGAGAGCGTCGACTCCTCGTGGGTGGCGTTCGCCAGCTGCTCCCAGAGCACCGCGTCGGCGCCCTCGCCGGGGGCGTCCTCCTCGGCCGCGTCGGCCCGTTCCGACATCGACAGGTCGATGTTCTCGACGGCGATCGACCCGTCCTGATCGAGCTTCAGCTCCCGCAGCCCGTGGAGGAGTTCGTCGCCCGCCTCCCGGGCCACGTCGCACATGACGACGTCCCCGGCCGGGTCCCTGGCGGCTCCCGGCAGCACCACCAGGTGGGTGGTGCCGACGGTCGAGCCGATCAGCCCGGCCACGGCCTCGGTGCGGTCCGGGGGAACGATCATCCGCAGATGCAGCATGGTCAGAGCTTACGGAGGCTCAGAGCTTCCGCAGGCTCAGCCGCTGCACCTTGTGGTCCGGGCCCTTGCGCAGCACGAGCGTCGCCCGGCCGCGCGTCGGCGCCACGTTCTCCAGGAGGTTCACCTTGTTGACGGTCCGCCACATCGTGCGGGCGTAGTCCAGGGCCTCCTCCTCGGAGACCTGCGTCCAGCGGCGGAAGTACGAGGACGGGTCCTGGAACGCGGTCTCGCGCAGCTTCCGGAAGCGGTTGAGGTACCAGCCCTCGATGTCCTCCGCGCGGGCGTCCACGTACACGGAGAAGTCGAAGTAGTCGGCGAGGCCGACCCGGGTCCGCCCGTCCTTGCCGGGCAGCGCCGGCTGGAGGACGTTCAGGCCCTCGACGATGAGGATGTCGGGCCGGCTCACCACGAGCCGCTCGCCCGGCACCCGGTCGTAGATGAGGTGCGAGTAGACGGGCGCGGTGACCTCGTCCTTGCCCGCCTTCACGTCGGCGACGAAGCGGGTCAGCGCCCGCCGGTCGTACGACTCGGGGAAGCCCTTCCGGGACATCAGCCCGCGCGCCTTCAGCTCCTCCATCGGGAAGAGGAACCCGTCGGTGGTGATCCGCTGCACCCGGGGATGCTCGGGCCACCGCGCGAGCAGCGCTTCGAGGAGGCGCGCCACGGTCGACTTGCCGACCGCGACCGACCCGGCGACCCCTATGACGAACGGCGTGCCGCGCTGCTCGGCCTTCTCCCCGAGGAAGGTGTTCAGCGCCCCGCGGAGCCCGCTGGTGGCCTGTACGTAGAGGTTGAGCAGCCGCGACAGCGGCAGGTACACGTCCCGCACCTCGTCGAGGTCGATGACGTCGCCGAGGCCCTGGAGCCGCTCGACCTCGTCGGCGGTGAGCGGCAGCGGCGTCTTGTCGCGCAGCGCGCTCCACTCGGCCCGTGTGAGGTCGACGTACGGCGTCGGCTCGGGCGCCCGACGGCTCCCCCCGGTCCCGGTGCCGGTCCCGGCTCCGTTGCCGTTGCCGTTGGCGCTTCGTGGCGGCGAAGTGATCACCCGCCCATTGTCCCGGGTCCACGCGGGGCGTGGGGGGTGGGGTGGGTCACGTGGCGCGCCGCCCCGGTCGGCGGCCCGCGACTCCGTGCGGGGGTCCGGGCCGGGGGCGGGGTTCGGCCGTAGGCTGCCGTCATGTGCGGAATCGTGGGATACGTCGGTGGGCAGTCGGCGCTCGATGTGGTCGTCGCGGGGCTGAAGAGGCTGGAGTACCGGGGGTACGACTCGGCCGGGGTCGCCGTCCTGGCGGACGGGGGGCTCGCCGCGGCCAAGAAGGCCGGGAAGCTCGTCAATCTGGAGAAGGAGCTGGTCGACCGGCCGCTGGCCGGGGGGTCGGTGGGGATCGGGCACACGCGGTGGGCGACCCACGGCGGGCCGACGGACGCCAACGCGCACCCGCACCTCGACAACGCGGGGCGGGTCGCCGTCGTGCACAACGGGATCATCGAGAACTTCGCGGCGCTGCGCGAGGAGTTGGCGGAGCGGGGGCACGAGCTGCTCTCCGAGACCGACACCGAGGTCGTCGCCCATCTGCTGGCCGAGGAGTTCTCGTCCGTCGGTGACCTGGCCGAGGCGATGCGGCTGGTCTGCCGGCGGCTCGACGGGGCCTTCACGCTGGTCGCCGTCCACGCCGACCAGCCCGACGTGGTCGTCGGCGCGCGGCGGAACTCGCCGCTGGTCGTCGGGGTGGGGGAGGGGGAGCACTTCCTCGCCTCCGACGTCTCCGCCTTCATCGCGCACACCCGGTCCGCCATCGAGCTCGGGCAGGACCAGGTCGTCGAGCTGAGCCGGGACGGGGTCACCGTCACCGACTTCGAGGGCGCGCCGGCCGAGGTCCGGGCCTTCCACGTCGACTGGGACGCCTCCGCCGCCGAGAAGGGCGGCTACGACCACTTCATGCTCAAGGAGATCGCCGAGCAGCCGAAGGCGGTCGCCGACACCCTCCTCGGGCGGATCGACGCGAACGGGCGGCTGACCCTCGACGAGGTGCGGATCCCCGACGCGGTGCTCCGCGAGGCCGACAAGGTCGTCATCGTCGCCTGCGGCACCGCCTTCCACGCCGGGCTGATCGCCAAGTACGCCATCGAGCACTGGACCCGCATCCCCTGCGAGGTCGAGCTGGCCAGCGAGTTCCGCTACCGGGACCCGATCCTCGGGCAGCGGACGCTCGTCATCGCCGTCTCGCAGTCCGGGGAGACCATGGACACCCTGATGGCGCTGCGGCACGCCCGGGAGCAGGGCGCCAAGGTCCTCGCGGTCTGCAACACCAACGGCTCGACCATCCCCCGCGAGTCCGACGCCGTGCTCTACACGCACGCCGGGCCCGAGGTCGCCGTGGCGTCGACGAAGGCCTTCCTCACGCAGCTCGTCGCCTGTTATCTGCTCGCCCTCTACCTGGGGCAGGTGCGCGGCACCAAGTGGGGCGACGAGATCCGGGACGTGGTCCGCGAGCTGGCGCGGATCGGCGAGGAGGTCGAGCGGGTCCTGGAGACCATGGAGCCCGTACGGGCCCTCGCCCGCTCCCTCGCCCACAAGGACACGATCCTCTTCCTCGGCCGGCACGTCGGCTACCCGGTGGCCCTCGAAGGCGCGCTGAAGCTGAAGGAGCTGGCGTACATGCACGCCGAGGGCTTCGCGGCGGGCGAGCTGAAGCACGGGCCGATCGCCCTGATCGAGGAGGACCTGCCGGTCGTCGTCGTGGTGCCCTCGCCCAAGGGGCGCTCGGTCCTCCACGACAAGATCGTCTCCAATATCCAGGAGATCCGGGCCCGTGGCGCCCGGACGATCGTGATCGCGGAAGAGGGCGACGAGGCCGTCGTCCCCTTCGCCGACCACCTCGTCCGCGTCCCCGCCACGCCCACGCTGCTCCAGCCGCTCGTCTCCACGGTGCCGCTCCAGGTCTTCGCCTGCGAGCTGGCCACCGCCCGGGGCAACGAGGTGGACCAGCCGCGCAACCTGGCCAAGTCCGTGACGGTGGAGTGAGGAGAGAAATGATCATCGGGGTGGGGATCGACGTGGCGGAGATCGACCGCTTCGCCGCGTCGCTCGAACGGACGCCGGCGCTGGTGGAGCGGCTCTTCGTGCGCGAGGAGCTGGTGCTGCCCAGCGGGGAGCGCCGGGGCCCGGCCTCCCTGGCGGTGCGCTTCGCCGCGAAGGAGGCCCTGGCCAAGGCGCTCGGCGCGCCCGGGAACCTGCACTGGACGGACGCCGAGGTGTACGCCGAGTCCACCGGCCAGCCCCGGCTGCGGGTGCGCGGCACGGTGGCGGCCCGGGCGGCCGAGCTGGGCGTGAAGCACTGGCACATCTCGCTGAGCCATGACGCCGGGGTCGCCTCGGCGGTGGTGATCGCCGAGGGCTGAGCGGTACGCGTACGGGTACGGGTACGGGCCCGGCCGCGAGGAGGCGGTGCCGGGCCCGTACCGTGCCGCACGCGGCTGCCAGGGCCGGCGTCGGATGCGAGTGCCGCGTGCGGGGTCGGTGTCCGCCCCGCCCGTGCGTCGTCAGCGGGCGGTCTTGCGGACGGCGCTTGACGGCTCCCCCGGGCGCTCCGCCCAAGTCCTCCGCTCCTTCCTCCGCTCGGTCTTCCGCCAAGTCCTCGGCTCGGCCGTTCCTCCGGCGGTCGTCCCGCACCTGGGGCAGACTGCTCCCCATGCGTACCGCTCACCACGTGGAGACCGTCCGGGCCGCCGAGGCCGAGCTGATGGCGGGGCTGCCCGAGGGCGCCCTGATGCAGCGGGCCGCCGCCGGACTCGCCGCCGCCTGCTGCTCGCTGCTCGGCAAGGGCCGGGTGTACGGGTCCCGGGTCGTCCTCCTGGTCGGCAGCGGGGACAACGGCGGCGACGCCCTCTACGCCGGCGCCCGGCTCGCCCGGCGCGGCGCCGGGGTCACCGCCGTGCTCCTCGGCGCCCGCGCCCACGGCGCCGGACTCGCCGCGCTGCGGGCGGCCGGCGGACGCGTCACCGAGGACCCGTACGAGGCGCTGGCCGCCGCCGACCTCGTCCTCGACGGCATCACCGGCATCGGCGGGCTCGGCGGACTGCGCCCCGAGGCCGTGCCCGTCGCCCGCGCCGCGCGCGGCTCCGACGCGGTCGTCGTCGCCGTCGACCTGCCCAGCGGCGTCGACGCCGACACCGGCGAGGTCGCCGGCGAGGCCCTGCCCGCCGACGTGACCGTCACCTTCGGCACGTACAAGACGGGGCTGCTCGTCGACCCGGCGCGGGAGTACGCGGGCGCGCTGCGGCTCGTGGACATCGGGCTCGCCGCCACCCTCCCCTCCGTGCCCGCCGCCGAGGCGCTCCAGCACCAGGACGTGGCCCGGCTGCTGCCCGCGCCCGGCGCGGAGAGCGACAAGTACCGGCGGGGCGTCCTCGGCGTCGTCGCCGGCTCCTCCCGCTACCCCGGCGCGGCCGTCCTCACCGTCGCGGGCGCCCTGCGCGGCGGCGCCGGGGCCGTGCGGTACGTGGGCCACGTCCGCGAGGCGGTGATCGCCGCCCACCCGGAGACCCTGGTGCACGCGGGGCCGCCGGACAAGGCCGGCCGCGTCCAGGCCTGGGTCGTCGGGCCCGGCCTCGGCGACGGGCCCGGCGCGGAGGTCGCCGTCGCCGAGGTCCTCGCCTCGGAGGTGCCGGTCCTCGTCGACGCCGACGGACTGCGCGGCCTCGACCCCGACGCCGTACGGGAGCGGTCCGCGCCCACCCTGCTCACCCCGCACGCGGGCGAGGCGGCGGCGCTGCTCGGCACCGACCGGGCGGACGTGGAGGCGCGGCGGCTCGCCGCCGTCCGCGAGCTCGCCGGCCGGTACGGCGCGACCGTCCTCCTCAAGGGCTCCACCACCCTGGTCGCCGGGCCCGGCGGCACCGGCCCCGTGCGGATCAATCCGACCGGCACCCCGTGGCTCGCCACCGCCGGCTCCGGCGACGTCCTCGCCGGCCTGGCCGGCTCCCTCCTCGCCGCCGGACTCCACGCCGTGGACGCCGCCTCCTGCGCCGCCTACCTGCACGGACTCGCCGCCCGGCGGGCCACCGGCCGGGGCGGGCCGATCACCGCGACCGAGGTCGCCGACGCCCTGTCCGGCGCCTGGCAGGACGTGCGGGAACCGTAGGACGCGCCGCCGGTCGGCCGGGGGGACGCGCCGCCGGTCGGCCCAACCGCGTTGCGCCGGGCGGGGGGCAGCGCGTGCCGGGCCGGACCCGGGCGGGTCGGATGGACGGGTGATCAGATGGAGACACCGCATCCTGCCGCCCCTGCTCGCCGCCGCGCTCCTGGGCGGTGGCGCCCCCGCGTCCGCCGCCCCCGCGCACGGGGTGGAGCCCGATCCCGCCGCCGAGGTCCTCGTCCCCGGCATCGTCGGCGCCGGACGCCCCGAGTACCCCATGGACACCCCCGACCAGGTCCTCCCGCCGACCGCCCCCGACGGCGAGATCCCCGTCCCCGTGCCGGAGGAGGAGGTCGACGAACTCGTCGAGTACCTCCCGCGCAACGCCGTCAAGGCCGCCTGCACCTCCCAGACCGGGATGTACCAGCGGCAGGTCGAACGGCTGCTGGGACTCAAGGCCGACGGGAAGCAGTCCGCCGCCGACTGCAAGGCCATCCGCGCCTTCCAGACCAAGCAGAAGATCAAGCCCGCCAACGGCTACGCCGGGCCCGTCACCTGGGCCCGCGCCGAACTCCTCGCCGCGCGGAAGAACCCCAACGCCGCCAGGAAGTGCCCCGTCCGCTCCTACCCGGTCGCCTGCGTCGACCTGAACCGCGAGCTGATGTGGGTGCAGAAGGGCAAGAAGATCACCTACGCCGTGGTCAACATCCGCAGCGGCCGGGCCGGCTACCGCACCCGCACCGGCTGGCACTCCGTCTACTGGCGCCACAAGGACCACTGGTCGTCCATCTACGACACGCCGATGCCGTTCTCCCAGTTCTTCGACGGCGGCCAGGCCTTCCACGGTGTCTACGGGGCCATCGCCACCCCCACCGGAAGCCGCGGTTGTGTGAACCTGACCTACAAGAACGCGGAGAAGCTGTGGTCGGTCCTCCGCAAGGGTGACCGGGTCTACATCTGGGGCAAGCGGCCGGGGCTGTGACCACCTGAGAGACTGGGCGCGATGAGTGAGACAGCACCGCCGCCCCGCCGAGCCCGCGCCGAGATCGACCTCGGGGCGCTGCGCGCCAACGTCCGCGCGCTGCGCGCCCGCGTCGCCCCCCACGTCCGCATCATGGCCGTGGTCAAGGCCGACGCGTACGGTCACGGCGCCGTGCGCTGCGCCCGCGCCGCCCTCGACGCGGGCGCGGAGTGGCTCGGTACGGCCACCCCGCAGGAGGCGCTCGCGCTACGCGCCGCCGGGATCACCGGCGTCCCGGTCATGTGCTGGCTGTGGACGCCCGGCGACCCGTGGGACGCCGGCATCGAGGCCGGGCTCGACATGGCGGTGAGCGGCCGGTGGGCCCTCGACGAGGTCACCGCCGCCGCCCGCCGCACCGGCGGCACGGCCCGCATCCAGCTCAAGGCCGACACCGGCCTCGGCCGCAACGGCTGCCAGCCCGCCGACTGGCCGGAGCTCGTCGCCGAGGCCCTGAAGGCCGAGAAGGAGGGGCTGGTCAAGGTCACCGGCCTCTGGTCCCACTTCGCCTGCGCGGACGAGCCGGGGCATCCTTCGATCGCCGCCCAACTCGACGTCTTCCGCTCGATGCTCGACTACGCGGAGAAGGCCGGGATCGAGCCCGAGGTCCGGCACATCGCCAACTCGCCGGCCACCCTCACCCTCCCCGAGGCCCACTTCGACCTGGTCCGCCCGGGCATCGCGATGTACGGCGTCTCGCCCGCGCCCGAGCTGGGCACCTCCGCCGAGCTCGGCCTGCGCCCGGTGATGTCGCTGAAGGCGAGCGTCGCCCTGGTGAAGGAGGTGCCGTCCGGCCACGGCGTCTCCTACGGCCACCACTACGTCACCGGCGGCGAGACCACCCTCGGCCTGGTCCCGGTGGGGTACGCCGACGGCGTCCCCCGGCACGCCTCGGGCCGCGGCCCGGTCCTCGTCGGCGGCAAGGTCCGCACGGTCGCCGGGCGGGTCGCCATGGACCAGTTCGTGGTCGACCTCGGCGGCGACCGGCCCGCGCCCGGCACCGAGGCCGTCCTCTTCGGCTCCGGCGAGCACGGCGAGCCGACGGCCCAGGACTGGGCGGAGGCCGCCGACACCATCGCGTACGAGATCGTCACCCGGATCGGCGCGCGCGTCCCGCGCGTGTACGTCGGGGAGTAGGCGGCCGTGGGGGAGCAGGGCGGGGGCTGGCGGCGCGCCGGGATCGCGGGCGCGGCGATAGGCGTGCTCGCGGCGGGCGCGGCGGCGGGCGTCGCCGTCGAGCGGCTGACCGTGAGCCGCTCGGTACGCCGCAAGGCCCGGCTCGCCCTGGACGCCACCGGCCCGTACGGCACCCTGCGCGGCACCCCGGGCCGGGCGCTCGCCGACGACGGCACGATCCTCGCGTACGAGACCGACGAAGCCGACGCCGCGGGCGAAGCCGAAGCCGGCCGGGCCGGCGAGGGCGCCGGCGGGCCCCTCACCGTCGTCTTCTCGCACGGCTTCTGCCTGAACCAGGACTCCTGGCACTACCAGCGGGCCGCCCTGCGCGGCCGGGTCAGGACCGTCTTCTGGGACCAGCGGGGCCACGGCCGCTCGGAGCGCGGGGAAGGGCAGCCGGTCGGCATCGAGCTGCTCGGCCGCGACCTCAAGGCCGTGATCGACGCCGCCGCGCCCGAGGGGCCGCTGGTGCTCGTCGGGCACTCGATGGGCGGGATGACGGTGATGGCGCTCGCCGAGCAGTACCCGGAGCTGGTCCGCGACCGGGTCGTCGGCGTCGCCTTCGTCGGCACCTCCCCGGGCCGCCTGGAGGAGGTCTCGTACGGGCTTCCGCTCGCCGGCGTCAACGCGGTCCGCCGGGTCCTGCCGGGGGTGCTGCGTGCCCTCGGCTCCCAGGCCGAACTGGTCGAGAAGGGCCGCCGGGCCACCGCCGACCTCTTCGCCGGGCTCGTGCGGAAGTACTCCTTCGCCTCGAAGGACGTGGACCCGGCCGTCGTCCGCTTCGCCGAGCGGATGATCGAGTCCGTGCCGGTCGACGTGGTGGCGGAGTTCTACCCGGCCTTCGGCGCGCACGACAAGCTCGCCGCTCTCGCCGCCTTCCGCGGCCTGCCCGCCCTCGCCCTCGTCGGCGACCAGGACCTCGTCACCCCGGCCGCGCACACCGAGGCCATCGTCGAGGCCCTGCCCGGCGCCGCGGCGGTCGTCGTCCCCGACGCCGGGCACCTGGTGATGCTGGAGCGGCCCGGGGCCGTCGGCGAGGCGCTCGCCGCCCTGCTGGCCAGGGCCGGGGAGGGCCCGGACAACGGATAGGTTGGCGGGTATGGAAGCAGCGCACCCGCCCGTCTCCGGCGCCACCGTCTCCGTCGACTCCCCCGAGCGCATGCAGGAGCTCGGCCGCCGGCTCGCGAAAATCCTCCGCCCCGGCGACCTCGTCATGCTCACCGGCGAGCTGGGCGCCGGGAAGACGACCATGACCCGCGGCCTCGGCGAGGGCCTGGGCGTGCGCGGCGCGGTCACCTCGCCGACCTTCGTGATCGCCCGCGTCCACCCCTCGCTCACCGGCGGCCCGGCCCTCGTCCACGTGGACGCGTACCGGCTCGGCGGCGGGCTCGACGAGATGGAGGACCTGGACCTCGACGTCTCGCTGCCCGAGTCCGTGGTGGTCGTGGAGTGGGGCGACGGCAAGGTCGAGGAGCTGACCGACGACCGGCTGCACGTCCTCATCCACCGCGTCGCCGGCGACACCGACGACGACCGGCGCACGGTCGTGCTGCGCGGGATCGGCGGGCGCTGGGCCGACGAGGACCTTGCGTCGCTCTGAACGGCGGCCGTGGACGGCGGCCGTGGACGTACGTAGGTTCCGACAGCATGTCGGGAAAATGTTGCGCCGCCGCTCCGCGCCGTGGTGACATGGATGCACGAGCTGGTTAGGTGCACCTAACCTACGGGAGGCATGCATGGCGACGCAGATGCCGGAGCGCGACGACCGCACCGCCGAGGAGCGCGTCTCGATGAGCGAGCTGCTGGCCTCCTGCGCCGCGGCCAGCGCCGTCTCGACCCCGCCGGGGCGCGTACTCGCGCCCGCGGAGGAGGAGGCGGAAGCCGACCTCAGGGACGAGGCCGCGTAACCCTTACGGGGGTACCTCGGAAGACGCCGGCGTCAGAGGACGGCGGACGTCAGGAGACGACGACGACCTTCGCGCCGATCGACGCGAAGGTCCACATCGCGTCGCCGTCCGCCCGCTTCATCCGGATGCCGCCGGTCCTCCGCGACGGGTCGGCCACGGGCGTCGAGCCGTCGACGGCCGCGCTGAAGCCGATCGTCACGCTCTCCACGGTCGCGAAGCGGACCACGTGCTCGATCTGCACCCCGTCGGAGCCGCGCACCGAATTGGACCGGGAGGTCACCGCGTACGCCCCCGGCGCCGGGCTCACCGAGCTCGGCGTCACCGTGAACGTGCGGACCGCCTTGTTCTTCTCGTCGACCAGCCACACCCGGCGGTCCCCGAGCGCGTACACCACGCGCTCGCCCTTGCCCGAGGCCGCCGGCACCGCCAGCGGGTTCTTCGCCGGCTTCTTCGCACCAGCCGAGGCCGAGGCCGACGGGGCGACCGCGCCCGGCGTCCGGGACGGCTCCGCGAGGTCCGCCGGCACGCTCGCCGACGCCTGGTAGGCGAGGAAGGCGACCGCGGCGATCGCCGCCGCGGTGAGCCCGGCCACGAATCCCGAGCTGCTCCTTGCCACCGTCTCCACCTCTTCGTACGTACGTGCCGAGCCTGACGAGCTGTCGCGCCTGACGGTAGCAGCCGGGTCCCCGGAGGGCCGCGCGCCGCATCGCCCGCCCGTGGCGCCGTAGGCTGTTCGCGTGCTGTTGCTCGCCATGGATACCGCCACCCCCGCCGTCACCGTCGCCCTCCACGACGGCACGGCCGTCGTCGCCGAGTCGACCCGCGTCGACGCCCGCCGTCACGGGGAGCTGCTGCTCCCCGCCGTCGACCGGGTCCTCAAGGAGGCCGGGACCGCGCTCGACGCGGTGACCGGCATCGTGGTCGGGGTCGGCCCCGGCCCCTACACCGGGCTGCGGGTGGGGCTCGTCACGGCCGCCGCCTTCTCGTCCGCGCTCGGCGGGGTGCCCGTGCACGGCCTGTGCACCCTCGACGGCCTCGCGTACGCCTCCGGCATCGAGGGCCCCTTCGCGGTGGCGACCGACGCCCGCCGCAAGGAGGTCTACTGGGCGCGGTACGACGACGCCCGCACCCGCGTCACCGACGCCTCCGTCGACCGGCCCGCCGACATCGCCGAGCGGCTGGCCGGGCTCCCGGTGGTCGGCGCGGGCGCCCTGCTCTACCCGGACGCCTTCCCCGACGCCCGCGGCCCCGAGCACCAGTCCGCCGGCGCGCTCGCCGCCCTCGCGGCGGAGCGGATCGCGGCGGGCGGCGAGGGCTTCCTCGACCCGCAGCCGATGTACCTGCGGCGGCCCGACGCGCAGGTGCCGAAGAACTACAAGGTGGTCACCCCCCAGTGAGCGGGGACGTGGCGGGCGGCGAGGCCGTACTGCGCGAGATGCGCTGGTGGGACCTGCCGCGGGTGCTGGAGCTCGAAGCCGGGCTCTTCCCCGAGGACGCCTGGTCCGAGGGGATGTTCTGGTCCGAGCTGGCGCACGCGCGCGGGCCCCGGGCCACCCGGCGGTACGTCGTCGCCGAGGAGACCGCCCCGGACGGCACCGCGCGCCTCGCGGGGTACGCCGGCCTGGCGGCGGCCGGCGGGCTCGGGGACGTACAGACCATCGCCGTCGCCCGCGAGCAGTGGGGCACCGGGCTCGGTGCCCGGCTCCTCGCCGACCTCCTCCAGCACGCCACCGCCTTCGAGTGCGACGAGGTCCTGCTCGAAGTGCGCGTGGACAACACCCGGGCGCAGAAGCTGTACGAGCGCTTCGGCTTCGAGCCCATCGGCTTCCGCCGCGGCTACTACCAGCCGGGCAACGTCGACGCGCTCGTGATGCGACTGACTGTTCAAGGAACTGGGACCGAAATCTGATGGCTGCTGACGAACCCCTCGTGCTCGGCATCGAGACCTCCTGCGACGAGACCGGCGTCGGCATCGTGCACGGCACCACCCTCCTCGCCGACGCCGTGGCCTCCAGCGTCGACACCCACGCCCGCTTCGGCGGCGTCGTGCCCGAGATCGCCTCCCGGGCCCACCTGGAGGCGATGGTCCCGACGATCGAGCGGGCCCTGAAGACCGCCGGCGTCTCCGCGAAGGACCTCGACGGCATCGCGGTCACCGCGGGCCCCGGCCTCGCGGGCGCCCTGCTCGTCGGCGTCTCCGCCGCCAAGGCGTACGCCTTCGCGCTCGGCAAGCCGCTGTACGGCGTCAACCACCTGGCCTCGCACATCTGCGTCGACCAGCTGGAGCACGGCAGGCTGCCCGAGCCGACGATGGCGCTGCTCGTCTCCGGCGGGCACTCCTCGCTGCTGCTCTCCGCCGACATCACCTCCGACGTGCGGCCGCTGGGCGCGACGATCGACGACGCGGCCGGCGAGGCCTTCGACAAGATCGCCCGCGTCCTCGACCTGGGCTTCCCCGGCGGCCCGGTCATCGACCGGCTCGCCCGGGAGGGCGACCCGGCCGCCATCGCGTTCCCGCGCGGCCTGTCGGGCGCCAAGGACCCCGCGTACGACTTCTCCTTCTCCGGGCTCAAGACCGCCGTGGCCCGCTGGATCGAGGCGAAGCGGGCGGCCGGCGAGGAGGTGCCGGTGCGGGACGTGGCCGCCTCCTTCCAGGAGGCCGTCGTCGACGTGCTCACCCGCAAGGCCGTCCGGGCCTGCAAGGACGAGGGCGTCGACCACCTGATGATCGGCGGCGGCGTCGCCGCGAACTCGCGGCTCCGGGCGCTCGCCGAGGAGCGCTGCGAGCGGGCCGGCATCCGGCTCCGGGTGCCCCGGCCGGGCCTGTGCACCGACAACGGCGCGATGGTCGCGGCGCTCGGTGCCGAGATGGTCGCCCGCAACCGTGCCGCCTCCGACCTGGAGCTGTCGGCGGACTCGTCGCTTCCGGTGACCGACCCGCACGTCCCCGGGCGCGCCCACACCCACGACCACGATCACGTGCACGAGATCAGCAAGGAGAACCTCTACTCGTGAGGGTCGCGCTGATGTGGGAGGCCCGGGCGGTGCAGGGCCGCGGGGCCGAGCTCCTGGAGTGGGCGCGGGCCCGGGCCCGGGTCCTGGCGCGCGAGCCGCTCCGCCGGGAGGTCTTCCGCGCCCCCCAGGACCGGGTCCTCGTGCTCACCTGGTGGGAGGCGGACGCCCTCGACGCCGAGCTGCCCGAGCTGCCGGAGCCGGACGCGGAGCTGATCACCCGTCCGGTCCACCGCTGGCGCTTCGAATCGGTCGAATAGGCGAATAGTTCGACGATCGGGCAACCTTTCGATTCGATCGGGCATCCCACAGCCCGTGAAGAAGCAGATCGCGGTGTGGGCGGCGCTGACCGCGGTGACCCTCCTGATGACGGGCTGCACGGCCGAGACCCCGCCCCTGGCGGCCGCCCCCGCCCCGGCGACGCCCTCGAAGAAGGCCCCCGCGCCGACGCCCTCGAAGAAGGCCGCCGCCCCGGAACCGGCGCCCGCCACGGAGGCCGCCAGGGCGGCCGCGTACCGCAAGTGGGGGATCAAGCCCCTCCCCGCGCCGCCCGCCCCGCCCGCCGTCAAGCCGGTGCAGCGCAAGCCGGGCGGTCCGGTCCCGGTGATCAGCGACATCCCGACCACCGACAAGGTCGTCTTCCTCACCATCGACGACGGCGCCGAGAAGGACCCCGCGTTCGTGCGGATGATGGACGAGCTCGGCATCCCCTTCACGATGTTCCTCACCGACTCGGCGATCAGCGGCGACTACGGCTATTTCGAGCCGCTCGTCGCCCAGGGCCACGGCGTCGCCAACCACACCCTCACCCACCCGAACCTGCCCACCCTCTCCCCGGAGGCCCAGCGCCGCGAGATCTGCGGGCAGCAGAAGAGGCTGCGCGAGCGCTACGGCACCGCCCCGCGCCTCTTCCGCCCGCCGTTCGGCAACTGGAACGAGGCCACCCGCGCCGTCGCCGGCAGCTGCGGCGTCGACGCGATCGTCCTCTGGCGCGAGTCCATGCAGATCAACGACATGCAGTACCAGCGCGGCGACCGGAAGCTCCACCCCGGTGACATCGTCCTCGCCCACTTCCGCGGCCCCGGCGAGCTCAAGGGCCGCACGATGACCGAGATGACCGCGACCATGCTGCGCAGGATCCAGGAGCAGGGCTTCACGGTGGCCCGCCTGGAGGACTACGTCTGAGAAAAGTCCGGGCGCGGTGTCGATGCGGGCCCGGCCCGTTCGACGTATGTGTGGAAGGCGGGGAACGGCCCCGCCACCGCACCCCCAGGAGTCACCATGCCCCGCTTCCTCTCCCTCGTCCGCATCGAGGAGAACACCATCGACATGGAGAGCGCCGACCCCGGCTTCGAGGAGCGGATGGGCGCCCTCTTCGAGGAGATCACCAAGGCCGGCGCCATGGTGGACACCGCCGGCCTGAAGCCGACCGCCGAGGCCACCCGGATCACCTGGTCGGACGGGAAGCTGTCCTTCACCGACGGCCCCTTCACCGAGACCAAGGAGGTCGTCGGCGGCTACGCGATGCTCCAGTGCAAGGACATGGCCGAGGCCGTCGAGTGGGGGAAGCGCTTCCTCGCCGTCCACCCGCCGCAGTGGAAGGTCGGCCTGGAGGTCCGCGAGGTCGAGGAGATGCCGGAAGGCTGACCCGCGCCGTGCTGTCATGTGAGGCGTGACGGTGGAGAGCACGCTGGAGACGGTCTTCCGGATGGAGTCGGCGCGGATCATCGCCACGGTGGCGCGGATCGTCCGGGACGTCGGCATCGCCGAGGAGATCGCCCAGGACGCCCTCGTCGCCGCGCTCGAACAGTGGCGGCGCGACGGCGTCCCGGACCGGCCCGGTGCCTGGCTGACGGCCACCGCCAAGCACCGGGCCGTCGACCTCGTGCGGCGCCGCGAGACGTACGCGCGCAAGCTCGCCGAGGTCGGCCGGAACCTGCCCGAGGAGTCGTACGACCCCGAGCCCTCCGGCCCCGGCGACATCGACGACGACGTGCTGCGGCTCGTCTTCACCACCTGCCACCCGGTGCTCTCCGCCGAGGCCCGGGCGGCGCTCACCCTGCGGCTCGTCGGCGGGCTGCGGACGGACGAGATCGCCCGCGCCTTCCTCGTCCCGGAGGCCACCGTCGCCGCCCGGATCACCCGCGCCAAGCGGGCGCTCGCGAAGGCGGGGGTGGCGTTCGAGGTGCCGTACGGGGAGGACCGGGCGGCCCGCCTCGGCTCCGTCCTGGAGGTCGTCTACCTGGTCTTCAACGAGGGGTACGCGGCCACCGCCGGCGACGACCTGCTGCGGCCCGGGCTCTGCGAGGACGCGCTCCGGCTGGCCCGGGGGCTCGCCGCCCTCATGCCGGGCGAGAGCGAGGTCCACGGCCTCGCCGCGCTCCTCGAACTCCAGGCCTCCCGCACGCTCGCCCGCACCGGCCCCGACGGACGCCCTGTGCTCCTCGCCGAGCAGGACCGGCGGCGCTGGAACCGCCTCCTCGTCCGGCGCGGATACGCGGCCCTCGCCCGCGCCTGGGGGTCCCCCCGGACGGAGTCCGGGGGAGGCCGCGCCTACGGCCCGTACGCCCTCCAGGCCGCGATCGCCGCCTGCCACGCGCGGGCCCGCTCCTACGAGGAGACCGACTGGACGACCATCGCCGGACTGTACGGGCGGCTGATGGAGCTGGCCCCGTCACCGGTGGTCGAACTGAACCGGGCGGTGGCCGTCTCCATGGCCGAGGGCCCGGCCGCCGCGCTCCCGATCGTCGACGCGCTCGCCGCCGAACCCGCCCTGGAGCGCTACCACTTGCTGCCCAGCGTCCGCGGCGACCTGCTCGCCCGCCTCGGACGGACGGAGGAGGCGCGGGCCGAGTTCGCGCGGGCGGCGGAGCTGACCAGGAACGAGCGGGAGCGGACGCTGCTCCGGGGCCGCGAAAGGAAGTCGGCGGACGGGACCGCCTAGGGTGCTGATCATGTCCCCGCGCATACCGCTGCCCCCGCCGCCCCCGCCCGCCGAGCTCCGCAGCTGGGCCGACCGGGAGGCGCTGCTCGCGGACCGGGCCCTCGCGATGGGGGAGTTGACCCGGCGGCTGCTCGGCGGGGCGAGGTTCGCGCTGTTCGCCGGGGCGGTGCTGGTGCTCCAGCTCGGCTGGGGCATGGTCGGGGTGCTCCTCGTCGACCTCGGCCACGGGGCGATCCTCGACCCGATCACCTTCCTCATCGGGCTTGTCATCGCCGTCCTCGGCCTCGGGGTGATGGTCCCGGGCGTCTGGCTCGCGGTGCGCGGGGTGCGCCGGGACCGCGTGGCGCGGGCACGGCTGCTCGGCTGGGCCGCCCTGGACCGGCACGGGCCGACGGACGCGCGGCTGCGCGCGCCCGTCGCGAGCGCCTGCTGGATGGCGGTCTCCGCCGTCCTGTGCGGTCTGGGGCTGTGGCTGGGCTTCGCCGTGCCCGCCGGGGCGGACCCGGCGAACGGCTACGGCCTGGTCGCGTACGGCATGGGCGTCGCGCTCATCCTCTGGATCAACGGCCTGACCGGGCTCTTCAAGGCCGTCGGGCACTACCGGACGGCGGTCAGGCTCGGGCCTGTGCGGCCGGCCGGCCGATCAGCATCGTCGGGGCCCCCGCGACACGTGTGAGCAGGACCGTCGCCGCGTTCGGGCCCTTCGGCCGCACCTTGCGGCGGATCTCCTCGGGCTCGACGGCCGAGCCGCGCTTCTTCACCGTCAGGGTGCCGACCTCGCGCTCGCGCAGCAGGGCCTTCAGCTTCTTGAGGTTGAAGGGCAGGACGTCGGTGATCTCGTAGGCGGAGGCGTACGGGGTGGGGCGCAGCTCGTCCGCGGTGACGTACGCGATCGTCCCGTCGATCAGGCCCCCGTCCAGCTCCTCGGCGACCTCGGCGACCAGGTGGGCGCGGATGACGGCGCCGTCGGGCTCGTAGAGGTACCGGCCGACGGGGCGGACCGCCGGGTCGGGCAGGCCCCGGCCGGTGAGGCTCGCGCCGGAGGGCAGCAGGGTGGCCCGGCGCGCGCCCGGCTCCGTACCGAACCAGAGGACGGCCTCCTTCACGTCCCCGCCGTCCGAGATCCATTCGGCCTCGGCCTCGTCCGGGACGGTCTCGTGCGGGATGCCGGGGGCGATCTTCAGGGCGGCGCGCGGGGCCTTGCGGGCGGCCTCCATGGCCCAGGAGAGCGGCGGCGAGTAGGCCTCCGGGTCGAAGATGCGGCCCCGCCCGCCGCGCCGGGCCGGGTCGACGAAGACGGCGTCGTACGGCGCCGTGTCGATCTCGGTGACGTCGGCGCAGCGCACCTCGATCAGGCCGTCGAGGCCGAGCGCGGCGGCGTTGGCGCGGGCGACCTCGGCGGTGAGCGGGTCGCGGTCGACGGCGAGGACGGAGATGCCGGCGCGGGCGAGCGCGAGCGCGTCGCCGCCGATGCCGGAGCAGAGGTCGGCGACCGAGCCGACGCCGAGGGCCTTGAGGCGGGCCGCGCGGTAGGTGCCGACGGTCGCGCGGGTGGACTGCTCGACGCCGTTCGGCGTGAAGTACATGCGGTACGCGTCCTCGGCGCCGAACTTCGCCACCGCGCGCTGCCGCAGCCGGGCCTGCCCGAGGGCGGCCGAGACGAGTTCGGCGGGGTGGTCGCGGCGCAGCCGGGAGGCGACCGCCAGTTCCTGGGCGGGGTCGTAGTCGCGCAGGGCGGCGAGGAGCGTCTGGCCCTCGGGGGCGAGCAGGGCGGTGAAGGCGGCGAGGTCGGTCACCGTCCCATTCTCCCTGTGGGCCGGGTGGGGGACGGTGGGGCCGGCTCGGCGGTGTCGCGGCCGGAGGGGCGGGTCGCGCTGACAGGATGCGGCGCCATACGACTCGTACGACAAAAGGAAGAAATGATGACAAAGGGTGGCTCGCGCCGTGCCCTGGGGGCCGCACTCCTCGTCGCCGCGCTCACCTCCACCGCCGCCTGCTCCGGCGGCTCCGACACCGCCTCCGGACCGGGCACCGGCGGCGCCCCCGCGCCCGCCGCCGGCCAGCAGGCCCCGGCGAAGACCGCCGCCCGGCTCGCCGCCGAGAAGGCCGCCGCCGAGAAGGCCGCGCTGGCGAAGCGACGGGCCGCGCGGGCCGCCGCCGCGAAGAAGTGGGGGCTCAAGCTGACCCCCCTCGAAGCCCCCGCCCCGCCGAAGACCAAGCCGAGGATCACCACCCGCAAGGGCTTCGAGACCGACGGGAAGGGCCTGCCGCCCGTCTTCACCACCGTCCCCACCAAGGAGAAGATCGTCTTCCTGACGATCGACGACGGCGCCGAGAAGGACCCCGCGCTCATCCGGATGATGGCCGACCTGGACATCCCGTACAGCGCCTTCCTCAGCGACTACGTGGTCAGCGACGACTACGGCTACTTCGGGAGGATGCAGAAGTCCCAGTCGCGCGGCGTCGCCCTCCACAACCACACCCTCAACCACAAGTACCTGCCCGGACTCTCCTACGCCCGCCAGAAGCGCGAGATCTGCGGCATGCAGGACGTCATCGAGAAGAAGTACGGCAAGCGCCCCGAACTCTTCCGCCCGCCCTACGGCAACTACAACGAGGACACCCTGCGCGCCGCCAAGTCCTGCGGCGTCGAGGCCGTCCCGCTCTGGGCCTCCGAGGCCTTCCCCGACCACATGGAGTGGCGCGAGTGGGACCGCGACCTCCACCCCGGCGACATCGTCCTCACCCATTTCCGCGGCGAGGAGGACTGGAAGGGCAGCATGCCGGACATGATCCGGCGGGTGATGAACGTGATCACCTCGAAGGGCTACGCCGTCGCCAAGCTGGAGGACTACGTATGAACCGCCTGCGGCCCCTGCTGATCGCCGCCCTCCTCCTCGCCCTCACCGGCTGCGCCGCCACGGTCGACCCCCTGGAACGCCTCGGCCGCAAGGCCGTCGAGCGGGTCGGCGACGGCGGACCGGCCGCCGGCGCCGTCCGCGCGGAGGGCGCCACGGGGTGAGGAATTGGCACTCCGCTTGACCGAGTGCTAATCGCGGTCATAGTCTCGGCTCTGGCACTCCCCGCAGGAGAGTGCCAGAACAGCGACGGGCAGGTCCGGCACCCGCGACGACGGATCCCAGCTGGTCGCGACCCCAGACAGTTAACCCCGCGAGATCTCCGAAGGGGGAGGTCGGATCGTGACGACCGCCAGCTCCAAGGTTGCCATCAAGCCGCTTGAGGACCGCATCGTGGTCCAGCCGCTCGACGCCGAGCAGACCACGGCCTCCGGCCTGGTCATCCCGGACACCGCGAAGGAGAAGCCCCAGGAGGGCGCCGTCCTCGCCGTGGGCCCGGGCCGCTTCGAGAACGGCGAGCGCCTGCCGCTCGACGTCAAGGTCGGCGACGTCGTGCTCTACAGCAAGTACGGCGGCACCGAGGTGAAGTACAACGGCGACGAGTACCTCGTCCTCTCGGCCCGCGACGTGCTCGCGATCATCGAGAAGTAAGACGACGTACCTGCTTTGACCGCGCCCCTGACCCCTTGATCTCTTGGGCGTCCAGGGGCGCGGTTCGTTTTCCCACACGATTTCCGAGAGGGCTGAACCGCTCCCATGGCGAAGATCCTGAAGTTCGACGAGGACGCCCGTCGCGCCCTTGAGCGCGGCGTCAACAAGCTTGCCGACACGGTGAAGGTGACGATCGGCCCCAAGGGCCGCAACGTCGTCATCGACAAGAAGTTCGGCGCCCCCACCATCACCAACGACGGTGTCACGATCGCCCGCGAGGTCGAGATCGACGACCCGTACGAGAACCTCGGCGCCCAGCTCGTCAAGGAGGTGGCGACCAAGACCAACGACATCGCGGGTGACGGCACCACCACCGCCACCGTGCTCGCCCAGGCGCTCGTCCGCGAGGGTCTGCGCAACGTCGCCGCCGGCGCCTCCCCGGCCTCCCTGAAGAAGGGCATCGACGCCGCCGTCAAGGCCGTCTCCGACGAGCTGCTCGCCACCGCGCGCCCGATCGACGACAAGTCGGACATCGCCGCCGTCGCCGCGCTCTCCGCCCAGGACCAGCAGGTCGGCGAGCTCATCGCCGAGGCCATGGACAAGGTCGGCAAGGACGGTGTCATCACCGTCGAGGAGTCCAACACCTTCGGCCTGGAGCTGGAGTTCACCGAGGGCATGGCCTTCGACAAGGGCTACCTCTCGCCGTACATGGTCTCCGACCAGGAGCGTATGGAGGCCGTCCTCGACGACCCGTACATCCTGATCAACCAGGGCAAGATCTCCTCGATCCAGGACCTCCTGCCGCTCCTGGAGAAGGTCATCCAGGCCGGTGGCTCGAAGCCGCTGCTGATCATCGCCGAGGACGTCGAGGGCGAGGCGCTCTCCACCCTCGTCGTCAACAAGATCCGCGGCACCTTCAACGCCGTGGCCGTCAAGGCCCCCGGCTTCGGCGACCGCCGCAAGGCGATGCTCCAGGACATGGCCACCCTCACCGGTGCCACCGTCATCGCCGAGGAGGTCGGCCTCAAGCTCGACCAGGCCGGTCTCGACGTGCTGGGCACCGCCCGCCGCGTCACCGTCACCAAGGACGACACCACCATCGTCGACGGCGGCGGCGAGTCCGCCGACGTCGCGGGCCGCGTCGCCCAGATCAAGGCCGAGATCGAGTCCACGGACTCCGACTGGGACCGCGAGAAGCTCCAGGAGCGCCTCGCGAAGCTGGCCGGCGGCGTGTGCGTGATCAAGGTCGGCGCCGCCACCGAGGTGGAGCTGAAGGAGAAGAAGCACCGTCTGGAGGACGCCATCTCCGCGACCCGCGCCGCGGTCGAGGAGGGCATCGTCTCCGGTGGTGGCTCCGCGCTCGTCCACGCCGTCAAGGTCCTGGAGGGCAACCTCGGCAAGACCGGCGACGAGGCCACCGGTGTCGCCGTCGTCCGCCGCGCCGCCGTCGAGCCGCTGCGCTGGATCGCCGAGAACGCCGGCCTGGAGGGCTACGTCATCACCTCCAAGGTCGCCGAGCTCGACAAGGGCCAGGGCTTCAACGCCGCCACCGGCGAGTACGGCGACCTGGTCAAGGCCGGCGTCATCGACCCGGTGAAGGTCACGCGCTCCGCCCTGGAGAACGCCGCGTCGATCGCCTCCCTGCTCCTCACCACCGAGACCCTCGTGGTGGAGAAGAAGGAGGAGGAGCCGGCGGACGCGGGCCACGGCCACTCGCACGGCCACTCCCACTGAGGCCACTGACTGAGTGATCACCGAGGCCCGGTGCCCCCGTCGCGGGGGCACCGGGCCTCGGTGTTTTCACGCCTCGACCGCGCCGAGCTGGCCCATCAGCCCGAGCAGGTCGTACTGCCACCAGCCCTCGATCATCTTCCCGTCGTCACGGAAGCGGTGGATGGTGGTGCCGGTCATGGTGACCTCCATGCCGGTGGGCTGGAGGCCCATGAAGTCCCCGACGTGGGAGCCGGTCCACGTCCAGCGGGTGCAGACGCGGTCGCCGTCGGCGATCTGGTCCTCGATCTCGAACGCGAAGTCGAAGCCCGCGCGCCACATCTCCACCTCGCGTCGGACCGCGTCGAGCCCGATGGCGTCCTGCGGGCTGGTCGGGTCGTGGTCGTGATAGCCCTCGGCGAGCAGGACGTCGAGCAGCGCCAGGTCCGAGCCGTCCGCCAGCCGCTCGAACAGCTGCCGCGCGTTCGCCTTGTACAGCGCCTCGTCCCGGACCACGTCCAGGTCGGTGAAGGTCGGCATCTCGTCGCAGAGGGCGACCATCTCCCGGAAGATCCGGTCGGTCTCCGGCAGCTGGGAGTTGCGCATCGCCACGTCGTACGAGGGGAACTCCACGATCTCCACGACGTGCTGGGCGTCGGACCGGTCGGTCCCGACGATGGAGTGGGTGGCGGTCCGCTTCCCCCGGGTCTGCTCGACCCAGCGGTCCATGAGCCGGTTGAGCTCCTCGACCTGGCTCGTCCTGCAATCGATGATCTGCACGAAGGTCATGGCCGCCTCCGACCGGGCGAAGCCGCGGATGGACCCCTCCAGTCTAGGCCGAGTGGCCGAGGTCGGCGGCTCTTACCTCCTCCGCGAACGGCTCGCCGCGGGTGTAGCGGACGATCTCGTCCAGGGCCTGGTCGGTCATCCGGTGCAGCTCGTTGCCGAGGGAGCCGGCGACGTGCGGGGTGAGCAGGACGTTGGGGAGGGTGTAGAGCGGGGAGTCGGGCGGCGGCAGCTCGGGGTCGGTGACGTCGAGGACCGCGTGGAGGCGGCCCGCGGCGAGGTGCGGGAGGAGGGCGTCCTCGTCGACCAGGGAGCCCCGGGAGGTGTTGATCAGGGTGGCGCCGTCGGGCAGGGCGGCGAGCTGGCGGGGACCGATCATGCGGTACGTGGACGGGAGCTGCGGCGCGTGCACGGAGACCACCGAGCTGCGGGCGCAGAGCTCGTCCAGACCGGCGAGGGCCGCGCCCGGCGGGGGAGTCGTCAGATACGGGTCGTGGAGCAGCACCTCGACGTCGAAGGGGCGCAGGAGGTCGACGACCCGGCGGCCGATCCGGGAGGCGCCGACGATGCCGACCGTGCGGCGGTAGTTGCCCCAGGCGGCGGACTCGGCGAGCCAGCCGTGGCCGGCGCGGAGTTCGGCGTACCGGCGGGCCGAGCGCAGCACCCGCTTCCCGGCGAAGAGGATCGCGGCGAGGGTGTACTCGGCGACCGGGAGCGCGTTGGCGGCGGCGGCGCTGGTGACCTTCAGGCCGCGCTCCCAGCAGGCGTCGGTGATGTGGTGCTTGACCGAACCGGCCGCGTGGACCACGGCCTTGAGGCGGGGGGCGCGGGCCAGCACCTCCGGGGTGAGCGGGGTGGCGCCCCAGCAGGTGAGGAGGAGTTCGGCCTCGGCGAGGGCGGCGGCGGTGCGCCGGTCGGGGGCGGTCAGGTCGTGGGCGACCAGGTGCGGATCGGTGCGGGTGAGGGCCGAGAGGCGGGTGCGGTGGGCGTCGGTGAGGAGGCGGTCGGCGACGCCGGGGCCCATCGCGAGCAGCAGCGCGGGGCGGTTGTCGGTGGTCGGGTGCATGGTGGGAGGTGAGCTCCTCACGTGACGGGGCTCCTCACCTGACGCTGCCGGCGGTGAGGCCGGCCTTCCAGTGGCGCTGGAGCGAGACGAAGGCGAGGACGAGGGGGACGACGGCGAGCAGGGAGCCGGTGACGACCAGGGGGTAGTAGTCCGGTTCGGCGTGGGCGTTGCTGTTCCACGCGTACAGGCCGAGGCTCAGCGGGAAGAGCTTCTGGTCCGAGAGCATCACCAGGGGGAGGAAGAAGTTGTTCCAGACGGCGGTGAACTGGAAGAGGAAGACGGTCACGAAGCCCGGCATGACCGTGCGCAGACCGATCGACCAGAAGACCCGCAGCTCGCCGGCGCCGTCGACGCGGGCGGCCTCCAGGACCTCGTCGGGGACGTAGGCGGCGCACAGCACCCGGGAGAGGTAGACCCCGAAGGGGTTGACGAGGACCGGCAGGAGCACGGCGGCGTAGGTGTTGACGATGCCGAGTTCGCTGGCGAGCAGGTACATCGGCAGGGCGAGCGCGGTGGTGGGGACGAGGACGCCGAGCAGGACGAGCCCGAAGAGCTTCTCCTTGCCGCGGAAGTCGTAGACGTGGAAGGCGTATCCGGCGGCGACGCTGATCAGCGCGCAGGCGGCGGCGCCGGCTCCGGCGTACAGGAGGCTGTTGAGGTACCAGCGGAAGTAGACGCCGTCGTTGTACTCGGCGAGCCGGGCGAGGTTGCCGCCGAGGTCGAAGCCCTCGAAGGAGAAGGCGTTTCCGGCGAGGAGGCCGCCGGCGTCCTTGGTGGCGGCGGTGACCAGCCAGACGAGCGGGAAGAGCATGTAGCAGGTGGCGAGGGCGAGGACGCCGTTGACGGCGGTCCTCGACAGCAGGCGGGAGCGGGGGGCGCTCATGCGGCCTTCTCCTTCCGGCGGCCGGTCAGGCGGGTGACGGCGAAGGAGAGCAGCGCGGCCGTCAGGGCCAGCAGGATCGAGGCGGCCGCGGCCAGGCCGTAGTCGTTGCGGTCGAAGGCGGCGGAGTACGCGTACATGTTCGGCGTCCAGGTGGAGGTGACGGCGGAGCCCGTGCCCCTGCTGAGGATCAGCGGTTCGGTGAAGAGCTGGAGGGAGCCGATGACGGTGAAGAGGCCGACCATCGCCAGGGAGCCGCGGAGCAGCGGGATCTTGACGGCGAAGGCGGTGCGCCAGGCGCCGGCGCCGTCGACGGTGGCGGCTTCGAGGACGGAGCGGTCGATGGCCTGGAGGGCGGCGTAGAAGATGATCAGGTTGTAGCCGAGCCACTCCCAGAGGGCGATGTTGACGACGGACGGCAGGGCGCCCTCGGGGGAGAAGAAGTCGAAGCCGATCCCGCCGGCCTCCATCGCCCGGACGACCGGGCTGAGTTGGGGCGTGTAGAGGTAGACCCAGATCAGCGCGGCGATGATGCCGGGCACGGCGTGCGGCAGGAAGAGCGCGAGCTGGAAGAAGCGGCGGGCGCGGGCGAGGGCGGAGTCGAGGAGGAGGGCGAGGCCGAGGGCGCCGCCGAGCAGCAGCGGCAGATAGAGCAGGCAGTAGCCGAGCAGCACGCCGAAGCCCTCGCGGAAGGCCCGGTCACCCAGTGCCGTGGCGTAGTTGCCGAGGCCGGTGAAGACGGTCTCGGAGCCGCCGAAGCCCAGTCCCGACTGCTTCTCGGTGAAGAGGCTCAGCCAGACCGCGTAGCCGATCGGCACCACCAGCACCGCGGTGAAGAGCAGGAGGAACGGGGTCAGCAGGAGTGCCGCGGCACGGGTGCGGGCCTTCACGTGCTCAGCCCTCGACCTTCAGGCCGCGCTTGGTGAGTTCGGCGACGGTGGCGTCGTGGCCGGCCTTCACCGCCTCGGCGAGGGTGGGGCCGCCGGGGGCGACGGCGCCGAAGCGGTCCTTGATGGTGGTGTTGGTGGTGCCGGTGGTCGGGCCCCAGGACCACTGCGGGGAGATGGAGGCGCCGGCCGCCTCGAAGAGGGCGTAGATGTCCTGGCCGCCGTAGTAGCCGGCGTCGAAGGCCTTCCTGGCGACGGGGCGCAGGGCGGTCGCGGCGGGGAAGGCGCTGGAGGTGCCGGAGGCGATGCGCGCCCTCACGCCTTCCTCGGTGGTGGTCATCCACTTCGCGAACTCGACGGCCGCCGCCTTCTTCGCGCTGTTCTTCGGCACGGCGAAGGTGGAGCCGCCGAGCATCCCGGAGGCGGGCTTGCCGTCCCAGCTCGGCATGGGGGCGACGGCCCACTTGCCGGACTGTTCGGGGAGGGTGCCCTTGAGGACGCCGGCGCCCCAGGAGGCGCCGAGGTAGCCGAGGGTGGTGCCGTTCTTGAGGGAGCCGGTCCATTCGGGGCTGAAGGAGGCGTTCTTGTGGACGAGTCCGTCGTCGAGGAGGCCCTGCCAGTAGGCCGTGACCTTGGCGGTGGCCGGGTCGGTGGTGTCGATCTTCCAGGTGTCGTTCTCGGCCTTGAACCACTGGGCGCCGGCCTGCCAGGCCATGGCCTCGAAGGTGGTGGGGTCGTCGGGGAAGAAGGTGGCGATCCGGGCCCCGGCGTCGGCCTTCCTGACCTGCTCGGCGGCCTTCCTGAAGGCGTCCCAGGTGGTGGGGACCTCGATCCGGTGCTTCGCGAAGAGGTCCTTGCGGTAGTAGAAGGCCTGCGGGGCGGCGTCGAAGGGGACGGCCCAGGACCGGCCGCCGAGGGTGGTCAGCTCGACGGCCTGGGGGAGGAACTTCGCGCGGTCGGCCTCGGTGAAGGCGTCGCCGATGTCCTGGAGGGCGCCGGAGGAGACGAACTCGGGGAGCGAGGGGTACTCCAGGGAGACGAGGTCGGGGGCGTTGCCCGCCTTCACGGCGTTGGAGATCTTGGCGTAGCCGCCGGCGTTGCCGGAGGGGATCTCCTCGAAGGTCACCCGGATGTCGGTGTGGGAGGCGTTGAAGGCGTCGACGACGTCCTTCGTGCCCTTGGCCCAGCCCCAGAAGGTGATCGTGACGGGACCGTCCGGCTTGTCCGCGGTGTCGTCACCGCCGCCGCCGCAGGCCGTGAGGACGGCGAGGGCGGTGGCGGTGCCGGCTATGACGCGGGTCGTTCTGCTCCAGCTGAGGCTCACGGCACGGCTCCTGGTGGAAGGGCGTGGACGGGGTTGGCCGTGATCCTGGGACCGTTCCTGAGCGAAGTCAAGAGCGAAAGATTGAATGATCGAAAATAGATCAGATCGATCAGAGGGGTGCGGTACGGGGGAGGCGCGGGCCGTTCGGGAGCGCCGGGCGGCCCCCGTCTACCGCGCGGTGGCCCCGCAGGACGCCCGGACCCGCAGCCGCGGCAGCAGGCTCACGTGACGGGCCGCCGCCTCCTCCTCGTCCGCGCCGCCGCGGAGCCGCTCGACGAGCAGCTCCGCGGCGTGCCGGCCCACCTGCCGCTTCGGCGGGGCGACCGCCGTCAGCGGGGTGTCGGCCAGCGCGGCGACCTCGTCGTCGTACGCGACGAGGGCGAGGTCCTGCGGGACCCGCACGCCGAGCGGGGCGAGCCGCTGGGTGATCTCGATCGCGTCCACGTCGTTGTGGACGAGCGCCGCGCTCGCCAGGCCCGAGCGGACCGCCTCGTACAGCGCCCGCACCGCCCGCTCGAAACCCTCCGGATCCGCCTCGGCCGGCACGGACTCGACGACCGGGAGCGGCTGCTCCAGGCCGAGCACCGCCAGCGCCTCCGCGTACCCGGCCCGCACCGCGAGCGCGGTCGGCGAGTCCCCGCGCGCCACGAGCAGCGGGGTCGCGTGCCCGAGCCCCAGCAGATGGCGCAGGGCGAGCAGCACCCCGTGGGCGTGGTCGGAGGAGACCCGGTCCAGGCCGTCGAGCGGGCTGCCGGGCTCGGCGCGCCGCTCCAGGAGCACGGCCGGCACGGGCAGCTCCGCCAGCCAGTCGCCGTACGCGAGCCGGTCCTCCGGCCCGCGCCAGCCGGGCGCCACGAGCACGCCCTCGGCGCCGGCCGCGAGCAGCCCCTCGGTGCGGGCCCGGTCCTCCTCGGGGCGGTAGTCCGAGATCCGCAGCACGAGCCGGGCGCCCGCCCGGGCCGCCGCCTCGTGCGCGCCCCGGATGACCTCGGCGAAGTAGTACGTGGCGGAGGGCGCGAGCAGGCCGAGCACCAGGCCCTCGCCGGCCGGGGCGCCGGGCGCGGCGGCCCGGGGCCAGGAGACCTGGCCGTGCACCCGGTCGAGCAGTCCGCGCGAGGCGAGCGCCTCGGCGTCGCGGCGGGCGGTCACGGGGGAGACCCCCAGGAGGCCGGCCAGCTCGGCGACGCGGACCGTGCCGCGCTCGCGCACCAGGTCCAGCAGTCGGGCGTGTCGTTCGGCGGCACTCTCGCGCACGTGCGGTTCCCCCTCGCGGTGGTGGTGGTTCCCCGACCTTAGATGAAAATGATCGAACGGCGGGAGTTTCGATCATTCGATCCGATTCTCTTGACGATTCGAGCGGCCCCGCCGAGGATTCCGACCGACCGAGGCCCGACAGAGGGCCCGACCGACAGGGGGCCCGACCGACAGAGGGCCGACCGGCAGAGGGCCCGACCGGCCGAGGCCCGACCGGCCGAGGACCGACAGCCGACCGGAGCCCGCCGGGCTCCGGCACAGCGGCCGGCGCCCCGCGGATCGTCAGGGAGCATCATGCCCACGCCACCCGAGGACCGTGGCCTCAGTCCGTACACCGGCTGGACCCGCGCCCACTGGGAGGACGCCGCCGACCGGCTCCTCCTCGCGGTCCGGCCCCACGCCTCCCCGCGCGGCGCCCTCGTCGACCTGCCGGGCCCCCGCCCCAGCTGGTCCGGCGCCCGCTCCGACGGCCTGGAGGGCTTCGCCCGTACGTTCCTCCTCGCCGCCCTCCGCGTCGCCGGGGCCCGCGGGGCCGACCCGCACGGCCACCTCGACCGGTACGCCTCCAGCCTCGCCGCCGGCACCGCGCACCCCGGCCGCGGGGACCGCGAGTCCTGGCCCCTGATGGCCGACACCCGCCAGGCGGTCGTCGAGTCCGCCTCGATCGCCCTCGCCCTGCGCCTCACCCGCCCCTGGCTCTGGGACCGCCTCGGCACCCCGGCCCGCGAACGCCTCGTCCGGTGGCTGCTCCCCGCCCTCGGCCCGTCCCCCGTCGACAACAACTGGTGGCTCTTCGGCCTCACCGTCGCCGGTTTCCTCCAGGACGCCGGCGTCGAGACCGACCGCGCCGCTGCCACCGCAGACCGCTCCCTCGCCCGGATCGAGGAGTGGTACCTCGGCGACGGCTGGTACAGCGACGGCGACAACCGCGCCTTCGACCACTACAACTCCTGGGCCCTGCACCTCTATCCGGTGCTCCACGCCCACCTCGCCGGCGACCGCGCCCTCCTCGCCCGCTACGGGCCCCGGCTCCGCGCCCACCTCGCCGACCACGCCCACCTCTTCGACGCGAACGGCGCCCCCGTCCCCTACGGACGCTCCCTGATCTACCGCTTCGCCGCGGCCGCCGCCCCCTGGCTCGGCACCCTCACCGGCCACACCCCGCTCACCCCCGGCGCCACCCGCCGCCTCGCCTCCGGAAGCCTGCGGTACTTCCTCGACCGGGGCGCCACCGACGCCGGAGGGCTGCTCACCCTCGGCTGGCACGGCCCCCACCCGCCGCTGGTCCAGGCGTACTCGGGACCGGGCTCCCCCTACTGGGCGGCCAAGGGCTTCCTCGGGCTGCTGCTCCCGCCGGACCACCCCGCCTGGACCGACCCCGAGGAACCCCTCCCGGCCGAACGCGCCGACACCGCCCGCCCCTTCGGCCCCACCGGACTCCTCGTCCAGACCACCGCCGCCGACGGTCTCGTCCGCCTCCACAACCACGGCAGCAACCACGTCGCCGCCGGTGGCGAGGACGGCGACGACCCCGGCTACGCCCGCTTCGCCTACGCCACCCGCACCGGCCCCACCGGCGCCCCCGACCCGGCGGACAACCACTTCGCGCTGCTCGGCCCCGACGGCACGGCCACCCACCGGGGCCCCGCCGAACCGCTCGCCGCGGGCCCCGACCGCGCCGCCTCCGCGCACAGCCCGCTCCCCGGCGTCCGGGTCGTCTCCACCACCGTGGTCCACGGCCGCGCCGAACTCCGCGTCCACCTCGTCCTGGACGCCCCCGAGGGGACCCCCGTACGGCAGACCGGCTGGGCCGTCGCCGAAGGACCCGGAGCGCCGGTCTCCCAGCTCCACCCCGTCCACGGCTACGACCCCGAGGTCACCGCCCTGGCCACCGGGGCCACCCTCCAGGGCCCGGCCCCGACCCGTACCCCCGCCGTCCACGGCACCACCCGGGGGCCCGTCTCGCTCTTCGCCGCCCTCGCCTCGCTCACCGCCGGGCCCGACCCGGCCCCGGCCGCCGCCCTCGCGGAGGTCCGGGTCACCGACGGCACCGGGCTGTACGTCAGATGGCGGGACGGGGCGTCCACGCGCCTCGACGCGGCGCCCGCCGGCCGGACCACGAGGCGACCGGCCTCGACCGCCCCTGACGGAGCACCGGTGACGGACTACTGAGGGCCGTACTTGCGTCCCGCCTTCGACGACACGCCGCCGAGCAGCGAGCGCGGGGCCAGCTTCACCACACCCATGAGGGCCTTGTAGCGCGGGTCCGGGATCGACAGGGTCTTCCCCCGCGCCAGGTCCGACAGGGCCGCCGACACCAGCTTGTCCGCGTCGAGCCACATCCAGCCCGGGATGTTGTCCGTGCCCATCCCGGCCCGCTCGTGGAACTCGGTGCGCACGAAACCGGGGCAGAGCGCCATCAGCCGCACCCCGCTGCCCGCGAGGTCCTTGGCCGCGCCCTGGGTGAACTGCACGACCCACGCCTTCGAGGCGCCGTAGGTGCCGCGCGGCACGAAGGCGGCCACCGAGGCCACGTTCACCACCCCGCCCCGCCCGCGCTCCCGCATCGCGGCGGCCGCCGCCGAGGTCAGCCGGAGCACCGCCTCGCAGTGCACGGTCAGCATCTTCAGCTCGTCGGCCATCGACACGTCGAGGAAGCGGCCCTTGTTGCCGAAGCCCGCGTTGTTCACCAGCAGGTCGACCGGGCGGCGCGGGTCGGAGAGCCGGGCCTCGACCGCGGCGATCCCCTTCTCCTCGGAGAGGTCCGCGGCGAGCACCTCGGCCTCCACCCCGTGCCGGTCGTGCAGCTCGGTGGCCTGCTCCCGAAGGCGCGTCAGGTCCCGCGCCACCAGGACGACATCGTGGCCGTCGGCCGCCAGCCTGCGCGCGAAGGCGGCTCCGATGCCGGCGGTGGCTCCCGTGATCAGTGCAGTGGTCATACCGGAACCGTAGTGCCCGCAAGCGCGCCCCCCGGCCCCGTACGACCCCGCCTCAGCCGTCGTGCCCGTCCGCGTCCTTCCGCGCGTCCCGCTCCGCGTACTTGTCCGCGTACGTGCGGGCGAGGTCGAGCAGTCCGGACTCCATCCACTCGGCGGCCACCAGCGTCTCCGCCAGCCGCTCCCGCTCGACGGTCGCCGCGCGGTGCAGGAAGGCGACGGTGACGGTGTGGTCCGGCCGGTGCACCACCGTGACCGGGTCGCCGGCCCGCACCTCGCCCGGCTCGATCACCCGCAGCAGCGCGCCGGGACCGGCCTCCGCCCGGGTGAACCGCTTCACCCAGCCCCGGGCGTCGCCCCCCTTCTCCTCCAGATGGCCCTGGAAGGTGCGGCAGGGGATGCGGCCGCCGGTCACCTCGACGACCACGTCCTCGCCGATCCGCCAGCGCTCGCCGATCAGCGCCCCGTTCACGTCCACGCCGCTCGTCGTCAGGTTCTCGCCGAAGGAGCCGTTCGCCAGCTCGCGGCCCAGCTCCCGCTCCCAGCGGTCCAGGTCCTCGCGGGCGAAGGCGTACACCGCCCGGTCGGCGCCGCCGTGGAAGCGCAGGTCGCACACGTCGTCCCCGGCCACGCCGCTCGCCCCGACGCCGGCGGGCCCGGGCGACTCGATCCGTACGGGCCCGTCGACGGGCCGCTTGTCGATGCCCGTCCTCCCGGCGGGGGAGTCGGTGTAGCCGACGTTCTTCGCCCGGCCCGCGTTCACACTCAACAAGGTCATACGGGGCAGCCTAGGCGGGCCCCTTCCACCCGACCTCAAAGTTTTGATCGAACATTCGCGGCCGGATCCAAGTGTCGCTTATGCTCGATCCATGATCGAGGCACGCCACCTCCGCGTCCTGCGCGCCGTCGCCGCCACCGGCTCCTTCTCCGCCGCCGCACGCGAACTGGGCTGCACCCAGCCCGCCGTCAGCCAGCAGATGAAGGCCCTGGAGGGCTCGGCCGGCACCCCCCTGCTCATCCGCACCGGCCGCGAGATGCGCCTCACCCAGGCCGGCGAGGTCCTGGTCCGGCACGCCGCCGGCATCCTCGCCGGACTCACGGCCGCCGAGGAGGAGGTCGCCGCCATCGCGGGCCTCCGGGCCGGCCGGGTCCGCCTGGTCTCGTTCCCCAGCGGCAGCTCGACCCTCGTCCCCACCGCCCTCGCCGCCCTGCGCGCCGCCCACCCCGGCACCCGGGTCTCCCTGGTCGAGGCCGAACCGCCGCGCTCCGTCGAGATGCTCCGCGAGGGCGACTGCGACATCGCCCTCGCCTTCCGGTACGGCTCGTCCCACGCGCCCGGCGAGTGGGACGACCTGGTGGTCCGCCCGCTCCTCACCGACCGGCTCGTCGGCCTGGTCCCGGAGGCCCACCCGCTCGCGGACGCCGGCTCCGTCTCCATCGCCGAGCTGGCCGGCGACTCCTGGATCGCGGGCTGCCCGCGCTGCCGCCGCCAGCTCGTCGACGTCTGCGAGGAGGCCGGCTTCGCCCCGCGCATCGACTTCGCCACCGACGACTACCCGGCGGTGGTGGGCCTGGTCGGCGCGGGGCTCGGCGTGGCCGTCCTGCCGGAGCTGGCCATCGAGTCCGTACGGCCCAAGGGGGCGCGGACCGTCGCCGTCGAGCCCGCCGTGGAGCGGGAGATCGTGGCGCTGACCCTGCCGGACCTGGCCCAGGTCCCGGCGGTCGCGGCCACCCTCGACGAGCTGGCCCGCGCCGCCACGCGCGCGTAGCCCGCCCCCCCGGGCCTCCGGAGGCCTCTCGGGGGTTCAGCCGGACCCTGGGCCCCGGCTCACGCCGGGCTCGGGTCCCGGCTCATGAGGGGAAACGTTCCTTCATGCATGTCCCATGATCGATCGGCCGGCGGTCGCGGCCGGAGCCGGCGCCGTCGTGATCAGACGGTTGCGCGCTCGGCCCATGAGTTCTTCGCGTTCGTCCTCGGTGAGGCCGCCCCATACGCCGTAGGGCTCCCGCACGGCGAGTGCGTGTGCCGCGCACTGCGCGCGGACCGGGCACCGCATGCAGACCTCTTTCGCCGAGTTCTCACGCGCACTCCGTGCCGCGCCGCGCTCTCCCTCGGGGTGGAAGAACAGGGAGCTGTCGACCCCGCGGCAGGCCGCGAGCAGTTGCCAGTCCCACAGATCGGCGTTGGGTCCGGGAAGGCGGGAGAAATCTGCCATTGCGCTAGTCCCCTTGAAACCGTGTCGAGACGGGTTGGTGGGTGGGCGGGTATCGGCTGTCGGTCCGGGGCTCCTCGGACCCCGGTGGGCCGGATGTGTCCGACTACTGTCGAAGTAGATGTAAATATGACTCATTGCGAATCTAGCCACAGACACCGCGAAAAGGGAAGAAAACCCGCTAAATGGGGCATAGCTTCTGATGGTGGACGCAACGACCTGCGACGCTCTTCTCCGTGCACGGCCCCTCACAAGGAGTGCCGAAGGTCCCGTCCGACCCGTAACTCTTTCGAGTGACCATCGTTGAGAGTGCGAGGCGGTTGAATGAACAAGCGATCGGGCAGGTGTCCGGGAGCGTCAACCGCACAGGTGACGATACGTACCAGCCCTGGAGGCTCAAGGTGACGCGCATCAGCTGCGAGAGCCGCGGAGGTCAGTCATGACGTCCGTTCTCGTCTGCGACGACTCCCCGCTTGCCCGAGAGGCGCTTCGCCGCGCGGTCGCGACCGTGCCCGGCGTGGAGCGCGTGACCACCGCGGCCAACGGCGAGGAAGTCCTCCGCCGCTGGGGTGCGGACCGCTCGGACCTCATCCTGATGGACGTGCGCATGCCCGGCCTCGGCGGTGTGGAAACCGTCCGCCGGCTGCTCTCCGCCGACCCCGGCGCCCGGATCATCATGCTCACCGTCGCCGAGGACCTCGACGGCGTGGCGCTCGCGGTCGCCGCCGGCGCCCGCGGCTACCTGCACAAGGACGCCTCGCGCGCCGAGCTGCGGGCCACCGTCACCCAGGCGCTCGCCGACCCGACGTGGCGGCTCGCCCCGCGCCGGCTCCGCTCGGCCGAGATGGGCGCCGCGCCCACCCTCACCGCGCGCGAGATCCAGGTCCTCGAAGGCATGAGCCACGGCCGGTCCAACGCGGAGATCGGGCGCGAGCTCTTCCTCTCCGAGGACACCGTCAAGACCCACGCCCGACGCCTCTTCAAGAAGCTCGGCGCCTCCGACCGCGCGCACGCCGTCGCGCTCGGATTCCGGTGGGGCCTGGTCCGCTGAGCCGCCGCGCACCGGCCGTCTCCCCGTCCGTACCCCCGTCCGCGAGGGGCGGACGGGGCGGGCCTGTGTCACTTCCCCGCCCGATGCCGCATCCTTGAGATGTGGAGTTCCTCGGGGACGAGTCGATCGAGCGGAAGGGGAGGGCGCCAGAGATGAATCCCGGCGCACCTGCTCATAACGCTTCGGTGCACAACTACGGACAGGGTGCCACGGACGGACAGACGTCAAGGCACCATGGAGCGATGCGCGACGACGAGACCATGGGTTCACCCATGCCTGCCGGGCAGGGGGAGATCGGTGCGCTCGTCCACCGCGCCGTCGAAGGGGACGCGCAGGCCACCCACGACCTGCTGGCGCGCGTCCACCCGCTCGCGCTGCGCTACTGCCGCACCCGGCTCAACCGCCTGCCCGGTGACGCCCGCCACTTCGTCGAGGACCTCGCGCAGGAGGTCTGCGTCGCCGTCCTGATGGCCCTGCCCCGCTACAAGCACACCGGCCGCCCCTTCGAGGCCTTCGTCTTCGCCATCGCCGGACACAAGGTCGCCGACCTCCAGCGGGCCGCCATGCGCCACCCCGGCTCCACCGCCGTGCCCTCCGACGAGATGCCCGAGCGGCCCGACGACTCCCTCGGCCCCGAGGAGCGCGCCCTCCTCAGCGACGACGCCGAATGGGCCAAGAAGCTCCTCGCCAACCTCCCCGAGAACCAGCGCGAGCTCCTCGTCCTCAGGGTCGCCGTCGGACTGACCGCCGAGGAGACCGGGCAGATGCTCGGCATGTCCCCGGGCGCCGTCCGGGTCGCCCAGCACCGCGCCCTCAGCCGACTCCGTGCCCTGGCCGAGCAGTAAGCCTCACCACGCCCGATCATCCCTTTCGTACACGTACGAAAGTCCAAAGCTTCCCGCTGATCTTGATCGTGGAATGAGACACCGCTCCGGCCCGTTAGCATGGACATCCCGCACCGATCAAGGCCATTTGGGAAGGTGTCATGACTGCCAACGTCGACGGAGTGCCCGGTAAATTCGCGACACTCGGGCTGACCTACGACGACGTGCTGCTGCTGCCCGGCGCGTCCGACATGGCGCCCGACCAGATCGACACCGCCTCGTACATCTCGAAGAACGTGCGGGTGAACATCCCGCTGCTCTCCGCCGCGATGGACAAGGTCACCGAGTCGCGCATGGCGATCGCCATGGCCCGACAGGGTGGTGTCGGTGTTCTGCACCGCAATCTCTCCATCGCCGACCAGGCGAACCAGGTCGACCTGGTGAAGCGCTCCGAGTCCGGCATGGTGACCGACCCGATCACCGTCCACCCGGACGCCACGCTCGCCGAGGCCGACGCGATCTGCGCCAAGTTCCGCATCAGCGGCGTCCCGGTGACCGACCCGGCCGGCAAGCTGCTCGGCATCGTCACCAACCGCGACATGGCCTTCGAGTCGGACCGCAGCCGCCAGGTGCGCGAGGTCATGACCCCGATGCCGCTGGTCACCGGCAAGGTCGGCATCTCCGGCGTGGACGCCATGGAGCTGCTGCGCCGCCACAAGATCGAGAAGCTGCCGCTCGTCGACGACGCCGGCATCCTCAAGGGCCTCATCACGGTCAAGGACTTCGTCAAGGCCGAGAAGTACCCGAACGCCGCCAAGGACAAGGCGGGCCGGCTGCTCGTCGGCGCGGCCGTCGGTGTCGCCGGTGACGCGTACGAGCGCGCCCAGGCCCTGATCGAGGCGGGCGTCGACTTCATCGTCGTCGACACCGCCCACGGCCACTCCCGCCTGGTCGGCGACATGGTCGCCAAGATCAAGTCGAACTCCTCGGTCGACGTCATCGGCGGCAACATCGCCACCCGCGACGGCGCCCAGGCGCTGATCGACGCCGGTGTCGACGGCATCAAGGTCGGTGTCGGCCCCGGCTCCATCTGCACCACCCGCGTGGTCGCCGGCATCGGCGTCCCGCAGGTCACCGCGATCTACGAGGCCTCCCTCGCCGCCAAGGCGGCCGGCGTCCCGGTCATCGGCGACGGCGGTCTGCAGTACTCCGGCGACATCGCGAAGGCCCTGGTCGCCGGCGCCGACACGGTGATGCTCGGCTCGCTGCTCGCGGGCTGCGAGGAGTCCCCGGGCGAGCTGCTCTTCATCAACGGCAAGCAGTTCAAGTCGTACCGCGGCATGGGCTCGCTGGGCGCCATGCAGTCCCGCGGCGAGCAGCGCTCCTTCTCCAAGGACCGCTACTTCCAGGAGGGCGTCGCCTCCGACGAGAAGCTCGTCCCCGAGGGCATCGAGGGCCAGGTGCCCTACCGCGGCCCGCTCTCGGCCGTCGTCCACCAGCTGGTGGGCGGTCTGCGTCAGTCGATGTTCTACGTCGGCGGGCGCACGGTGCCGGAGCTTCAGGCGAACGGCCGCTTCGTCCGGATCACCTCCGCGGGCCTCAAGGAGAGCCACCCGCACGACATCCAGATGACGGTCGAGGCGCCGAACTACAGCAGGAAGTAACACCGCGTGACCCAGGGGGCGGTTCCGGCATGTGGCCGGAGCCGCCCCTCGCGCGTGTGTCGGGGATACTGGTAGGCGCAGACATAGAGGGAAAGGCCACACATCGTGACTGAGATCGAGATCGGGCGCGGCAAGCGCGGCCGCAGGGCGTACGCGTTCGACGACATCGCCGTCGTACCGAGCCGGCGCACCCGGGACCCGAAGGAGGTCTCGATCGCCTGGCAGATCGACGCCTACCGCTTCGAGCTGCCCTTCCTGGCCGCCCCGATGGACTCGGTCGTCTCCCCGCAGACCGCCATCCGGATCGGCGAGCTGGGCGGCCTGGGCGTGCTGAACCTCGAAGGCCTGTGGACCCGGTACGAGGACCCGCAGCCGCTGCTCGACGAGATCGCCGAGCTGGACGAGGCCACCGCCACCCGCCGTCTGCAGGAGATCTACGCCGCTCCGATCAAGGAGGAGCTGATCGGGCAGCGCATCAAGGAGGTGCGCGACTCCGGCGTCGTCACCGCCGCCGCGCTCTCCCCGCAGCGCACCGCGCAGTTCTCCAAGGCCGTCGTCGACGCCGGCGTGGACATCTTCGTCATCCGCGGCACCACGGTCTCCGCCGAGCACGTCTCCGGCGCGGCCGAGCCGCTGAACCTGAAGCAGTTCATCTACGAGCTGGACGTCCCGGTCATCGTCGGCGGCTGCGCCACGTACACCGCCGCCCTGCACCTGATGCGGACCGGCGCCGCGGGCGTCCTGGTCGGCTTCGGCGGCGGCGCCGCGCACACCACCCGCAACGTCCTGGGCATCCAGGTCCCGATGGCGACCGCCGTCGCCGACGTGGCCGCGGCCCGCCGCGACTACATGGACGAGTCCGGCGGCCGGTACGTGCACGTCATCGCCGACGGCGGCGTGGGCTGGTCCGGCGACCTCCCGAAGGCCATCGCCTGTGGTGCCGACGCCGTCATGATGGGCTCCCCGCTGGCCCGTGCCACGGACGCGCCCGGCAAGGGCCACCACTGGGGCATGGAGGCCGTCCACGAGGACGTGCCGCGCGGCAAGCTGGTCGACCTGGGCATCGTCGGCACCACCGAGGAGGTCCTCACCGGTCCGTCGCACACCCCGGACGGCTCGATGAACTTCTTCGGCGCCCTGCGCCGCGCGATGGCCACCACGGGCTACAGCGAGCTCAAGGAGTTCCAGCGCGTCGAGGTCACCGTCGCGGACTCGCAGCACCGCCGCTGACGCCTTCCCGTACGCACGCGAGGGGCCCCGCACCGACCGGTGCGGGGCCCCTCGCGCGTGTCCGTACGGATCAGGAGGCCTTCTTGGCGCCGGAGAAGGCGGCGGCCGCGCCGAGCGCGAGGAAGAGGAAGGTCATCGCGTCCTTGCCCTCGCTCCACGCCTCCGTCAGCCCGCCGAAGTCCTCGAAGAAGATCTCGGTGAAGGAGACGTGGAACTGGTTGGAGGCGAAGACCGCGATGCCGACGAGCTGGCCGAGGTAGACGGCGCCGAGCGAGAGGATCGCGGAGACGACCGGCAGCGCCGGGTTCGAGCCGCCGACCTTGCCGGCGGCGAAGCCGACCGCGAAGCCGACGCCGATGGCGGCCCAGCCGATCTCGGTCTCGGTGCCGCCGAGGATGGCGCCGTAGATGCCGGCGGTGACCAGCGCGGCGACGACGGCGGCGAGGATGCCGAGGCCGACGTTGTTCCGGCGGGGCGCGGGCGCCGGCGCCGGCGGGTAGGCGCCGAACGGGTTCTGCCCGGCGGGCTGCTGCGGCACGCCCTGGGCGAACGGGTTCTGCCCGGCCGGCTGCTGGCCGGGAGCGCCCTGGGCGTACGGGTTCTGGCCGTCGGGCTGGCCGGGAGTTCCCTGGGCGTACGGGTTGCCGGGCGGCGGAACGGGCTGGCTCATGGTGATGGTCCCCCAAGACGGATGCCGCACGGGCGTGCGATCAATGGGGCCGGACACTAGCAGCCCGCCCCGACAGTGGCCCACCCGTTACCCGCTGCCCGCTGCGTGAGCCGTCGCCCGTGGCTCAGAGGCGGTGCGCGGTGCCGGCGGGGGTGGCGCCCCGGGTGTCGAGGAGGAGCTGGGCCTTCACCGCGAGGCCCTGGAGGTCGTAGACGCGGTGGTGCTGGAGCAGGACGGTCAGGTCGGCGTGGGCGGCGGCCTCGTACAGCGAGTCGGCGCGGGGGACGGGCAGGTCGCGCACCCGCCAGTCGGGGACGTGCGGGTCGTGGAAGCTGACCGCCGCGCCGAGGTCCATGAGCCGGCCGGCGATCTCGTCGGCGGGGGAGCCCTCGCGGTCGGCGAGGTCGGGCTTGTACGTGATGCCGAGGAGCAGGATCCGGGCGCCGCGGGCGGACTTGCCGTGTTCGTTGAGGAGGGCGGCGGCGCGCTGGACGACGTACCGGGGCATCCGCTGGTTGACCTGGCCGGCGAGTTCGACGAGGCGGAGCGGGCCGTGGACGCCGAGGTGCTCGACGGGGACGCCGTGGCCGCCGACGCCGGGGCCGGGGCGGAAGGCCTGGAAGCCGAAGGGCTTGGTCTCGGCGCAGCGGATGACGTCCCAGAGGTCGACGCCGAGTTCGTGGCAGAGCACCGCCATCTCGTTGACGAGGGCGATGTTGACGTGCCGGAAGTTGGTCTCCAGGAGTTTGACCGTCTCCGCTTCGCGGGGGCCACGCGCGCGTACCACCTTGTCGGTGAAGCGGCCGTAGAAGGCGGCGGCGGACTCGGTGCACGCGGGCGTGAGGCCGCCGATGACCTTCGGGGTGCCGGCGGGGCCGGGCCGGGTGCCGGGGTCGACGCGCCCGGGGTCGAGGCGGCCGGGGGAGTACGCGAGGTGGAAGTCGCGGCCGGCCCGCAGGCCGGAGCCGTCCTCCAGGAGCTCGCGGAGGAGGCCCTCGGTGGTGCCGGGCGGGACGGGGGACTCCAGGACGACGGTGGTGTGCGGGCGGAGCCGGGCGGCGAGCGCGCGGGCGGCGTCGGCGACGGCGGTGAGGTCGAGGGCGCCGTCGGGGCCGAGGGGGGTCGGGGCGCAGAGGACGGCGGTGCGGACCCGGCCGAGCTCGACCGGGCTGGTGGTGGCCCGGAAGCCGCCGGAGAGCATGCGGCGGATCTCGGAGGCGGTGAGGGAGCCGTCGACCGGTGGGCGGCCGGCGGCGAGGTCGGCGACCGGGCGGGGGTCGGTGTCGAAGCCGACGGTGGCGATGCCCGCGGCGGTCGCGGCCTGGGCGAGGGGGAGTCCGTGGTGGCCGAGGCCGATGACGGCGAGGTCTGCGGGCATGGGGGTGGGCCGTCCTTCCCGGTAGCCGTTGTCCGTTGCGTGTGCAACAGGTAACCAATGTCAGACTAGGAGTAAATATGACCGATATGCGGCATTGCATGATCGGAGGTCGCCGAGTGTTATCCACAGGTCCGCACGGGGCCGGTGGCCGAAGCCGCCCGCCCGGTCCAGAATCGGGACTGTGAACCGGGCCACAGGCGGTCCGGTTCGCCGCTGCGACGACGAGGGACACCGGGACGGACACGACGACGGGAGGCGGCAGCCGTGAGGACAGCGACACTGGGACCCGCCGAGCGCGCCGCGGCGCTGTCGGCCATGGCCGAGCACGAGCTGGACCTGCTGGTCGTCGGCGGAGGCGTCGTCGGCGCGGGCACCGCCCTCGACGCGGTCACGCGCGGGCTCTCCACCGGCATCGTCGAGGCCCGCGACTGGGCCTCCGGCACCTCCAGCCGCTCCAGCAAGCTCATCCACGGCGGACTGCGCTATCTGGAGATGCTCGACTTCGCCCTCGTCCGCGAGGCCCTCAAGGAGCGCGGCCTGCTCCTGGAGCGGCTCGCGCCCCACCTGGTGAAACCGGTGCCGTTCCTCTACCCCCTCCAGCACCGCGGCTGGGAGCGGCTCTACGCGGGCTCCGGCGTCGCCCTGTACGACGCCATGTCCGTCTCCTCCGGGCACGGCCGCGGCCTCCCCGCCCACCGCCACCTCAGCCGCAAGGGCGCCCTCCGCGTCGCCCCCTGCCTGCGCAAGGACGCCCTCACCGGCGCCCTCCAGTACTACGACGCCCAGATGGACGACGCCCGCTTCGTCCTCACCCTCGTCCGCACCGCCGCCTCCTACGGCGCCCTGGCCGCCGCCCGGGCCCGGGTCACCGGCTTCCTCCGCGAGGGCGAGCGGGTCGTCGGCGCCCGCGTCCAGGACGTCGAGACCGGCGGCGAGTACGTCATCCGGGCCAAGCAGATCGTCAACGCCACCGGGGTGTGGACCGACGACACCCAGGCCCTCATCGGGGAGCGCGGCCAGTTCCACGTCCGCGCCTCCAAGGGCATCCACCTCGTCGTCCCCAAGGACCGGATCCACTCCACCACCGGCCTCATCCTGCGCACCGAGAAGTCCGTCCTCTTCGTCATCCCCTGGGGGCGGCACTGGATCATCGGCACCACCGACACCGACTGGGACCTCGACAAGGCCCACCCCGCCGCCTCCAGCGCCGACATCGACTACCTCCTGGAGCACGTCAACACCGTGCTCGCCACCCCGCTCTCCCGCGACGACGTCCAGGGGGTCTACGCGGGCCTGCGCCCGCTGCTCGCCGGCGAGTCCGACGCCACCAGCAAGCTCTCCCGCGAGCACACCGTCGCCCACCCGGTCCCCGGCCTCGTCGTCGTCGCGGGCGGCAAGTACACGACCTACCGGGTGATGGCGAAGGACGCCGTCGACGAGGCCGTGCACGGCCTCGGCCTCGGCGCGTCCCCCGGACGGGGCGGCTGGGGAGGGGTCGCCCCCTGCGTCACCGAGGACACCCCGCTGATCGGCGCCGAGGGCTACCGCGCGCTGTGGAACGCCCGGGCGAGGATCGCCGCCCGCTCCGGCCTCCACGTCGTCCGCGTCGAGCACCTCCTCGACCGCTACGGCTCCCTCGCCGAGGAACTCCTCGCGCTGATCGCCGAGGACCCCTCCCTCGGCGAACCGCTCGCCGGGGCCGACGACTACCTGCGCGCCGAGGTCGTCTACGCCGCCTCCCACGAGGGCGCCCGCCACCTCGACGACGTCCTCACCCGCCGCACCCGCGTCTCCATCGAGACCTTCGACCGCGGCACCCGCAGCGCGCGCGAGGCCGCCCTACTGATGGCCCCGGTCCTCGGCTGGGACGAGGGGCAGATCGAGAGAGAGGTCGAACACTACGAGAAGCGGGTCGAGGCCGAGCGCGAGTCCCAGCGGCAGCCCGACGACCTGACGGCGGACGCCGCACGGCTCGGTGCGCCCGACATCGTCCCGATCTGACGGGGGATCCGCCTGACGGTACGTCCGTGACGAGGGGGAACCCGGGGGCGCGTGTGGCGCGTCGTCATACCGGAGTACGGACCCGGGGGCGCCACCCGTCCTGAGGTGAGGGACAATGGCCTCTCTTCCAGGGCGGGTTGCCGCAGCGTGTGGAGTGCGGCGGGCGCGGCGGAGATCAGGGAACGCAGAGGGGACGCATGTCGGAGTCGGAGCAGTCGCGGGACACGGCGCAGCCCGAGGACGGGAAGCCTCAGGACACCAGGCCCCAGGACGCGAAGCCCCAGGGGGCGAAGCTCCAGGACACCACGCCGGGGGACACCGCGCCGGGAGACGCCGCGCCGGATGACGCGGCGCCTCGGGACGCGAAGTCCCAGGACGCGCGGGACCGGGGCACGGACTCCCCGGAGGCCGAGCCGCAGGACGCGAAGCCGCAGGACGCGAAGCCGCGGGGCGGCGCGTCCGCCGACCCGCGGGCCGAGCGGGCCGCGGCCGCGCCCCGGGACCGCGTGCCCGGGACCGAGCCCTCGACCGGACGGGCCGGTTTCGGCGCCGGGGACGGCGACGGGCAGCGGCCCCCTGCCGACCGGCTCCGCAAGGGCGCCGGCTCCTCCTCGGCCACCGAGACCGAGGGCCGGCTGCTCGCCGGCCGCTACCGGCTCGGCGCCCTCCTCGGCCGCGGCGGCATGGGCACCGTCTGGCGCGCCGTCGACGAGACCCTCGGCCGCACCGTCGCCGTCAAGGAACTCCGCTTCCCCAACAGCATCGACGAGGACGAGAAGCGCCGCCTCATCACCCGGACCCTGCGCGAGGCCAAGGCCATCGCCAAGATCCGCAACAACGGCGCCGTGACCGTCTACGACGTCGTCGACGAGGACGACCGCCCCTGGATCGTCATGGAGCTCATCGAGGGCAAGTCGCTCGCCGACGCCGTGCGCGAGGACGGCGTCCTCACCCCGCGCCGCGCCGCCGAGGTCGGCCTCGCCATCCTCGACGTGCTGCGCTCCGCGCACCGCGAGGGCATCCTGCACCGCGACGTGAAGCCGTCCAACGTCCTCATCTCCGACGACGGCCGCGTCGTCCTCACCGACTTCGGCATCGCCCAGGTGGAGGGCGACCCGTCCATCACCTCCACCGGCATGCTCGTCGGCGCCCCCTCGTACATCTCGCCCGAGCGTGCCCGCGGCCACAAGCCCGGCCCCGCCGCCGACCTGTGGTCGCTCGGCGGTCTGCTCTACGCGGCGGTCGAGGGCTCCCCGCCGTACGACAAGGGCTCCGCGATCGCGACCCTCACCGCCGTCATGACCGAGCCCGTCGACCCGCCGAAGAACGCGGGCCCGGAGCTGGAGCAGGTCATCTACGGGCTGCTCGCCAAGGACCCGGCGCAGCGGCTCGACGACGCCCGCGCCCGGGTGCTGCTGCGCGCCGTGCTCGACGCGCCCGAGGCGGCGCCGGAGCCCTCGCCCGAGGTGACCAGGATCGTTCCGCTGCCGGCCCGCCCCGAGCGGGACCCGGAGGCCGCGGCCGTCGCCCAGGAGAAGGCCCCCGAGCCCACCGCCGAGCGGATGCGGGGCGCCCTCGCCTCCGTACGGAACGCGGCCGCGGCGGCCAAGGCCGAGGCGAAGGCGAAGGACCGCGCCAAGGAGAAGCCCCGCGAGCCCCGCGAGCAGGGCGGGCAGCGGCCCCGGCCCGTGCCCGCGCAGGGCGGCGCCCGGCCCGCGCCGGCCCGCGCCCCGCTCACGGACGTCGTCCCCCGGCGCACCCTGGTGATCATCGCCGCGGTGGCCGTCCTCGCCATCCTCGGCACCATCCTCGCCGTCTCCCTGAACGGCGGCGAGAAGGGCTCCGAGGGCAAGGGCGGCGAGACCACCGCCTCGGCCGGGACCACCGCGGGCGGCGACGGCGGCTCCGGCACCGACGGCGGCAAGGGCGGCACGTCGGGCGACCCCACCGAGCAGGGCGGCGCCCAGCCCGGTGACACCGGCGCCACGGACAACGGCGGCGCGAACGGCGCGAACGGCGCCACGGACGCGTCCACCGGCCAGACCGGCACCACCACGCCCACCGCCAAGCCCAGCGCCGGCACCGGCGCCGCGCTCCCGGCCGGCTACACCCTGGTCACCAACGACCGCTTCAAGTTCTCCATGGCCATGCCCGCCTCCTTCTCCATGCGCCCCATAGACGGCTACAGCGGGGGCGCCATATGGAGCGAGAGCGGCGGCTTCCCGCGCGTCCAGGTCGACTTCAACGCCAGCCCGAAGGACGACGCGAGGGCGGCCTGGCTCGCCGCCGTGGGCGCCGTCCGCGCCAGCAGCACCGGCTACAAGCACATCCGCGTCGACTCCGTCCCGTACAACGGCTACCCGACCGTCGCGGACTGGGAGTTCGAGCGGACCCAGAAGGGCATGCGCGTCCACGTCCTCAACCGCGGCTTCAAGGTGGACGCCAAGCACGGTTACTCGATCATGGTCAGCTGCAAGGCCGAGGAGTGGAACGGCGCGGAGTGCAAGACGCTGCGCGAGACGGCGTTCGCCACGTTCAGCCCCAAGGACTGACCGCGGCCCCGTATCGTGAGCGACGGGGCACGACCAATGCGCAGGGGGAGGCGCCGTGGACGAGTACGCGGGAAGAGTGCTCGCGGAGCGCTATCGCCTTCCGCTGCCGCCCGCCGGCTCCGCGGGTCTCGTCGAGCTCGTCGAGACCCGCGCCTTCGACACGTACAGCGGGCAGGAGGTGCGGGTCCGTCAGGTCCCGCTGCCCGAGATCGTCGACGCGGAGGTCCTCGGCGAGGGACCCGCGCCCACCGGAGCGTACGGCGCCGCGGGCGGCGCCACCCGCAGACCGGCCGAGCCGGTCGTCCGCCGGGCGATCGAGGCCGCCCAGGCCGCCGCGCAGATCCCCGACCACCCCTTACTCGACCAGGTCTTCGACGTCTTCGCGGAGGCCGGCTCGCTGTGGATAGTCAGCGAGTACGTCGCCGCGCGCCCGCTCTCCGCCCTCCTCGACGAGGGCCCGCTCAACCCCTTCCGCGCCGCCGAGATCGCCGCGGATCTCCTCACCGCCCTGCGCGCCCTCCACGCCCACGGCTGGGTCCACCGCAACATCACCGCCCGCACGGTCCTCGTCTGCGACGACGGCCGCGTCCTCCTCACCGGCCTCGCCGCCGGCGCCGCCGAGGAGGCTCTCTGCGGCTACGCCCCCGTCCCGGACCCCGACGACCCGGCCTTCCGGGCCCCGGAGGAGGAGTACGGGGAGCGAGGGCAATACGAGGAGCAGGGGGCGTACGAGGAGTACGAGGAGTACGAGGCGGAGGGGGAGTACGAGGCGTACGACGCGCCCGCGGAGGAGACCTACGAGCCCGAGGCGACCTACGAGCCCGAGGCGGCCTACGAGCCCGAGGCGGACGGGCCCGAGGCGTACGAGCCCGAGCCGTACACCGTGCAGGCGTACGAGCACGACGGGTACGAGACCGGGGAGTTCGTGGCGCCGGAGGGCGGGGGTGGCGTCCCCGAACTGCCGCCCGCCGCCGAGCCCGTCCCGTACGGGGTCGATCCCTACGGGCTCGCGACGCCCGTGCCGCGCCCCGCGAGCCCGCCGGAGGCCCCGGCGGTGCCGCCCAGCGCCGATCTGCGGGCGGCCCGGGCGGGGGCCATCGCCGCCTACCGAGCGGCCACCCGCGCCGCCGCCGCGCGCATCGGCGACACCGGGCCGCTGCCGGTCCAGCGCACCCCCGAGCCGGGCCCCGCTCCCGAGCCCGAGCCCGCTCCCGAGCCCGAGTCGGGGGCGGAGTCCCCAGCCGAAGCGGTCCTTCCGGAGGCCACCAGGCCCGGGCCCGCGCCCCAGTGGTGGGCACGCGCGGCGGACGGCGAGGACGACGAGGACGACGAGGACGAGGACGGGGACGGGGAAGGCGCCGCCGCGGACGGCCGGCGGCCGTACGGCGGCGGCCCGTACCCGCCCCGCCTGATGCTCAAGGGCAGCTGGACCGACGGCCCGCACGCCTCCCGGGACGGTTCGCCGCCCGTCCCGGCCGGCGGGAGCCCGGTGCTGCCCGGCTCCGGGCGGCCCGCGCTGCCCGCCGGGTACACGGCCGCCGCCCCGGAGTCCGCCCGCGCGGCCCGGCCGGACGCCGTCGCCGCCGTACCCGCGCAGCAGGTTCCGGCGGGGGAGCGGTACCGGGGTCCGGCCACCCGGCTCGCCGCCGAACGGGCCCGGCAGACCCGGATCGCGGTCGTCGGCGCCGTCACCGAGCGCTGGGCGCCCGAACAGGCCGGCCCCGTCCACGAGAACTGGCGGCTCGCCCCGCCGATCGGCCCCGCCACCGACCTGTGGGCGCTCGGCGCGCTGCTCTACCGGGCCGTCCAGGGCCACGCCCCCTATCCCGAGGACAACGCCGCCGAGCTCGTCCAGCTGGTCTGCGCCGAACCGCCCGCCTTCGCCGAGGAGTGCGGCCCGCTGCGCCCGGTGGTGGAGTCGCTGCTGCGCCAGGACCCCACCGAACGCCCGGACTTCGAGGAGCTGCGCGGCTGGCTGCGGTCGCTGGTCCGCTCCGCGCCGGAGCCGGAGGCGGAGTTCGCCGCCGCGCCCCCGCCGCCGTTCGACGCGAAGCGGCTGCCGATCCTGCGCCGCAGGGGCGAGCTGGTGCGCCGCCGCCGCGCCGCCGGCGCGGGCCGCAATCGCCACCGCCACCGCCGCGGCAAGGAACCCCGGGGCGGCAGGACACCCGCGCCCGCCACCACCCCCGCCCCCGTACCCGAGGAGCCCTTCGAGCCCCAGGAGCTGTTCGAACCCCGGGAGCACGAGCCCCGCCAGGAGGAGTACGAGCCCAGGGAGTACGAGCCCCGCCAGGAGTACGCGTACGGCTACGAGGACGCGGAGCCCGAGCCGCCGCGCCCCCGGACCGCGCCGCGCTCCCGTGGCCGGCGCGTGCTGCTCGTCGGACTCCTGCTGCTCGGTGCCGCGCTCGCGTACGTCGCCGTCGCCCTGCCCCGGGGCGGCGAGCAGCCCGCCGGCGCCCGCCCGACGGCGACCACGGCACCGCCGCCCGCGAAGCCCACGGCGACCGCGACCGCGACCACCCCACCCCCTGCCACCCCGACGTCGACCCCGGCCTCCGCGCCCCCGTCCACGCCCCCCTCCGCGTCCGCGTCCGCCTCCGGCCCCGCCCTGGCCTCCGGTTACGTGCTGCGCGAGGACCCGGAGGGGTTCCGGATCGGGGTGCCGCGCGACTGGCGGCGCAGCCCCGTCAACGCCGCCGGCCAAGTCCGCTACACCGGCGGCGACTTCACGCTGATCGTCGTCCCCGGCCGGGACAGCGTCCGGGACAACGGCTCCGATCCGCTGGAGTACCAGAACACCAAGGAGCGGGAGCTGGAGCCCTACCGGCAGTCCAGCTGGTCCGAGTTGGTGAGGTCGCGGCGGGTGGACATCGGCCGCACGCCCACCGCCGAGGGCCAGTACACCTGGTACGACGGCGCGGGCCGCAAGGTCTTCGTCCACAACCTCGCGCTCATCGACGGCGGCCGGTACCACGTGGTCCAGGTGATCGGTCCGGACAGCGACCGGGACCGGGTCGCGGAGATCTACGGCGAGGCCGTGAAGGGCTTCCGCCCGGGCCGTTGAGCCGGCCCCGATCCGGCCCCGAGCCGGTGTCGATTCACCCGCGGCGGTCACAGTGCGGTTCCTTTGCGGGCCCCGCGGTTCCGTCCGCCGTCCCCTCCTCCGTAACCTGGCATCGGAAGCTACGGGGCGGGGGCAAGTGGAACATTCTCAGGGCACAGGCGCGGGGCTGTTGCTCGCCGGACGGTACCGGCTCGTCGAGTCCATCGGACGCGGCGGCATGGGCAGGGTCTGGCGCGCGCACGACGAGGTGCTGCACCGCGTGGTGGCGGTCAAGGAGCTGACGGCCGGCCGGTTCGTGGCGGAGGCCGACCGGCTGGTGCTGCACGCCCGCACCCAGAAGGAGGCGCGGGCCGCCGCCCGGATCACCCACCCCGGCGTGGTGACCGTCCACGACGTCCTCGAACACGACGACCGGCCCTGGATCGTCATGCAGTTCGTCGACGGCCCGTCGCTCGCCGACGCCGTCAAGGAGGCCGGGACGGTCGAGCCCCGCGAGGCGGCCCGGGTCGGCCTGCACGTCGTCGGCGCGCTGCGGGCCGCGCACGCGGCCGGCGTGCTGCACCGGGACGTGAAGCCCGGAAACGTCCTGCTCGCGCGGGACGGGCGGGTCCTCATCACCGACTTCGGCATCGCGGCGATCGAGGGCGACTCCACCATCACCCGGACCGGCGAACTCGTCGGCTCCATCGACTATCTGGCGCCCGAGCGGGTCCGGGGCGGCGACCCCGGCCCGGCCTCCGACCTCTGGTCGCTCGGCGCCACCCTGTACACGGCCGTCGAGGGCACCTCGCCGTTCCGCCGCACCTCCCCGATCAGCACCATGCAGGCCGTCGTCGGCGAGGAGCCGCCGCACCCGGCGAACGCGGGGCCGCTGGCCGCCGTCATCGTGGCGCTGCTGCGCAAGGACCCGGAGCAGCGGCCGCGCGCGGACGAGGCCGAGCGGATGCTGCTCGACGCGATGGAGGGCCGCAGCCCGCAGACCGCGCAGGCGTACGTGCCGACGCAGCGGATGGACCGGGAGCAGATCGTCATGCCCCCCGGTACTCCCGGCGCGGCCTCCGGTGCTCCCGGTACGGCCTCCGGTCCGTCGGGCACGGCCTCCGGTGCGGCCGCCGTCCCGGAGGGCGTACCGACCTCGGCGTCGCCCCTGACCCCGCGTACCGTCGAGTGGCCCGACCCGGCGGGGACCTCGGGCGGGACCTCGGGCGGGGCCTTCGCGCCGCCGTCCGGGACTGCCGCGGCGGGGCCGCGTCCCTCCGCCTCCGCGGGGAAGGGCCGCTGGCGCTCCGCGGTCCTCACCGCCGTGCTCGCCGCCGCCGTCGCGGGCGGCGCCGTCTTCGCCGTGATGCAGTACGGCGGGGGTGGGGACGGCGGGGTCGAGCCGGGCCCCGTGGCGAGCAGCGGTGTCGCCCCCGGTCCCACCGCGGGCGACCGCAAGGGCGTCGCGGCGGACGAGGTCCCGGCGGGCTGGAAGCGGGTCGACGACCCGGCGGGGTTCTCCCTGATCGTCCCCGAGGGCTGGAAGCGTCAGGTGGAGGACGACAACATCGACTACACCCCGGACCGCGGCCGGCACCGTCTCCGGATCAGCATCGACCCGAGCCCCGACTTCGAGACGCCGTACGCCCACCTCCTGGACCTGGAGAAGACGCTCAAGAAGCGGATGGACTACCAGCGGGTGTGGCTGAACCAGAGCACCTACCGCGATCACGTGAAGTCCGCGCTCTGGGAGTTCACCTGGACCGAGAAGCAGAACTTCCCGGGCCCCCGGCACGCGATCGACCGGCTGTACTACGCCGACGACGGCACCGAGTACGCGATCTACATGACCTCGCCGGAGTCGAGCTGGGACACGACGCGCGAGCAGTTCGACCTCGTCCTCCAGCACTGGCGGGCACCCGGCACCTGACCCCGGAAAAATCTTCGTGAGGGGCCTGCGCAGGGCCGTAAGCCGCTGATCAGGGCTTATATGCCAGTGATCACTGGCGTGATGTGTGCGTGGGGTGAAAACGCGTTACCGGCGGGTACCCAAAGACCGGAACGAGGCCTACCCTCGGCGTCATGACGGACTCGCAGGCCCCCGCCGCCCTCACGATCGCCGCCGACCCCGCCCCGGCGGCCCGCCCCGCCGCCCCGGCCGGTGCGACCAACCCGGTCGCCCCCGCGCCGGCCGGAGCCCGGACCGCCGCCGACGTCGTGACGCCGGAGCTCGTCGCCCGGCTCACCCGGGGTGTCGTCGGCTCCGGCCGCACCGCCAACCACACGCCCTTCACCGGGGCGAAGCTGGCGGACCTGCCGGAGGCCACGCCCGAGGACGTCGCCGAGGCCTTCGACCGCGCCCGCGCCGCGCAGGCCGCCTGGGCCGCCACCCCCGTCCGGGCCCGCGCCGCCGTCCTGCTGCGCTTCCACGACCTGGTCCTCGCCCGCCAGTCCGAGGTCCTCGACCTCATCCAGCTGGAGACCGGCAAGGCCCGGCTGCACGCCCACGAAGAGGTCCTCGCGGTCGCCGTCGCCGCCCGTCACTACGGCCGCAAGGCGCCCTCGTACCTTCGTCCCAAGCGGCACACCGGCGTCGTCCCGACCCTCACCAAGGTCACCGAGCTGCGCCAGCCGCGCGGGGTCGTCGGCCAGATCGCGCCCTGGAACTACCCCTTCGAGCTCTCCGTCGGCGACGCCCTGCCCGCCTTCGTGGCGGGCAACGCGCTCGTCATGAAGCCCGACACCGAGACCGCGCTCACCGCCCTGTGGGCCCGTGAGCTCCTGATCGAGGCCGGTCTGCCCGCCGAGGTCTTCCAGGTCGTGCTCGGCGAGGGCCCGGTCGTCGGCCCCGAGGTCGTCCGCCACGCCGACTACGTCTCCTTCACCGGCTCCACCCGCACCGGCATCGAGGTCGCCAAGGGCGCCGCCGCCCGGCTCGTCGGCGTCTCCCTCGAACTCGGCGGCAAGAACGCCATGCTGGTGCTGAAGGACGCCGACATCGAGAAGGCCGCCGAGGGCGCCGTCCGCGCCTGCTTCTCCTCCGCCGGCCAGCTCTGCATCTCCATCGAGCGCCTGTACGTCCACGAGTCGATCGCCGACGCCTTCGTCGAGCGCTTCGCCGCCCGCACCAAGGCCATGCGCCTCGGCAACTCCCTCGCGTACGGCGCCGACATGGGCTCCCTCGTCGGCGAGCGCCAGCTGGAGGCCGTCACCCGGCACGTCGACGAGGCCGTCGCCAAGGGCGCCACGCTCGTCGCCGGCGGCGTCGCCCGCCCCGACCTCGGCCCGCTCTTCTACGAGCCGACCATCCTCGACGGCGTCGAGGCCCCGATGGCCGTCTGCGCCGAGGAGACCTTCGGCCCGGTCGTCTCGATCTACCGCTTCACCGACGAGGACGAGGTGATCGAACGCGCCAACGCCACCGCGTACGGCCTCAACTCCTCCGTCTGGACCACCGACGCGCGCCGCGGCCACGCCGTCGCCGCCCGGCTGCGCACCGGCACGGTCAACATCAACGAGGGGTACGCGCCCGCGTACGGCAGCGTCCGCGCGCCGATGGGCGGCATGAAGGACTCCGGCCTCGGCCGCCGCCACGGCTCCGAGGGCATCCTCAAGTACACCGAGGCCCAGACCGTCGCCCAGCAGCGGCTGATGCCGCTGGCGCCCTCCTTCGGGATGGACGACGAGAAGTACGCGGCGGTGATGAGCCTCTCCCTGAAGGCGCTGAAGGCCCTGCGCCTGAGCTGACCCCCGCTCGACGCCGTTCCGTTCCTGCCCGTTTTCGTCCTTTTCCTCACGAGGAGAGCCATGACCGCGGTATCCCCTGCCCGAAACCAGGACGAGGAAGACGCGTACGACTACGACGTCCTCGTGGTCGGCTCCGGCTTCGGCGGTTCGGTCACCGCCCTCCGGCTCACCGAGAAGGGCTACCGGGTCGGCGTCCTGGAGGCCGGCCGCCGCTTCACCCGGGAGACCCTGCCGAAGAACTCCTGGGACCTGAAGAACTTCCTGTGGGCGCCGGCCCTCGGCCTGTACGGCATCCAGCGCATCCACCTGCTCGGCAACGTGATGGTCCTCGCGGGCGCGGGCGTCGGCGGCGGCTCCCTCAACTACGCGAACACGCTGTACGAGCCGCTGGCGCCGTTCTTCGACGACCCGCAGTGGAAGGACATCACCGACTGGCGCGCCGAGCTCGCCCCGTACTACGACCAGGCGAAGCGGATGCTGGGCGTCCGGCTCAACCCGACGATGACCCCCTCCGACGTGCACCTGAAGGCCGCCGCCCAGGCCATGGGGATCGGCGACACCTTCCACATGGCGCCCGTCGGCGTCTTCTTCGGGGACGGCGACGACGGCGACGGGACGGCGAAGGCGAAGCCGGGCGGCGAGGTGGCCGACCCCTTCTTCGGCGGCGCGGGCCCCTCCCGCAAGGCCTGCACCGAGTGCGGCGAGTGCATGACCGGCTGCCGCCACGGCGCCAAGAACACCCTCAACGAGAACTACCTCTACCTCGCCGAGAAGGCGGGCGCGGCCGTCCACCCGATGACCTCGGTCGTCGCGGTCACCGAGGACTCGCGCGGCGGCTTCGCGGTCAAGACCCTCCCGACCGACGACCGGAAGAAGGGCAGGGGCCGCACCTTCACCGCCCGCGAGGTGGTCATCGCCGCCGGTACGTACGGCACCCAGACCCTGCTCCACCGGATGAAGGACAGCGGGCTGCTGCCCCGGATCTCCGCCCGGCTCGGCGAGCTGACCCGCACCAACTCGGAGGGCCTGGTCGGCGCGCAGACCACCGACCGGCGCTACCGGCGCAGGCACGGCGGGCAGAAGGCCGACTTCACCCGGGGCGTCGCCATCACCTCGTCCGTCCACCCGGACGAGAACACCCACATCGAGCCGGTCCGCTACGGCAAGGGCTCCAACTCGATGGGCGGCCTCACCGTCCTCCAGGTCCCCTACGGCGCCCACCGGGTGCGCAACTGGGCCCTCAACATGGCCCGGCACCCGCTGCTGGCGCTCCGCTCGCTCTCCAACCGGCGCTGGTCCGAGCGGACCATCATCGGCCTCGTCATGCAGTCCCTCGACAACTCGCTGACGACCTACCGCAAGCCCGGCGGCCTCGGGAAGGGCCTGCTCACCGCCCGCCAGGGGCACGGGGCGCCGAACCCGACGCAGATCGAGGCGGCGACCCGGGCCGCGACCCTGATCTCCGAGGAGATCAACGGCTTCGCCGGTTCCAACATCGGCGAGGTGATGGGCACCCCGCTGACCGCGCACTTCCTCGGCGGCTGCCCCATCGGCGCCGACGCCGAGTCCGGCGTCATCGACCCGTACCACCGGCTCTACGGCCACCCGGGCATCTCGGTCGTGGACGGCGCGGCGGTCTCCGCCAACCTCGGTGTGAACCCGTCGCTGACGATCACCGCGCAGGCGGAGCGGGCCATGTCCTTCTGGCCGAACAAGGGCGAGGAGGACCCGCGGCCGCGGCAGGGCGAGGCGTACGCGCGCGTGGCGGCGGTCGAGCCGAAGTCCCCGGCGGTCCCGGCCGAGGCGTTCGGCGCCCTGCGGCTGCCCTTCCTCGGGATGCCGGCGGTCCCGCCGAAGAAGACGGCCTGACGCTCCGGTCCCGGACGGAGGGGCTCCGACCCCGGACGGGGGGCTCGGGCCCCGGACAGACAGAAAGGGCGCTGCACCCCCCTCCGAGTGCAGCGCCCTTCCGGCTTTTCGGTGTTGCTGCATAGATGACCACCGGGCCCCGCCTTTGGTTGTAGGCGTTGTACGGGATCTTTGTGTGACGCGCGTCACGTCGTGATGGCGGAGCGTGAAGAGGGCCCGTGCCGCGATTCCGGTCGCGGCACGGGCCCTGGGTCGGCACCGGTGTCAGGGCAGCGGCGGTGCCGAGCGGAGCGGCGCCGGGGGGTCGCGCCGCGTCGGGGAGGAAAGTCGGGGGAGGGACGACCGTGGGGACGGGGCTGAGGCGGTGGGGGAGGGTGAGCCGGTTGCGGTCGGCCCCGGGCGTCCCCGGGACCGACCGCCCTTTATGGGTGACCGGGCTGCTGTCCCCTGCCGTCCGGTCACGCGCGCTGGGGCGAGGTCCCACGACGTGCCAGAAGCACGTCACACGCCCCAGCGAAGCCACGCGTGGTTTCCTGCGGGCCCGCCCCTGGCTGGCACGGACACCCCGCTCAACGAGGCCCGGCGGGGGCCGGTCACGCGCCGTACGGGTGAGTCCGGCACCGAACGGGGGTGCGGGGCCCCACTCGTCGGGTGCGAGCGGGGCTGCGGGCGGGGCCTGGGGGGCGGGGTCTGGGGGACGGGCGGCCTCGGCCGCGGGGGCCTCGGCCGTGGGGGCTTCGACCGCAGGCGGTCTCAGACGCGGCCCCGGCACAGCTCCAGCATCGTCATCGCCAGCGCCGTGCCCGGCTTGCCCAGCGCGTCCCGGTAGTGGGCGAGCACGTCCATCTCGCGGGCCAGGTTCACCCGCCGGCCGCCGGAGGAGATCCGGGCCTCCTGGATCACCGCCGAGATCGCCATCCGTTCCTGGATGAGACCGATGATCCGGTCGTCCAGCGCGTCGATCCGCTCGCGGGCGTCGCCGATCAGCGAGGCCGCCTCGTCGGTGCGGGCGCCGGTCTGCTCGGCGAGGGTCTTCGCGGGGAGGGTCTTCGTGGTGGCGGTCTGCGCGGTCATGCGGGGCTCCTGGGTGGTGTGGAGGCCCCGGATCGGCACGGCCCGGGAAACGCCAGACGCCCCGGGCCTTGTCGGCCCGGGGCGCCTGGGAAGTCGCTTGTCAGTTGCTCAAGCAGCACGACCATGGCAGCCGGTGGGCCGGTTGCCATAGGTAAACACGAAGGTCGAGTGCTTGCGCATGGCGCCCAGTATGGACCCCGCCCTCCGTACCGGGGCAAGCCGGGCCCGGATGGTGAGACGAAGGCCACCCACGTTCGGATGGTGAGACGAAAAGAGACACGCGCGCGCCGGTAGAATCGACAAATAGCCCCCTCCCTCGGGAACCCTCCTACCGCCGGAAGGCCGCCGAAGTGTCATCAGCGTCCCCCGCTGCCGCGCCCGACGTCACCAACCCGGACGTAGTCCTCGTTGTCGACTTCGGCGCCCAGTACGCCCAGCTCATCGCCCGTCGCGTCCGTGAGGCGCGGGTCTACAGCGAGATCGTCCCGTCCACCATGCCGGTGGCCGAGATGCTGGCCAAGAACCCGAAGGCGATCATCCTCTCCGGCGGCCCGTCCTCCGTGTACGCCGAGGGCGCCCCGCGCCTCGACCGTGCGATCTTCGACGCCGGCGTCCCCGTCTTCGGCATGTGCTACGGCTTCCAGCTGATGGCGACCACGCTCGGCGGCACCGTCGACAACACCGGAGCCCGCGAGTACGGCCGCACCCCGCTGCACGTCTCCAAGGCCGGCTCCACCCTCTTCGAGGGCACCCCGGTCGAGCAGTCCGTGTGGATGTCGCACGGCGACGCCTGCTCCGCCGCCCCCGAGGGCTTCGCCGTCACCGCCTCCACCGACGTGGTCCCGGTCGCCGCCTTCGAGAACGACGAGAAGAAGCTCTACGGCGTCCAGTACCACCCCGAGGTGCTGCACTCCACGCACGGCCAGCAGGTCCTGGAGCACTTCCTCTACCGCGGCGCCGGCATCGAGCCCTCGTGGACGACCGGCAACGTGATCGAGGAGCAGGTCGCGGCCATCCGTGCCCAGGTCGGCGACAAGCGCGCCATCTGCGGCCTCTCCGGCGGCGTCGACTCCGCCGTGGCCGCGGCCCTCGTCCAGAAGGCCATCGGCGACCAGCTCACCTGCGTCTACGTCGACCACGGCCTGATGCGCAAGGGCGAGACCCAGCAGGTCGAGAAGGACTTCGTGGCCGCGACCGGCGCCCGCCTGGTCGTCGTCGACGCGGAGAAGCGCTTCCTCGACGCCCTCGCCGGCGTCTCCGACCCGGAGACCAAGCGGAAGATCATCGGCCGCGAGTTCATCCGCGTCTTCGAGCAGGCCCAGCTGGAGATCCTCCAGGAGGAGGGCCCCGAGGTCGCCTTCCTGGTGCAGGGCACCCTCTACCCGGACATCGTCGAGTCCGGCGGCGGCACCGGCACCGCCAACATCAAGTCGCACCACAACGTGGGCGGCCTCCCCGACGACATCGAGTTCGAGCTCGTCGAGCCGCTGCGGCAGCTCTTCAAGGACGAGGTCCGGATGGTCGGCCAGGAGCTCGGCCTGCCCGAGGAGATCGTCCAGCGCCAGCCCTTCCCGGGCCCCGGCCTCGGCATCCGCATCGTCGGCGAGGTCACCAAGGAGCGCCTGGACCTGCTCCGCGAGGCCGACGCCATCGCCCGCGAGGAGCTGACCGCCGCCGGTCTCGACCGCGAGATCTGGCAGTGCCCGGTCGTGCTGCTCGCCGACGTCCGCTCCGTCGGCGTCCAGGGCGACGGCCGCACCTACGGTCACCCGATCGTCCTGCGCCCGGTCTCCTCCGAGGACGCCATGACGGCCGACTGGTCGCGCCTGCCGTACGAGGTCCTCGCCAAGATCTCCACCCGGATCACCAACGAGGTCGCCGACGTCAACCGCGTCGTCCTCGACGTCACCAGCAAGCCCCCGGGCACCATCGAGTGGGAGTGACCCCTCCCGCACGCGCACGAGGCCGCCGTCCCCGCACCCCGCGGGCGGCGGCCTCGCCGCTTCCCGGCCCGTCCGCCCAGACCCGTCCCGTCCGGCCTCTGGTGACTTGACCGGCCGGGCGTTACCTTCCGGCGCATGACCGAGACACCGGCCCCCGTCCCCGTCGACCGGCTCCACTTCGCCATGCCGCCCGTCCACGCGACGGCCGAGGAGGAGCGCGTCCACCGCAAGCAGCGGCTCGCCGGCGCGCTCCGCCTCTTCGGACGGCTCGGGTACGAGGAGGGCGTCTCGGGTCACATCACCGTCCGCGACCCCGAGTACGACGACTGCTACTGGGTGAACCCCTTCGGCGCCCCCTTCGGCGACCTCACCGCGAGCGACCTCGTCCTCGCCAACGGCGACGGGCAGGTCGTCCTCGGCGGCCAGCACGTCAACCAGGCCGCCTTCACCGTCCACGCCCAGGTCCACCGCGCCCGCCCGGACGCCGTCGCCGTCGCGCACACCCACTCCACCCACGGCCGCGCGCTCGCCGCCCTCGGCGAACTCCTCGACCCCCTCACCCAGGAGGCCTGCGCCTTCTACCAGGACCACGCCCTCTACGACGCCTACACCGGCGTCACCGTCGACGCCGAGGAAGCCCGCCGGATCGCCCTCGCCCTCGGCCCCTTCAAGGGCATCGTCCTGCGCAACCACGGCCTCCTCACCGTCGGCGCCTCCGTCGACGCGGCCGCCTGGTGGTTCATCGCCATGGACCGCTGCGCCCGCATCCAGCTCGCCGCCCGCGCCGCCGGCAAACCCGTCCTCATCGACCACAAGGACGCCGTCGCCACCCGCGAACAGCTCGGCAGCGACCTCGTCGCCTGGATCAACTACCAGCCCCTCTGGCGCAGGATCAGCCGAGCGGAGCCCGAACTCCTGTCGTAACACCATCGCTTCACCCTTCTGTACGTCAATGAGATGGCTCGGCAATCACTCTTCGGCGGGGCGCGCGCGGCCCTCGCGAGCACCCTCGGTGCGGCACAATTCCGAGAAAACGGCGGCAGGTTGAGGTCGAAACCTCGAACTCGGGAAGTGACAGCACGGTGGCGGTCCAAGAGGCGAGACACTACGGCGGGCGCCACGGCGCCGACGCCCACCCGACGGCCTGCGCCGGCTGCGCCCACTGCGGCGAGACCGGCCACCGGCGGGCCGTCGCCGCCTTCCTCGCCCGCCGGGAGGAACTCGCCGCCGGCCACGGCGTCCCCGTCGCCGTCGCGCACTCCCCGGTCGCCGCCCGCCAGTGGGTCTCCGACGAACTCGCCCAGTCCGCCCGCGCCGTCACCGCCCACGGCCGGGAGGCCGGACTCGCCTGGCTCGCCCGCGTCCGCACCGGCAGCCTCGCCGCGATCTGGGCCGCCGTCCTCGCCCTCCTCCTCGGCCAGGCCCTCACCGCCCTCGGCACCGGCTGGACCACCACCCGCACCACCGGCCTCTGCACCGCCCTCCTCCTCGCCGTCCCGCTCACTGCCGCCGCCCACGCCCACCGTGCCCGCGGCGGCCTCCTCGCCCCCCTCACCGGCGAGGACAACCGGCTCTCCACCACCCGCGCCGTCGCCGCCGCCTGGCTCCTCTTCCTCTGCTACGCCCTCCTCTTCCTCACCTCCCGCGCGCTCACCGCCACCCCCGCCGCCTTCGGCCTCGCCCGCGCCGCCGGTCTCGTCACCGTCCTCGCCCTGGTCTCCGCCGTCGCCGTCACCGCCCGCCTCGTGGTCTCCACCCGCATCGCCGGCCGCCGGCTCCAGAAGGTCCGCGCCGACCGGCCCCGTGCCGCCGACCTCCTCTGCGACGACAACGGCCGGGCCGACCTCGCCGACGTCCAGTACGTCCTGGTCTCCGGCGCCGTCCTCGCCTTCGCCGCCGTCCGGCTCGCCGCCGACCCGGCCCGCCTGCCCGAACTGCCCTGGTCCCTCGCCCTCCTCCTCGCCGTCTCCGCCGTCTGGCACCTGGCCGCCAAGTGCACCGAGGGCGGACCGCCCGCCGTCCACGCCGTGGTCCGCGCCCGCGAGGCCGGCGACCTCGACGCCCCCATCCGCACCGGCGACGACATCGAGATCCGCGGCCTCGGCTTCGTCCCTCCCGGCGCCGCCGCCCCGGACCCGCTCACCCGGCTCGTCGTCCGCATCGGCCCCGTCCACGCCCACGTGCCCCTGGTGCCGGTCCCCGGCGGCTTCGCCAACCCCACCGACACCGTCCTCACCGTCCCCCTCCCCGCCGACGTCGAGCCCGGCCGGGTCGAGATCTCCGTCGTCACCGCCGCCGGCTTCGAGACCAACCGGGTGACGATCGACGTCGCCGACTGAGCATCCGGTCCCCTCCCTGTGTCCCCTCACAGGACAAGCGGAGACAATCGGTCCGCGAACAGTCGTACGGGGTGTGGAGAGGTGACCGATCATGAGTCAGTACGCGGACCGCCCCCGAAGGACCCGGTTCGGCCTGGAGAGCCGCATGGACGTCTGGCGGGCCACCGCCTCCCGCTACGCGCTCCTCCCGCTCCGGATCTTCCTCGGCGTCACCTTCGTCTACGCCGGCCTCGACAAGCTCACCGACCCGGCCTTCCTCGCCGACACCGGCACCGGCTCCATCGGCGAGACCATGCGCGGCGTCCGTGACTCCTCCGCCATCCCCGGCCTCGTCGACCTCGCCCTCAACAGCCCCACCGGCTTCGGCTACGCCATCGCCTTCGGCGAGCTCGCCGTCGGCCTCGGCACCCTCATCGGCCTCTTCGCCAGGGTCGCCGCCCTCGGCGGCGCGCTGATCTCCCTGAGCCTCTGGCTCACCGTGAGCTGGCAGGTCGAGCCCTACTACCTCGGCAACGACCTCGCCTATCTCATGGCCTGGCTGCCACTGCTGCTCGCCGGTGCGCCCGTGCTCTCCGCCGACCGGCTCCTCGCCGAACGCCGCCGGATGCCGTAGGCCACCCACGTCACCAGGCCGGCCACCCACAGCGCACACCACATCACCGGGATCGCCAGCCACCACGGGGCCGGCCAGAAGCCCGCCAGCTTCCCGCCGTACGCCCCGGCCAGGCCGAGCGCGGCCACGCCGACGACCAGCCGGCCCGGACGGAACTCATGAAGCAGCACGGGTGACCTCCACCTGTCCAAGTCCGACCTCCAGCGAGAGGTCCAGCGTCCCCGCCGGGTCCGTCCCGGCCGGAGGGTTCAGCGTCCGCGTCTCGTCGCGGTCCGGGGCGACGTCGATGTCGTCCGGCGCCTGCCCCGGCAGCTGCAGATCACCGAGACCCACCTGGGCGTGGAGCTTCACCACCACGTCCTGCGGCACGATCACCTCCAGCTTCCCCGCGCCCACGTCCACCGCCGTCGTCACCGTCTTCCCCTCGGGCACCGAGAGCCGGGACAGATCCAGCGTCCCCACCCCCGCGCCCAGGTCGTACTGCGGCTGCACGGCCGCCACCGAGGCCGGCGTCCACGTCTCGCGCGTCCAGTCCGTGGTGATCTTGTCCGGCAGGGCGACCGCCCCGGCGAGGAGCGCCGCCGTCACCACCGTCTGGAAGATCGTCCCGAAGCCGGTGCGCCCCAGGAAACTGCTGACGACCAGACCCAGACCGAGCACCGCGAGCGCGGCCGCGAGCCCCGTCGCCAGACTGGTGCCCAGCGGCTGCGACTCCCACGTCAGGGCCGTGCCCGTGATCGCGGCGGCGATCGAGAGCAGATCGACGAGACCGGCGATCGAGTACGGGCTGCGCCGCACCGACGGTGCCGGCCGCCCGGGATCGACGGGCGGGCCCCACTGGCTGCCCGGCTTCGGCACCTCGCCGCCCACCCGGCCCTGCTCGTCGACGATGCCGTGCGGGCCCCACAGGTAGCCGATGGCCACCTTGCCCGTCGACCCGTCCTTCACGATCGGGTCCCGCCACCACGAGCTCATCTCCCGCTCGACGAACGTCAGCGGCGGGGCCTTCGTCTCCGGCGGCACCGGGACCCGGCCGTGCGGCGCCGCGGGCTTCGCCGCCGCGGCGCCCTCGGCCTCCCCGTCGACCCCGCGCCGCTGCGACCAGTACGCGGCACCGGCCGTCACCAGCGTCAGCGTCACCGCGAAGCCCATCAGCGAGCCCGTCCGCAGCGTCGACAGGAAGATGCCGCAGCCCACCAGCGCCATGAGTATCGCCGCGAGCGAGGCACCCGACACCCGGCCGGTCAGCAGCCGCCGGCCCTCGCTCTCCTCCTCGCCCGCGAGCGGGATCACCAGCCACGCGAAGCCGTAGAAGACCAGTCCTATGCCACCGGTCACCGCCAGCACCGACAGCACGATCCGGAAGATCACCGGATCCATGTCGAAGTGCCGGCCGAGACCGCCGCAGACCCCGCCGACCACGCGGCTCGTGTGCGAGCGGCGCAGGGGAGCGGCCGGCGCGGCACCCGCCGCCGGCGGGGCCTCGTCCTGCGTGTGCTGCGAAGGCGTCGAACTCGTCATGCGTCCATGGTGACCGCCCGTGACCCCAGGACGGCACCGGGAACGACCCTGGCACGACCCTGATATTCGACGGCCGCGCCACCCCGAGGCGAACCCGGGGCCGATCTCAGGGCGGACCCTGATGCCCCGGACGCGCAGGGCGTGTGACGATCGGTGCATGTCCGCAACCGCTCGTGTCACCGACACCGACGAACCGCCCGTGCGCAGGCTCTACCGGAGCGCCGACGGGCGGTGGCTCGGCGGTGTCGCGCGCGGTCTCGCCGGACACCTCGGTCTGCCCGTCGCGTGGGTGCGCGCCGTCTTCGCGGTGCTCGTCCTCACCGAGGGCCTCGGGCTGCTGCTGTACGCGGTGTTCTGGATCGTGGTCCCGCTCGGCGTCGGCGGCAAGGCCGAGTCCCGTCCCCTCTTCGAGCTCTCCGAGGACGGCAGACGCCGGCTCCGCAAGCCCGACCGCGGCCAGATCCTCGCCCTCGTCGCCCTGGCGATCGGCGCGTCCGTCTTCATCGCGAACCTGCGGGTCGACGGCGAGACCGGGCGGTACGTGTGGCCGACGCTGCTCATCGGCGTCGGTGTCGTCCTGGTCTGGCGCCAGGCGGACAACGCCCGCGCCGAGGTCTGGACCGGCCGGGGGGACACGCGGCGACGGCGCAGCTTCCACCTCGTGCGGGGGCTCGTCGGCGTGGCCCTGGTCGGCACCGGCCTCGCCGTCTTCGTCGTCGTGCGCGGCTCCATCGCCCAGATCGGCACCGCGCTGACCGCCTCCGTGGCCGTCCTCACCGGCATAGCGCTGCTCGCGGGCCCCTGGCTGATACGGATGTCGCAGGACCTCACCGCGGAGCGGACCCTGCGCATCCGCGCCCAGGAGCGGGCCGAGGTCGCCGCTCACGTCCACGACTCCGTCCTGCACACCCTCACCCTGATCCAGCGCAACGCCGACGACGCGGGCGAGGTCCGCCGGCTCGCCCGCGCCCAGGAGCGGGAGCTGCGGAACTGGCTCTACAAACCCGAGGGCACCGGCAAGGACGAGGAGCCCGAGACCCTCGCCGAGGCCGTGAAGCGGGCCGCCGCCGAGGTCGAGGACAACCACGGCGTGCCGCTGGAGGTGGTCGTCGTCGGCGACTGCCCGCTCGACGAGAAGCTGGCCGCGCAGATGCAGGCCGCGCGCGAGGCGATGGTCAACGCCGCGAAGTACGGTGGCGAGGGCGGGGCGGTGCAGGTGTACGCCGAGGTGGAGGGGCGCACGGTGTTCGTGTCCGTGCGCGACCGAGGCCCCGGTTTCGACCTGGACCAGGTCCCCGAGGACAGAATGGGCGTACGGGAATCGATCATCGGCCGGATGCAGCGCAACGGCGGTACGGCTCGTCTGCGGGCCGTACCGGGCGGGGGCACCGAGGTCGAGCTGGAGATGGAGAGGGCGGACGCATGAGCGACGAGACCGGGGCGACGGCCGGAGCCGGCGGGGAGACGGGCGCGGGCACGGCGGGTGGCACGGGCGGTTCGGGTGGCGCCGGGCGCCGGGTACGGGTCGTCCTCGTCGACGACCACCGGATGTTCCGCACCGGCGTGCAGGCCGAGATCGGGCGGACCGACGTCACGGGCGTCGAGGTCGTCGGCGAGGCCGCCGACGTCGACCAGGCCGTCACCGTGATCACCGCGACCAGGCCGGAGGTCGTCCTCCTCGACGTCCATCTGCCCGGCGGCGGCGGGGTCGAGGTGTTGCGCCGCTGCGCCGGGCTGATGGCCGCCGCCGAGGACCCGGTCCGCTTCCTCGCGCTCTCCGTCTCGGACGCGGCGGAGGACGTGATCGGCGTGATCCGGGGCGGTGCCCGCGGCTATGTGACCAAGACGATCACGGGCACCGACCTGGTGGACTCGATCTTCCGGGTGCAGGAGGGCGACGCCGTGTTCTCCCCGCGCCTCGCCGGCTTCGTCCTCGACGCCTTCGCGTCCACCGACGCGCCGCCGGTGGACGAGGACCTGGACCGGCTGACCCAGCGGGAGCGGGAGGTGCTCCGGCTGATCGCCCGCGGCTACGCGTACAAGGAGGTCGCCAAGCAGCTGTACATCTCGGTGAAGACCGTCGAGTCGCACGTCTCCGCGGTGCTCCGCAAGCTCCAGCTCTCCAACCGGCACGAGCTGACCCGCTGGGCGACAGCCCGCCGGCTGGTCTGAGGCCTCTCAGGCGACACGGGTGGCGCCCGCGAAGGGCATCTCGTCGATCGGCGCGATCCGGACGGGGGCGCCGGGCCGGGGCGCGTGGATCATCTGGCCGCCGCCGATGTAGAGGCCCACGTGGCTGATCCCCGAGTAGAAGAAGACCAGGTCGCCCGGGGCCAGCTCGGAGCGGGAGACCCGGCGCCCGGCGTTGATCTGGGTGTACGTGGTGCGGGGCAGGGAGACTCCGGCGGCGCGCCAGGCGGCCTGGGTGAGCCCCGAGCAGTCGTAGGCCGAGGGGCCGGTGGCGCCCCAGACGTACGGCTTGCCGAGCTGGGCGCGGGCGAAGGAGAGGGCGGCCGAGGCGCGGCCGGTGGCCGGAGCGGAGGCGGAGGCGGCGGCGGGGGTGGTTCCGGCCGAGGCGGCCGTGGTCCGGTCGCCGGAGGAGAGGTCCGCCCGGGCCGTGGCGCCGCCCCCGGAGGCCCTGGGGGTGGTGCGGGCGGCGACGGCGGCCTCGTACCGGGCGCGTTCCTCGGCGGTGAGGCGGGCGAGCAGGCGGCGGGCGGCGGCGAGCTTGTCGAGGACGGTGGCCTTCTGCCGGCGCAGTTCGGCCTCGTGGCCGCGCAGGGCGGTGAGCCGGTCGGCGGACTCGGCGCGCAGCTGGGCGAGTCCGGCGATCTCCCGGCGTACGGCGGTGATCGCGGCGGCCTGGCGGTCGCCGGCCTTCTGGACGAGGGCGGCCCGCTCCAGGTAGTCGTCCGGGTCCGAGGTGAGGGCGAGCTGGACGGCCGGGTCGAGGCCGCCGGAGCGGTACTGGGCCGCGGCGACGGCGCCGAGGCTGTGGCGGGCGGTGTTCAGCCGCTCGGTGCGGCGGGCGGCCTCGTCGCGGAGCCGGTCGTAGGAGACGCGGGCGGCGTCGGCCCGTTCCTTCGCGCCGTTGTACCGCTCGGTGGCGACCTCGGCCTCCTGATAGAGGCGGTCGACCTCGGTCCTGACCTGGGCGGGGGTGCGGCCGGGGCCGGCCGGGTCGGCGTGCCCGGAGCCCTCGAAGAGGGTCGCGGTGGCCGCGGAGGCGAGGGCGAGCGTGGCGGCCGTGCGGGCCGCGGGGCGGCCGAGCGGGAACGGCCTGGGTTTTCGGTGCGCTGCCACGAGGGCGGGTCACATCCTCTGCCTGTGGGGGACGGTGCCGGCCGGGGCCGGCGGCGGACCGCACAGGGGAGACGGGCCGCCGCCGGGGTTCTCCGGCGGGTGGCAGGCACCGCCGGGTGGACCGGCGGGGTGGGGCGCCGACCACCTGGGGCAGGACGCTAGACCCGGCCGTCACGCCCCGGCCGGGGTTTGACCGCTATTGGCGTCGGATGACCCCCGGGGACCGTTCTCTTTCGCCGGCGCGGGCGGTCGGTGGAGGTTTCCGTGGGGCGGGCGACCGAAGCGCGGGAGTGGGTGGACCCGGCCGGAGAGCGGTGCTAGGGGCACGGTTAGGCTCCGCCCCATGGACGTCCTCATCAATGTCTTCGTCGCGCTGCACATCATCGGCATCGCCTCCCTCCTGGGCGGTTTCCTCACCCAGATGAAGGCGATCGGGGCCGGTACGGCCCGCTTCACGCCCGCCATGCTGCACGGCGCGCTGACCATGCTGGTCACCGGCGTCGCGCTCGTCGGCCTCAACCAGGCCGACGACCAGACGGTCAACAACCTCAAGATCGGCATCAAGCTGGCGATCCTCGTGGTGATCCTCGGCATCGTCTACGTCAAGCGCGACGACGAGACGGCCGACAAGGGCCTCTTCGCCGCCGTCGGCGGCCTGACCACGGCGAACATCTTCATCGCGACCCTCTGGGTGTGATTCCGGACCCCCGGGGAGCGGCCTCCGGCGGGGCCGGGGTGCGGGCCGTCACGCCCGCGACCTGACGAAGGCGGGACCGGATGTCGGTGCGGCGTCCTAGACTCGTGAGGCGATGAGCAGCCTCTTTGACGACAGCTTCCTGGCCGGCCTCCAGTCCCACTCCCCGGAGGACGCCCCGCCCCCGCCCGAGGACGACGAGCACGGCGCCCCGGCGGAGGAGGTTCCGCACGACCTGTTCGGGGAGCACTTCGACGCGCCCCCGCCCCGCGACCCGTACTACCGGGACGGCGCCCACCGCCCGGCCGTGGACCCGGCCGCCCTCCTGGAGGGGCTCAACGAGCAGCAGCGGGCCGCCGTCGTCCACACGGGTTCCCCGCTGCTCATCGTGGCCGGCGCGGGCTCCGGCAAGACCCGGGTCCTCACCCACCGCATCGCCCACCTCCTGGGCACGCGGCACGTGCACCCCGGCCAGATACTGGCGATCACCTTCACCAACAAGGCCGCCGGCGAGATGAAGGAGCGCGTCGAGCAGCTCGTCGGCCCGCGGGCCAACGCGATGTGGGTGATGACCTTCCACAGCGCCTGCGTCCGCATCCTGCGCCGCGAGAGCAAGCGGCTCGGCTTCACCTCCTCCTTCTCGATCTACGACGCCGCCGACTCCAAGCGCCTGATGGCGCTGGTCTGCCGCGACCTGGACCTCGACCCGAAGAAGTTCCCGCCGAAGTCCTTCAGCGCCAAGATCTCCAACCTGAAGAACGAGCTGATCGACGAGGAGACCTTCGCCGACCAGGCCGCCGACGGCTTCGAGAAGACGCTGGCCGAGGCGTACCGGATGTACCAGGCGCGCCTGCGCGAGGCGAACGCGCTGGACTTCGACGACATCATCATGACGACGGTCCACCTGCTCCAGGCGTTCCCGGACGTCGCCGAGCACTACCGGCGCCGCTTCCGCCACGTCCTCGTCGACGAGTACCAGGACACCAACCACGCCCAGTACACCCTGGTGCGCGAGCTGGTCGGCACCGGCTACGAGGACCTCGGCCCGGCCGAGCTGTGCGTCGTCGGCGACGCCGACCAGTCGATCTACGCCTTCCGCGGCGCGACGATCCGCAACATCCTCCAGTTCGAGGAGGACTACCCGGACGCGACGACGATCCTCCTGGAGCAGAACTACCGCTCCACCCAGACGATCCTCTCGGCCGCCAACGCGGTCATCGAGCGCAACGAGTCCCGCCGCCCCAAGAACCTGTGGACCAACGCCGGCGCGGGCGCCCAGATCACCGGCTACGTCGCGGACACCGAGCACGACGAGGCCCAGTTCGTCGCCGACGAGATCGACCGGCTCACCGACAAGGGCGAGGCGAAGGCCGGCGACGTGGCGGTCTTCTACCGGACCAACGCCCAGTCCCGCGTCTTCGAAGAGATCTTCATCCGCGTCGGCCTGCCCTACAAGGTCGTCGGCGGCGTGCGCTTCTACGAGCGCAAGGAGGTCCGGGACGTCCTCGCCTACCTGCGCGTCCTCGCCAACCCCGAGGACAACGTCCCGCTGCGCCGGATCCTCAACGTCCCCAAGCGGGGCATCGGCGAGCGCGCCGAGGCGATGATCGACGCCCTCTCGCTCCGCGAGAAGATCACCTTCCCGCAGGCCCTCAAGCGGGTCGACGAGGCCTACGGCATGGCCGCCCGCTCGGCCAACGCCGTGAAGCGGTTCAACGTCCTCATGGACGAGCTGCGCACCATCGCCGAGTCCGGCGCGGGCCCCGCCGTCGTCCTGGAGGCCGTCCTGGAGCGGACCGGCTACCTCGCCGAGCTCCAGGCCTCCACCGACCCGCAGGACGAGACCCGGATCGAGAACCTCCAGGAGCTCGCCGCGGTGGCCCTGGAGTTCGAGCAGGAGCGCGGGGAGTCCGGCGGACAGGAAGGGGCCGGCGCGGGCACGCTCGCCGAGTTCCTGGAGAGGGTCGCGCTCGTCGCCGACTCCGACCAGATCCCCGACGAGGACGAGGAGGGTTCCGGCGTCATCACGCTGATGACCCTGCACACCGCGAAGGGCCTGGAGTTCCCGGTGGTCTTCCTCACCGGCATGGAGGACGGCGTCTTCCCGCACATGCGCGCCCTCGGCCAGACGAAGGAGCTGGAGGAGGAGCGGCGCCTGGCGTACGTGGGCATCACCCGCGCCCGCGAGCGGCTGTACCTCACGCGCTCGTCGATGCGCAGCGCCTGGGGCCAGCCCTCGTACAACCCGGCCTCCCGCTTCCTGGAGGAGATCCCGCCCGCGTACCTGGAGTGGAAGCGGACCGGGCCGGTGGCGAAGCCCGCCGGGCCGACGTCGGGGATCGCCTCCTCGCTGACGGCCTCGCTCTCCTCCTCCCGCGCCCGCTCCGGTCCGTCCGGCTTCGCGACGCGCCGCGCGGGCTCGGACAAGCCGGTGGTCTCGCTGACGGTCGGCGACCGGGTCACGCACGACCAGTTCGGTCTGGGCACCGTCCTGGCGGTGACGGGCGAGGGCGACAAGGCCCAGGCGACGATCGACTTCGGCGACGAGAAGCCGAAGCGGCTGGTGCTGCGGTACGCGCCGGTCGAGAAGCTGTAGCGAGCGGTACGGCGGTACGCGTCGGGGCCCGGTCCACTGGACCGGGCCCCGACGCGTGCGTGTGCGCGCCTCAGCTCGTGGGGTCGAGGCCCTTGTTGCGGAGCCAGGTCAGCGGGTCGATCGCGGAGCCGCCGCCGGGCCGGACCTCGAAGTGGAGGTGCGGGCCGGTGGAGTTGCCGGAGTTGCCGGAGTAGGCGATGACGTCGCCGGCCTTGACCTGGCCCCAGCGGATCTTGGTGCTGCTGAGGTGGCAGTACCAGGTCTCGGTGCCGTCGGCGGCGGTCACGATCGCCATGTTGCCGTAGGCGGGGTTCCACTGGGTGCGGACGGTGCCGTCGGTCGCGGCCATGACGGGGGTGCCGTACTGCACGGGGAAGTCGATGCCGGTGTGCAGGGACATCCAGTTGACGCCGGACTGGCCGTAGCGGGCGCTGAGCTGGTGCAGCTTCACCGGAAGCATGAACTTGGGGCGCATGGCCTCCTTGCGGGCCGCTTCCTCCTCGCGCTTCTTCTTCTCGGCGGCCTGGCGGGCCTTGAGGTCGATGCGCTCCTGGGTGCGGCTGGCGCGGTCGCCGAAGTCGCGGACGTCGGCGTCGAGGGCGCTGAGCTGGGTGTCGAGCGCGGTGTTGGCCGCCATCTGCTTCACGGCGGCCGGGTCGGCGGCGGCGAGCGCGGTGGTGTCCTTCTGCTTCGGGCTCTCGGTGCCGCCGGTGAGCCCGCCGACGGAGGCGGCCGCGATCCCGGCCACGCCCATGACGCAGGCGGAGGGGACGGCGACGGTCAGCAGCGCGGAACGCTTGGCGGGGGTACGCCGCCGGGCGCGGCTGCCGCCGGAGGAGCGGCGGACGGGGCGGGCAGCGGCGGCGTCGGTACGGACCTCGGCGACGGGCTCGTGGGCCTCGGGAGCCTCGTCGGCGTAGCCATGCTCGGTCTCGTACGCCGTCTCGGGCTCGTACGCGCCCTCGGTCTCGTACGCGCCCTCGGTCTCGTACGCCGGCTCCGGCTCGTACACCGGCTCCGGCTCCGGGGCCGGCTCGTAGGCGAACTCGAACTCGGCGGTGTGGTCGATCTGTTCGGCCGCGGGGACGTACTGCTGGGGGACGACCGGCTCGACCTGCTCCGCCGCCTGGTTCCAGGCGGTGGCGTCGTACGCGCCGGTGTCGGTCGCGAAGGCGGGGGCGGCCCACTGGCCGGTGACGTCGTACGCCTCCTGGCCGTACGCGCCCTGCGCCGCGTAGGCGCCGGAGTGCAGGGTCTCGTACTGGCCGGTGTGCTGGGCCTCGGTCCAGGCGGAGGCGTCCCACTGGCCCGTCGTGTCGTACGGCTGGTGCTGCCCGTACGCGTCCTGTGCCGCGTAGGCGTCCGGGGCGGTGTTCCACTGGCCGGTGGTGTTCCACTGGCCCGTCGTGTCGTACGCGCCGGCGGCGGCGTACTGCCCGAGGTCCCACTGGCCGCTGTGGCCGGCCTGACCGGCGTCGGACCAGGCCCCGAAGAGCGGGTCGGCCGCGAAGCCGCCGGTGAGGTGGGCGCCGTCTCCGGCGTACCCGGCGTGGGGGTGCTGGTCGTTCACCAACGTCTCTCTCGCCTCGGCAGCAGGACCAGTCCGGGGCGGGCCCGACAGGGGGTGTCCCGGGGGGAAGCAGTGGCGCGACTGTACCCGGCGGTACACGGGGCCGACAATCTTCGGAGGGGTCGGACGGCGCAGGAAACGGGCAATCGGCAGTGTTTCGCCAGCTCGTGCACAGACCTTTGGCCTTGTGTTCGAGGAACGTTCGAAGAACGGGCCGGGGGTGTCGCCGTCGACTGGCGACTTCAAGCCACAGAGGAAGCCCCTTCGGCCGTTCCCTCCTCCATCCCCTCGCCCGCGTCGAGGGCCCTGAGGATCCCGGACGCCACCGTCGGGTGCACCGGCAGCGCCAGATGGCCGATGCCGCTCACCCGCACGTTGTGCACCAGCAGGTCGGGGTGGTCGAGGCGGGCCGTCTCCACCGGCACCATGATCCGGTCCAGGTCGCTCCAGAAGCTGACGAACCGCGTCCGGCAGCCCGGCGCCGGCGCGGCCAGCTCCCGCAGCACCTCCGACCCCGGGCGCATCTGCCGCACCAGCGGGTGCGCGTCGGCGAGCGGCGCCGCCACGGACGTGCCCGCGTGCGGGGTGCCGAGGGTGACCACGGTCCGCACCCGCGCGTCACCGTCGAGACGCTGTACGTAATAACGGGCGACGAGCCCGCCCAGACTGTGGCCCACCAGGTCCACCTCGGTCCGGCCGGTGCGCGCCAGCACGGCCTCGATCCGCCGCCCCAGGGCCTCGGCGGCGGTCCGCAGGTCCCCCATGAGCGGCGAGTAGTCCAGGGGCACCACGTGGTGACGGCCGTGCCGGGCGAGCGCGCGGCGCAGCAGCAGGAAGACGGAGCGGTTGTCGACGAAGCCGTGCAGCAGCACCACCGGACGGCCGCCGTCACCCGCGAGGGGGACGGGGGCGTCGTCCGGGCCCGCGGCGGCGAGGCGCTCCGGGACGATTCCGGACGGATAGAGGACGAGACGGCCGGTGAGGACCGCGGCCTCCAGCGTGGTGGCCTTCAACAGGGCGGTGACCTTGGCGAGCTCCATCGCCGACCTCCCGTGCGGCGCCCGGGGCGCGATACGCCGGGACGCCGGGGTCCCGCGCCGCACGGACGACGGCACGGGACCCCGGCGACCGGCGTCGCGGCTCCTTGCGCGACCGGCCCCGCGGGCGGCTGGAGGGCCCAGGAGGGGGGCCCGGAGCGGGGCAGGCCGCGGAACGAACGTGTCCCACGTGTGATTTCCCCCTCGCCGGGCACCGCGAAACGGCCCGTTGCGGGATGCTGTCGATAACGTTCGTTCACCTCCCCGGCACAGACGCGCGGGGGTCGCATGTGGAGGCAGTGATGGGTGTGACCGGTCCGATCCGCGTGGTCGTCGCCAAGCCGGGTCTCGACGGCCACGATCGTGGGGCCAAGGTCATCGCGCGGGCCCTGCGCGACGCCGGCATGGAGGTGATCTACACCGGGCTGCACCAGACGCCCGAGCAGATCGTCGACACCGCGATCCAGGAGGACGCCGACGCGATCGGCCTCTCGATCCTCTCGGGCGCGCACAACACGCTCTTCGTCAAGGTCATCGAGCTCCTCAAGGAGCGCGACGCGGAGGACATCAAGGTCTTCGGCGGCGGCATCATCCCCGACGCGGACATCCCGCCGCTCAAGGAGAAGGGCGTCGCGGAGATCTTCACCCCGGGCGCCACGACCGCGTCGATCGTCGACTGGGTCAACGCCAACGTACGCGTGGCCGCCTGACGGCCGCGCGCGCCGTACGCACCGGACGGCCGGGGGCCCCCTCCGACGGGCTCCCGGCCGTCCGTCCTCCCGTGTGTCCTCACGCGGCGGGCCGGGCCGGCGCGCCGTCCAGTTCGGCGCGCATGCGGGCGCGCAGGTCGAGCGTGGCCACCAGGCGCTGGAACGCCTCGGACCAGTAGGCGCCCGCGCCCGGAGAGGCGTCCTCCGCCTCCCGGACCGCCGCCGCCGGCGAGGCCAGACGGCCGGCCGCGGCGGGGGAGAGGCAGCGCTCAGCGAGCCCCATCACCCCGCTGAAACTCCACGGATAGCTGCCCGCGTCCCGGGCGGTGTCCAGGGCGTCGATCACCGCCTCGCCCAGCGGCTCCGCCCACGGCACCGTGCACACCCCGAGCAGCTGGAAGGCCTCGGACAGGCCGTGCGCCGCCACGAACGCCGCCACCCAGCCGGCCCGCTCCGCCGGGCCGAGCGTCGACAGCAGCTGCGCCCGCTCGGCCAGCGACGAGGTGCCGGGGCCCGTCGCGGGCGGCGTCGAAGGGGCGCCGAGCAGCGCCCGCGACCAGGCCGCGTCCCGCTGGCGCACCGCCGCCCGGCACCAGGCCGCGTGCAGCTCCGGCTGCCAGTCGTCGGCGACCGGCAGCGCCACGATCTCCTCCGGGGACCGCCCGCCGAACCGGGCCGGCCAGCAGCTCAGCGGGGCGGCCTCCACCAGCCGGCCCAGCCACCAGGACCGCTCGCCCCGGCCCGCCGGGGGCACCGCGGCCACGCCGTCCCGCCGCATCTCCTCGTCGCACTCGTGCGGGGCCTCCACGACGACCGTCGGCACGGGCGCCGTCCGGTCCAGGCCCACGCAGGTGAGCGCCCGTCCCGCCATGCGGCCCGAGAGCGCGGAGTCCGGGAGCGCGGAGAGCAGTTCGGCGGCGGTCGCGCGGACGTTGCGGCTGCGGTCGGCGAGGGCGGCCTCCAGGAACTCCTCGTCGGCCGGCGACAGACCGGAGCGCAGCGAGTCCAGGAACATCAGCCGGTCCTCGGCCCGTTCGCCGGACCAGGTCGTGGCGAGCAGGGCCCGTCCCGCGGCCGGATCCTTCGCCCGTACGGCTCCGAGGAGGGCGACCCGCTCGGCGAACAGGCCCTCCTCCCACAGCTTCCGCACCGCCTCGGCGTCCCCGGGGTCCGGCAGGGCGCCGCCGGCCCCGGCGCCGCGCAGCGCGAACCGCCACTCCGGGTTGAACCGGGCCAGCCACAGCCCGCGCGGTCCGGCGAACGCCAGGGCCTGCGGGCGCAGATCGGTACGGGCCCTGGCCGCGTCGAGCAGGGCCGGCAGGGAGGCCGGCGGCGCCCGGTAGCCGCGCTCGCCGGCCAGCGCCAGCCACTGCGGAAGCAGTTCGGCGAGGTCCGGCGCCGTGCCGCGGCGGCCGGCGGCGGGGGTGGCCCCCCGGCCCGCGAGCAGGCCGTCGAGGCGGCGGCGGGCCGCTTCGGGCAGCGCGGGGCGGGGGTCGTGCGGCGCGGGTTCGGGGCGTACGGCGGCGGGGCCGGGGCGGAGGCCTGCGCGGCGGCGGAGGGTGTGGCGGGCGGCGGCGTCGAGCAGGGTGGCGGCGGCCTCGGGCCCGCGTGCGGCCGCGGGCGGGCGGCGGTCGGTGCCCAGGAGGGCGGCGGAGACCAGGCGCTCCCAGTCGGTGTCTGTCGTCGTCACGGTGTGCGCCTCTCGGTGAGGGGGCTGATCCGGCATCGGTACGGCGGCGTGCCCGGGGCTCGGGTTCCGGTGCGGGGGCCCGGGCGCGGCCGAGCGCGCCGTTCCGCGTGCCCACCCGTTCCTCCCCCAAGGACTTCGTCCAGGGGGACCCCCAAGCGGAACGCCTGCCCGCACGGTGGGGGCGGAGCCGCTCAGGTCAGGGGGACCGGGTCCCCCGGCGTTTCCTGGGACCAGGCCGTCAGGGGGGTGAAGCCCCGGGGGCCGCATTCGCCGAAGACCGTCAGGGGGGCGCCGCCCGACAGGGCCAGGAGGCGCCAGAGGGCGGGGCGGTCCGGGGTCGTCAGGGGGAGGGCCTCGTGGCCGTCGGCGTCGGCGAGCTGCCAGCCGTACTCCGCCGGGGCGGGGACGACCTGGCCGAGCGTCACCGGCCAGGACTCCAGCCAGGGGTCCTCGCGCAGGGCGCGGCCGTACGCGTCGAGGGCCTCGCCGACCCCTCCGCCCGGCGGCGGAGCGGCCGGACCGGGGGCGGGGACCAGCTCGCCGGGGTCCGCGCGGAGCTGCCCGGCGCCCGCGTGCGGGGTCAGTTCGCCGTCCAGCAGGGCGCCGACCGGCAGGGCGAGGGAGGGTGCGCGGCCCGCCGCGCCGAACGAGAGCAGCAGGGCCGTGCGACCCCCGGCCGTGCCGTACAGCCAGATGCGACGGGTCGTCAGCCGGCCGTCCCCGGTGTCGTGCCGGGAGAGGACCAGCCAGCGGTCCCTCACCGCCGGGCCGGCCGGGACGGACGGGAGGCCGACCCGGGTCCGTACCGTGGCCGCGAGAGCGGCGGGCAGCCGGTCGGCGGCCAGCCACGCGCGGTCCAGGAGGTGGGCGAGCGCGCACTCCTCCAGGAGCCGCACCGGCCAGCCCGGGCCCGAGCCCGGTATCGCGCCGAGCTCGCGGACGCGGGCCGCGAGTCCGGGCGCCTGCGCGTCGACCATGCGGGCCGCGGTCTCCTCCCACAGGCCGTACCCCTGGCGGCCGGCCGCCGCGAGACCGCCGCGCACCAGGTCCGCGAGCCGCCGCTCCAGCTCCTCCGCGCCCGCCGTCACCCGGGCCGCCCGGCGCTCGGCCCGGCGGCGGGCCGCCTCGGGGTCGGCCGGTGCCGCCCCCGGCGCCGGGCGCGGCGCGAGCCGGCGGGAGGCCCAGCCGGGCGGTTCGGCCCCGTCCGGCACGGCCGGGTCGCCCGCCGCCCAGAGCAGCAGCAGACCGAGCGCGTGTTTGCAGGGGGACCTGCGGCTCGGGCAGGAGCACGCGTACACGGGCCCCTTGGTGTCCACGACCGTGCGGTACGGCGTGCGGCCGCTGCCCGCGCACTGCCCCCAGACGACCCCGTCGCGGCCGCCCGCGCCGCTCCACGGGCCGGCCGTGCCGAGCCCGCCGCCCGCTCTGCGCGACGCCTCGTCAGGAGCCAGTGCCCGCACCTGCTCAACCGTCCAGCGCGTCCCCGTCGCATTCATGTACCTGACGGTATTCTCCGCCACTGACAACGCAGTTGACCTGGGGATTCACCGTCGGAGGAGGACCCCGGCGACACCTTGGTTTTACCGGTCCTTTACGGTGCTGTGCGAGCTCGCGCGAACCAGCGTGAGCCCTTCGACCGCACCACCGTGCAGGGGGAGTACCACCATGAACCGCACCGTCCGCACCGCCGTCTCGGCCCTCGCCGTCGCCGGCCTCGCGTTCGGGCTCGGGGCCTGTTCAGAAGCGGCCGACAAGGCCGCCGACCAGGTCGACAAGGCCGTCACCGAAAGCTACGAGGTGACCTACGAGGTCACCGGCTCGGCCGTGGAGTCGATCGAGTACCACGCCGGCGACGGCACCGCGATGCAGCCGCAGGTCGAGAGCGACAAGAAGCCCGCCGTGCCGTGGACCAGGACCGTGAAGCTGCACGGCATCATGCCGCCCGCCGTCATGCCCGTCTCGACCAAGCCCGCCGACCTCACCTGCAAGGTCGTCTACCAGGGCAAGGTCATCAAGGAGGCCAAGGGCGAGCAGGCCATGTCCGGCGGCTGCGTCGCCGTCTCCCCGGTCTTCAACTGACCGCCGAAACCCCTTCATCGCGCCGCTGACCTGCGGCGCAAGCCGATTGTCAGTGGCGTGGTGCACCGTGGATCGCACAGCAGGTCGAACGATCTGGAGGGGGATCCATGACCGTGCCCGCAACCACCGACGAGCGGCCCGGCGCCGGTGCCGTGACGGACACCGGCCCGGGCCGCCCGGGGCCCGCCGAGGCCCTGCGGCCCCACGCCGAACACGCCTTCGCCCATGAGCTCGCCGCGCTCGCCGCCGCCGACGACCGCCCCCGGCCCGCCCGCTGGCGCCTCTCTCCCTGGGCCGTCGCCACCTACCTCCTCGGCGGCACGCTCCCCGACGGCACCGTGATCACACCCAAGTACGTCGGCCCCCGGCGCATCGTCGAGGTCGCCGTCACCACGCTCGCCACCGACCGGGCGCTGCTCCTCCTCGGTGTCCCCGGCACCGCCAAGACCTGGGTCTCCGAGCACCTCGCCGCCGCCGTCAGCGGCGACTCCACCCTCCTCGTGCAGGGCACCGCCGGCACCCCCGAGGAAGCCATCCGGTACGGCTGGAACTACGCCCGGCTGCTCGCCGAGGGCCCCAGCCGCGCCGCGCTCGTCCCCAGCCCCGTCATGCGCGCCATGGAGCGCGGGGCGACCGCCCGCGTCGAGGAGCTGACCCGCGTCCCCGCCGACGTGCAGGACACGCTCATCACGATCCTGTCCGAGAAGACCCTGCCCGTCCCCGAACTCGGCGAGGAGGTCCAGGCCGTCCCCGGCTTCAACCTCATCGCCACCGCCAACGACCGCGACCGGGGCGTCAACGAGCTGTCCAGCGCGCTCCGGCGCCGCTTCAACACCGTCGTGCTGCCGCTGCCCGCCACCCCCGAGGACGAGGTGGACATCGTCGCCCGCCGGGTCGAGCAGCTGGGCCGCTCCCTCGAACTGCCCGCCCCGCCCGAGGGCGTCGAGGAGATCCGGCGGGTCGTCACCGTCTTCCGCGAGCTGCGCGACGGCGTCACCGCCGACGGCCGCACCAGGCTCAAGTCCCCCTCGGGGACCCTCTCCACCGCCGAGGCCATCTCCGTCGTCACCGGCGGCCTCGCGCTCGCCGCCCACTTCGGGGACGGCGTGCTGCGCCCCTCGGACGTCGCCGCCGGCATCCTCGGCGCCGTCGTCCGCGACCCGGCGGCCGACCGGGTCGTCTGGCAGGAGTACCTGGAGACGGTGGTGAGAGAGCGCGACGGCTGGAAGGACTTCTACCGCGCCTGCCGCGAGGTGAGCGCATGACCGCCCTCGCCGCGGCGCCCGCGGAGCTCCGGGCGCGCGCGACGGCCCGGCCGCTGCTGCTCGGGGTCCGGCACCACGGGCCCGGCTCCGCGCGCGGGGTGGCCGCCGCCCTGGACGCGGCCCGGCCCGACGCGGTCCTGATCGAGGGCCCCGCCGAGGCCGACGCGCTGGCCGCGCTCGCCGCCGACCCGGAGATGCGGCCGCCCGTCGCCCTCCTCGCCCACGCCGTCGACGACCCCGGCCGGGCCGCCTTCTGGCCCTTCGCGGCCTTCTCGCCCGAGTGGACCGCGCTGCGCTGGGCCCTCGGCCACGGAGTCCCCGTCCGCTTCGTCGACCTGCCCGCCGCCCACACCCTCGCCGCCGACCCCACCTGGGGCGACGGCGAGGACGAGGCGGACGGCTCCGCCCGCGTCGACCCCCTCGCCGCACTCGCCCGGGCCGCCGGCCGTGAGGACCCCGAGCAGTGGTGGGAGGACGTCGTCGAACTCCGCGGCGACAGCGACCCCCTCGTCCCCTTCGAGGCCCTCGCCGAGGCCATGACCGCCCTGCGCGAGCGGTACGGGCACGGCGGCCGGCCGCGCGACCTGGTCCGCGAGGCCCACATGCGGCTGAAGCTGCGCGCCGCCCGCAAGGAGTTCGGGGACGCCGTCGCCGTCGTCTGCGGCGCCTGGCACGTCCCCGCCCTCGCCCGCCGCACCACCGTCACCGCCGACCGCGCCCTCCTCAAGGGCCTGCCCAAGGCGAAGGCCGAGCTGACCTGGGTCCCCTGGACCCACCGCCGGCTCGCCCGCCGCTCCGGATACGGCGCCGGGATCGAGTCCCCCGGCTGGTACGGCCACCTCTTCGCCGCCCCCGACCGGCCCGTCGAGCGGTGGATGACCAAGGTCGCGGGCCTCCTCAGGGAGGCCGACCACCCCGTCTCCCCCGCCCACGTCATCGAGGCCGTGCGCCTCGCCGAGACCCTCGCCGCCCTGCGCGGCCGGCCGCGCCCCGGCCTCGCCGAGACCACCGACGCCATCAGGGCCGTCCTCTGCGAGGGCTCCGACGTGCCGCTCGCCCTCGTCAGGGACCGGCTCGTCGTCGGCGACGCCCTCGGCGAGGTCCCGGCCGCCGCGCCCGCCGTCCCGCTCCAGCGCGACCTCGACCGGCTCCGCCGGAGCCTCCGCCTCAAACCCGAGGCCGAGGAGCGCGAGCTCGACCTCGACCTGCGCGGCGACACCGACGCCGCCCGCAGCCGCCTCCTCCACCGGCTCCGGCTCCTCGGCGTCGACTGGGGCCTGCCCGCCGCCGGCCGCACCGGCACCGGCACCTTCCGCGAGTCCTGGCGGCTGCGCTGGCAGCCCGAACTGCACGTCAGGGTCGCCGAGGCCGGTGTCTGGGGCACCACCGTCGAGGCGGCCGCCACGGCCCGGGCCGAGTCCCTGGCCCTCACCGCGGCCGGCCTCGGCGAGATCACCGGCCTCGCCGAGCGCTGCCTCCTCGGCGGCCTCACCGACGCCCTCCCCGCCGTCCTCGGCGCCCTCGCCGAGCGGGCCGCCCTCGACACCGACGTGGCCCACCTCGCCGACGCCCTCCCGGCCCTCGCCCGCGCCCTGCGCTACGGCGACGTGCGCGGCACCGACACCGCCGCCCTCGCCGACGTCGCCACCGGCCTGGCCGAGCGGATCCGCGTCGGCCTCCCGCCCGCCTGCGCCGGGCTCGACGCGGACGCCGCCGACCGCATGCGCGAGCGCCTGGACGCCGTCCACACCGCGATCGCCCTCCTGCCCGACCCGGCGCCGGCCGACGACCCGGCCGCCCTCGCCTCCCGCTGGGCCGGCGCCCTGCGCCGGCTCGCCGACGGGGAGCGGGTGCCCGGCGTCGTCCGGGGCCGCGCCGTGCGGATCCTCCTCGACGAGGGGCGGCTCGGTGACGACGGGACGGCGCGGCTCATGGGCCTCGCCCTCTCGCCCGGCACCCCGCCCGCCGACGCCGCCGCCTGGATCGACGGCTTCGTCGGCGGCCCCGGCGGCGGGCTGCTGCTCGTCCACGACGAGCGCCTCCTCGCCCTCCTGGACGGCTGGCTCACCGGCGTACCGGCCGAGGCGTTCACCGCCGTGCTGCCGCTGCTGCGGCGCACCTTCGGGGCGTACGAGCCGGGGGTGCGGCGGACCCTCGGCGAGCTCGTCGCCCGGGGACCCGAGGCCCCCGGTCCCGGCTCCGCCGCCCTCGTCCCCGGCTTCGCCGCCGCCCTCGACGAGGAGCGGGCCGACGGCGTCCTCCCCCTGCTCGCCCTCGTCCTCGGCACGGAGGTCCCCGCATGAGCACCCGCACCCCCACGGCGGACGAGCGGCTGCGCCGCTGGCGGCTCGTCCTGGGCGGCGGCGCCGGCATGCCGGGCCGCGCCCCGACCGGCGCCGACGCCGGCATGGACGCCGCGCTCGCCGCCCTCTACGACACCGGGGACGGCGGGGAGCGCAGGGGCGGGCTCGGCGGCTCCGCGCCCTCCGTCGCCCGCTGGCTCGGCGACATCCGCGGCTACTTCCCCGCCTCCGTCGTGCAGGTCATGCAGCGGGACGCCATCGAGCGGCTCGGGCTCGCCACGCTCCTCCTGGAGCCGGAGATGCTGGAGGCCGTCGAGCCCGACGTCCACCTCGTCGGCACCCTGCTGTCGCTGAACAAGGCGCTGCCGGAGACCACCCGGGAGACCGCACGGGCCGTCGTCCGCAGAGTCGTCGACGACCTGGAGGCCCGGCTCTCGGCGCGCACCCGGGCGACCGTCACCGGCGCCCTCGACCGCTCGGCCCGGATCAGCCGCCCCCGCCACCGGGACATCGACTGGGACCGCACCCTGCGGGCCAACCTCAAGCACTACCTCCCCGAGCACCGCACGGTCGTCCCCGAGCGGCTGATCGGCCACGGCCGCACCTCCCGGGCGGTCCGCAAGGAGATCGTGCTCTGCGTCGACCAGTCGGGCTCGATGGCCGCCTCCGTCGTGTACGCCTCCGTCTTCGGCGCCGTCCTCGCCTCGCTCCGGGCCGTCGCCACCCGGCTCGTCGTCTTCGACACCTCCGTCGTGGACCTCACCGACGCGCTCGACGACCCCGTCGACGTCCTCTTCGGCACCCGGCTCGGCGGCGGCACCGACATCAACCGCGCGCTCGCCTACTGCCAGTCGCGGATCACCCGCCCCGCCGACACCGTCGTCGTCCTCGTCAGCGACCTCTACGAGGGCGGCATCCGCGACGAGATGCTGAAGCGGGTCGCGGCGATGAAGGCGTCCGGGGTGCAGTTCGTCGCCCTGCTCGCGCTCTCCGACGAGGGCGCGCCCGCCTACGACCGGGAGCACGCCGCCGCGCTCGCCGCCCTCGGCGCCCCCGCCTTCGCCTGTACGCCCGATCTGTTCCCGGAGGTGATGGCCGCCGCCCTGGAGAAGCGGCCGCTGCCGATACCCGACACCGTCTGAGCCCGGTCCCGTGCGGATTCCGTCGCCGCCCGGCCACCCGGACGGGCGCGCCGGGCCCCACTGAGGCCCATATCACATCAGCGGCCAGGTGGCCCTCACCCGGCGGACCGGCGTGGCGTGAGGGGGGCAAACCCCGCCCCCCGCCTGCCCGATGAGGACCGGGTGGGGGCCCCTCGATGCCCACGGACAGCCCGTTCGCCCCTACGTTCTGTGACCCGTATCACCGCTGGGTTGTGATCTGCGATTTAGGGACCAACGGCCCACGGGGATAACCTGCGGGACGGACATGCCGCGTCCACGGACACCGTGTACGCCTCCCTAGTGACAGCGCAGTCACGTTGCCCTTCGCGGCACGCCCACGCAGACAACGAACCGCGATCATCTAGAAAAGGGACGCGCGTGGACCTGTTCGAGTACCAGGCGAGGGACCTCTTCGCCAAGCACGGTGTACCGGTGCTGGCCGGTGAAGTCATCGACACGCCTGAGGCGGCGCGCGAGGCCACCGAGCGTCTTGGCGGCAAGTCGGTCGTCAAGGCCCAGGTGAAGGTCGGCGGCCGCGGCAAGGCCGGCGGCGTCAAGCTCGCCGCCACCCCGGACGAGGCCGTCGCCCGCGCGACGGACATCCTGGGCATGGACATCAAGGGCCACACGGTCCACAAGGTGATGATCGCCGAGCTGTCCCCGGAGATCGAGGCCGAGTACTACGTCTCGTACCTCCTCGACCGCACCAACCGCACCTTCCTGGCCATGGCCTCGGTGCAGGGCGGCATGGACATCGAGGAGGTCGCGGAGAAGACCCCCGAGGCCCTCGCGAAGGTCCCGGTCAACGCCAACGACGGCGTCACGCTGGAGAAGGCCCGCGAGATCGTCGCCCAGGCGAAGTTCCCGGCCGAGGTCGCCGAGGGCGTCGCCGAGGTCCTGGTCACCCTGTGGGACACCTTCGTCGCCGAGGACGCCCTCCTCGTCGAGGTCAACCCGCTGGTCAAGACCAAGGACGGCCGCATCCTGGCCCTCGACGGCAAGGTCTCGCTCGACGAGAACGCCGACTTCCGCCAGCCGGAGCACGAGGCCCTGGAGGACAAGGCCGCGGCCAACCCGCTGGAGGCCGCCGCCAAGGCCAAGGGCCTCAACTACGTCAAGCTGGACGGCGAGGTCGGCATCATCGGCAACGGCGCCGGTCTGGTCATGTCGACCCTGGACGTCGTCGCGTACGCCGGTGAGAACCACGGCGGCGTGAAGCCGGCCAACTTCCTCGACATCGGCGGCGGCGCCTCCGCCGAGGTCATGGCGAACGGCCTGGAGATCATCCTCGGCGACGCGGACGTCAAGTCCGTGTTCGTCAACGTCTTCGGCGGCATCACCGCCTGTGACGAGGTCGCCAACGGCATCGTGCAGGCCCTGGAGCTCCTCGCCTCGAAGGGCGAAGAGGTCAACAAGCCGCTCGTCGTCCGTCTCGACGGCAACAACGCGGAGCTGGGTCGCAAGATCCTGTCGGACGCCAACCACCCGCTCGTGCAGCGTGTGGACACCATGGACGGCGCGGCCGACAAGGCCGCCGAGCTCGCGGCCGCGAAGTAAGGGAAGAGGGACAGAACAGCCATGGCTATCTTCCTCAACAAGGACAGCAAGGTCATCGTCCAGGGCATGACCGGTGCCACGGGCATGAAGCACACCAAGCTCATGCTGGGTGACGGCACCAACATCGTCGGCGGCGTGAACCCGCGCAAGGCCGGCACCAAGGTCGACTTCGACGGCACCGAGGTCCCCGTCTTCGGCTCCGTCGCCGAGGCCATGAAGGAGACCGGCGCCAACGTCTCGGTCCTCTTCGTGCCGCCGGCCTTCGCCAAGGCCGCCGTCGTCGAGGCGATCGACGCCGAGATCCCCCTCGCCGTCGTCATCACCGAGGGCATCGCCGTCCACGACTCCGCCGCGTTCTACGCGTACGCCGTGGAGAAGGGCAACAAGACCCGCCTCATCGGCCCGAACTGCCCCGGTCTCATCACCCCGGGCCAGTCCAACGCCGGCATCATCCCGGGCGACATCACCAAGCCGGGCCGCATCGGCCTGGTCTCGAAGTCCGGCACGCTGACGTACCAGATGATGTACGAGCTCCGTGACATCGGCTTCTCGTCCGCCGTCGGCATCGGTGGCGACCCGGTCATCGGCACCACGCACATCGACGCCCTCGCGGCCTTCGAGGCGGACCCCGACACCGACCTGATCGTCATGATCGGCGAGATCGGCGGCGACGCCGAGGAGCGTGCGGCCGACTTCATCAAGGCCAACGTCACCAAGCCGGTCGTCGGCTACGTCGCGGGCTTCACCGCCCCCGAGGGCAAGACCATGGGCCACGCCGGCGCCATCGTCTCCGGCTCCTCCGGCACCGCCGCGGCGAAGAAGGAGGCCCTGGAGGCCGCCGGTGTGAAGGTCGGCAAGACCCCCACCGAGACCGCCAAGCTGGCGCGCGCCATCCTCGCGGGCTGAGGAACGGCACCGCACAGGCCGTAAGCGCGTGGGCCCCGTCCCTCCGGGAGACCGGAAGGGCGGGGCCCACGCGCGTACCCGGGGGGAGTCCGCCGGCTACTCGGCGGTCGGGATCAGCCGCTCGGGACCCGGATTCGGCTCGGAGCGCAGCCGGTCGCGCAGCTCCACGTCCTCCTGGCCGAGCTTCTGCGGCCCGCCGCGCACCGGCACGCCGTTGACGGTCTGGCCCGGCGCGACGTCCGGGATGTAGCGGGTCGGCGCCGTCGCCGCCGTCAGGGCGGTGACGCACACCAGGACCGCCGTCGCCCCGACCACCGTCCGGGTCAACCGCCGGGTCCGCCGCTCGCTGCCGCCGCGGACCGAGCGGGCCCCCGGCAGCGTCGCCGTCGGGGCCTCCGCGACCAGCGCGGCGAGCCGCCGCTGGAGCGCCTCGGGCTCGGCCAGTTCGGGCACCCGCCGGCCGATCTCGGCGTGCGCGTACAGCAGCCGGTTCGCGGCGGCCGGGGTGCTCGCCTCCGTCTCGGCGGCCGTCTCGGGCAGATCGAGCCCGAGCCCGTCGTAGAGCAGGACGGTACGGCGGTACGGCGCCGGCAGATCGAGCAGCGCGCCGAGCAGCGCCCGCCGCCCGGCCTCGGTCGGCGGGGCGTCGGGATGCCGGTGGGCGCGGCGCAGCCGGTGCCAGGGCGAGAGGGCGTACTCGTACGCCGCCGCCCGCACCCAGCCGACCGGGTCGGCGTCCGTGGCCACCTCGGGCCAGTGCTCCCAGGCGTGCCGGAAGGCGTGCTCGACGGCCTCCCGGGAGAGCTGCCGGCGCCCGGTCAGCAGATACGCCTGGTGGACGAGGCCGGGGGCCGCGTACCCGTACAGCGCGTCGAACGCCTCCTCGGGCGTGAGCCCGGGCACGGGCGCGACGGGCTCCTCCGGCGGTTGTACCTGCTCCGGTTTCTTGCGCTGCTCGGGCCGGGAGGGGGACTTCGGGGGCTTGGCGGCCCGTTTGACGGCGGCCTTGGGCCGCACGTTGGCGGGCGGGGGAGTGGGCGCGGGAGCCGGTTTCCCGGCGGCGGGACCCGGGGTCTCCTTCGAAACGGTGTCCGAAGCGGTGTCCGAAGCGGTCTCCGCGACGGCGTCCCGAACGGCGTCCGCGACGGCGTCCGGAACGGTGTCCGGCGCGCCGTCGAGCAGCTTCGCGTACGCCTCGCGCTTGCGGCCGCGCGGGGCGGAGCGGCCGGTCTCCCAGGCCTTGACGGTGGCCTTCGTGACGCCCATCGCCTCGGCGACCTGCTCCTCGCTCAGGGAGAGCGCCTCGCGCAGCCGGCGCCGCTCCTTCGGTGTCGGCAGCGCGGTGGCGGTGGAGGGGGGCGCGGTGTCGCCGCCCCGGCTCGTCTGGCTCATCGGTGTCGACCTCCCGCAGAGCACCTCTGGGCGGAAAAGTACATAAACGTATCTTGAGCGACACAACGGATGTTTGCCTGTTACGCCGCGAAAGCGCGTGTCGTTGGCAGCATGGCCCCCGTGACCCACCTGACCGAGCACTCCCTGGTCCAGGGCGGGCGTTCCGCCGCGTTCGCCACCGCCTGCGTCCGCGGCGGGGTCGCCGCCGGACTCGGCGTCGGCGCGCTCGCGGTCCTGGTGATCGTGGCCTGGATCAGCTCGCCCTTCCCCGACAGCGGCGCCGGCGGCGCCCTCCACCTCGCCGCCGGGCTCTGGCTGCTCGCCCACGGCGTGGACCTGATCCGCACCGACACCCTCGGCGGACTCCCCGCGCCGCTGGGCATCGTGCCGCTGCTGCCGTCCGTGCTGCCGGTCTGGCTGCTCTACCGGACCGCCCGGTCCACCCTCGACCCCGCCGACGAGAACCGTCCGAGGCCTTCGCCGGCCGGCGCGCTCGGCGCGGTGTCCGGGGGATATCTGCTGGTCGCGGCCGTGATCGTGGTCTACAGCGCGAGCGGCCCGCTCCCCGCCGACCTCGTCACCGCCGGCCTGTGGCTGCCCGGTGTCGTCCTCGGCGCGACCGGCGCGGGCGTCTGGACGGCACTGGGGCGGCCCCTGCCGGGCCGGGAGGAGACCGCCGCGGCGCTGCGCGGGGCGGCCACCGGACTGGTGACGCTGCTCGCGGGCGGCGCGGTCCTCGCCGGGACCGCGCTGGTCTGGCGCGCGGGCGCGGCGCGGGCCTCGTACGAGGGAATCGCGGGGGAGTGGTCCGGACGGGTGGCGCTGGCGCTGCTCCTCCTCGCGCTGCTGCCGAACGCCGCCGTGTGGGCCGCCGCGTACGGGCTCGGCCCCGGCTTCGCCCTCGGCACGGGCGCGCTCGCGACCCCGCTCGGCCTCGTCGGCGACCCCGCGGTGCCGCCCTTCCCGCTCCTGGCGGCGCTGCCGCCGCAGGGGCCCGGCGGCTGGCCGCAGTGGGCGGCGGCGGCCGTGCCGCTGCTCGCGGCGGTGGCCCTCGGCCGCTCGGTGGGCCGTTCCACCGGCACCGGCCCCACCCGGGAGACGGCCCTCGCGGCGCTGGGCGCGGCCTGGGCGTCCGGGGCGGCGGTCGCCGTCCTCGCGGGCGCGGCCGGCGGCCCGCTGGGCTCGGGCCGGCTGCTCGCCTTCGGCCCGGTGTGGTGGCAGGCGGGCGCGGCGGCGGTGCTGTGGGGCGTCGCCGTCGGCCTGCCGACGGCGCTGACGGTACGGGCCTGGGGCCGCCGGGTACCCCGCCCGAAGCAGCCGAAGGAACCGAAGCCGCCGAAGGCCTCGAAGCCGGCCAAGCAGGCCAAGTCGGCCAAGGAGGCCAAGGCCGCGGCATCGGAACCGGCCCTGGCGGCCGTCACCGCGCCCGCGCCCGCCCCCGGCTTCCCCCACGAGGACGCCGACGAGGAGGACGAGGGCTACGTCCCGTACGACTACTTCCCCGCCTCCTGGGAGACGCCCCTCCACACGGAACTGCCCCCGCCCACCGGACTGCCCCCGCACGTGGAACCGCCCCGGCCGTCGGGGACGACCGGGGCGGAGTGACCGGAGGGGGAGGAGCCGGAGGCCGGGCGCCTGGCTAGTCGCGCACCCCGAACCCGTCCCGCAGCGGCTTGGGCAGCAGGTCGTTGCAGGCGACCGCGCCCGCGTGGGTGAGGGCGTCGTCCCGGCACTCGTAGAAGTCCTTGTAGACCAGCTGCATCGTGAAGCCGAAGCCCACGATCAGCAGGGCCACGGACGAGGCCACCAGGCCGCTGATCGCCGCCGTCCGCATCGAGCGGGCCGCGTTCGGGGTGCCCGGCGCCGCGGACGGCTGTCCCGAGGGCTGGGACGCGTCCTGTGATTCCGGCGACACCCGCGCCGCGGTCTCCGTCGCCGCCTTCGGCTTGGCGCGCAGCGAGCTGACCGCCCAGTACAGCGAGAGCGCGCCGAGCAGCAGGGCCAGCTCCGGGATGTCGAAGATCGCGAAGAAGAAGGCCCACATGCCGCCGAGGACCGCGTACCGCGCGCGCCGCTGCGCCGGGTCCGTGGGGTCCCAGCGCAGTCCGGGCCGCTCGGGTCCGGAGCCGCCCTGACCGCCCTGGCGGTCGGCCCCGCGCTCCGGGCCGCGCCCGAAGCCGGCCGAGGACCGGCCCGGCTGGCGCGGGCTCCAGCGCCCGTCGGCGCCGCCCGTCACGGGCGACGAGGAGCCCGCGTCGTCGCCGTCCGAGCCGTCGGCGCCGCCCGAAGCGCCCGATCCGTCCGGGCCGCCGGAGCCTGCGGAACCGTCCGGCCGGCGCGGCTGCCACGGCTGGTCGGGAGTGCCCTCGGGCGGCGGGGCGAACGGGTTGTTGTCGTTCGTGGACTGGCGATCCGGCATCTGCTGGACGTCTTCCCTCTGTCGTCGTGACCGCTTCGCACCGGGCGGCGTGACCGGCGTCGGACCCTGACGCTACCCCCCTGCTCCGCCCCCGTCCCGTGGGGGCCGTCCGGTGTGCCGGTATCGTTGCTGACGGTCGAGCCATTCGTAGGGTTCCCCGTATAGACGGGCACGATTCGTTCGTAGGACCGCACAAACACCACGGAAAGAGTGACCCTGTGGCTGCCGCCCGCCTTGTCGTCCTGGTCTCCGGGTCCGGTACCAACCTCCAGGCCCTGCTCGACGGCATCGCCGCCGACCCCGAGGGCTACGGCGCGGAGATCGTCGCCGTCGGCGCCGACCGCGAGGCCATCGCCGGTCTGGAGCGGGCCGAGCGGGCCGGGATCCCCACCTTCGTGTGCCGGGTGAAGGACCACGCGAGCCGCGAGGAGTGGGACCGCGCCCTGGCCCAGGCCACCGCCGCGTACGCACCGGACCTCGTCGTCTCGGCCGGGTTCATGAAGATCCTCGGCAAGGAGTTCCTCGCCCGCTTCGGCGGCCGGGTCGTCAACACCCACCCGGCGCTCCTCCCCAGTTTTCCCGGTGCCCACGGGGTGCGTGACGCGCTCGCCCACGGCGTGAAGGTCACCGGGTGCACCGTCCACTTCGTCGACGACGGCGTCGACACCGGCCCGATCATCGCCCAGGGCGCGGTCGAGGTCCGGGAGTCGGACGATGAAGCCGCTCTGCACGAGCGCATCAAGGAAGTCGAGCGCTCGCTGCTCGTCGACGTCGTGGGGCGTCTCGCCCGGCACGGCTACCGCATTGAGGGACGAAAGGTTCAGATCGGTGAACACGGACACCGTTAAGCCCATCCGCCGCGCGCTGGTCAGCGTCTACGACAAGACCGGTCTGGAGGAGCTGGCGCGCGGTCTGCACGAGGCCGGTGTCGAGCTCGTCTCCACCGGCTCCACCGCCGGGAAGATCGCCGCCGCCGGCGTCCCGGTCACCAAGGTCGAGGAGCTCACCGGCTTCCCCGAGTGCCTGGACGGCCGCGTCAAGACGCTGCACCCGCGCGTGCACGCCGGCATCCTCGCCGACCTGCGCCTGGAGTCGCACCGCGAGCAGCTCGCCGAGCTCGGCGTGGAGCCCTTCGACCTGGTCGTCGTGAACCTCTACCCGTTCCGCGAGACCGTCGCCTCCGGCGCCACCCCGGACGAGTGCGTCGAGCAGATCGACATCGGCGGCCCGTCGATGGTCCGCGCCGCCGCCAAGAACCACCCGTCGGTCGCCATCGTCACCAGCCCCGACCGGTACGCGGACGTGCTCGCCGCCGTCCAGGCCGGCGGCTTCGACCTGACCGCCCGCAAGCGGCTCGCCGGCGAGGCCTTCCAGCACACCGCCGCGTACGACGTGGCCGTCGCCTCCTGGTTCGCCGACGACTACGCCGCCGCCGACGACTCGGGCTTCCCCGACTTCCTGGGCGCCACCTACGCGCGCAAGAACGTCCTGCGCTACGGCGAGAACCCGCACCAGGGCGCCGCGCTCTACGTCGACGGCACGGGCGGCCTCGCCGAGGCCGAGCAGCTGCACGGCAAGGAGATGTCGTACAACAACTACACGGACACCGACGCCGCGCGCCGGGCCGCGTACGACCACGCCGAGCCCTGCGTCGCGATCATCAAGCACGCCAACCCGTGCGGCATCGCGGTCGGCGCCGACGTCGCCGAGGCCCACCGCAAGGCCCACGCCTGCGACCCGCTGTCCGCCTTCGGCGGCGTCATCGCCGTCAACCGCCCGGTCTCCGTGGAGATGGCCGAGCAGGTCGCCGAGATCTTCACCGAGGTCATCGTCGCCCCGGCGTACGAGGACGGCGCCGTCGAGGTCCTCGCCAAGAAGAAGAACATCCGCGTGCTGCGCGCCGAGGGCGCCCCCAGCAACCCGGTCGAGGTCAAGCCCGTCGACGGCGGCGCCCTCCTCCAGGTCACCGACCGCCTCCAGGCCGAGGGCGACGACCCGGCGAACTGGACCCTGGCCACCGGCGACGCCCTCTCCGAGGCCGAGCTCGCCGAGCTCGCCTTCGCCTGGAAGGCCTGCCGCGCGGTCAAGTCCAACGCGATCCTCCTCGCCAAGGACGGCGCCTCCGTCGGCGTCGGCATGGGCCAGGTCAACCGCGTCGACTCCGCCAAGCTCGCCGTCGAGCGGGCCGGCGAGGAGCGCGCCCGCGGTGCGTACGCGGCCTCCGACGCCTTCTTCCCCTTCCCCGACGGCCTGGAGATCCTCACCGCGGCCGGCGTCAAGGCGGTCGTCCAGCCCGGCGGCTCGATGCGCGACGAGCTCGTCGTCGAGGCCGCGAAGAAGGCCGGCGTGACGATGTACTTCACCGGCACCCGCCACTTCTTCCACTGACGGGGCACGGGCTCCGGGACCTTCCTCGTCAGGGGGTCCCGGAGCCCGTCTCTGGTCTAATGGTCAGGCCCCGGGCCGACCGGCAGTAGTGGAGACGTGGTGTTGGACGTACTGAGCAAGCCCGCTGCGGACCCCGCCGACGAGCGGCCCGCCGACGGCCAGGACCCGGCACCCGTCCCGTACCTCCCGTACGCGCTCGTCGCCGTCCTCCTCACCACCGCGTACTTCCTCTACTCCTGGGTGCAGTACGACCACTTCCGCACCCCCTCCTGGGACCTCGGCATCTTCGGGCAGGCCGTCCGCTCCTACGCCGAGTTCAGGGTCCCCGTCGCCGACATCAAGGGGCCCGGCTTCCCCATACTCGGCGACCACTTCAGCCCCGTGACGGCGCTCCTCGCCCCGCTCTACTGGCTCTGGCCCTCGCCGGTCTCGCTGCTCTTCGCGCAGGCCGCGCTCTTCGCCGGCTCCGCCGTGATCGTCGGCCGCACCGCCCAGCAGATCCTCGGCAGCCGCGCCACCGGCATCGCCCTCACCGTCGCCTACGGCCTCTCCTGGGGCCTCCAGGAGGCGGTGAAGTCCGACTTCCACGAGATCGCCTTCGCCGTCCCGCTGCTCGCCCTCACCTGCCGGGCGCTGCTCCTCGGCCGCTGGACCGCCGCAGTCGCCTGGTCGGCGCCGCTCGTCCTCGTCAAGGAGGACATGGGGCTGACCGTCGCCATGGTCGGCGTCGTCCTCGCCCTCAAGGGGCAGCGGAAGCTCGGCGCGGCCCTCGCCGCCTTCGGCACCGCCTTCTTCGCGCTGACCGTGCTCGTCCTCATCCCGACCGCCAGCAAGCTCGGCCAGTACGACTACTGGGCCAAGATCGAGAAGACCGGCGGCGGCGCGGAGACCTCCCTCGTCCAGATCGTCACGGACGCGCTGACCTCCGGCGAGCGCTGGGAGATGGTCCTCTACCTCCTCGCGATCACCGGTTTCCTCGCGCTGCGCTCCCCGCTGGTGCTGATCGCCCTGCCCACCCTCGGCTGGCGGTTCGTCTCCCAGGACGCCAACCACTGGGGCATGCACTGGCACTACAGCGCCGTCCTGATGCCGGTCGTCTTCCTGGCCCTGGTCGACGCGGTCCGCGCGGTGCGCACCTCGTCGCGCCCCTGGCTCGCCGCGTACGGCAAGGTCGCCGTCGCCGCCGCCACGGCCGTCGCGCTCGCCCTCGCCGCGAACCTGCCGCTGCGGGAGCTGCTGAAGCCGGAGACGTACGCCGCCGACGTCCGCGCCGAGCAGGCCCGCGCGGCCGTCGCGGCGGTCCCCGAGGGCGCCTCCGTGGAGGCGGACGTCCCGCTCCTCGCGCACCTCACGGCCGGCCACACCGTCTACTGGGTGGGCACCGCGAAGGGCGCCACCCCCGACTACCTCGCGCTCGACCTGCGCGGCTGGTCCGGCCAGACCTCGGACCCGGCCGTGACGGCTTCGCAGTTGCACCCGGAGGCGGCGTACGAGATCGTCCACCGCTCGGACGGCTTCGCGGTGCTGAAGAAGAAGTAGCGGGTACGCCGAAGGGCCCGGCTCCTGTCGAGGAGCCGGGCCCTTCGGCGTACCGCGCGGATCAGTAGCGCGGGCGGGAGAACCAGGCGGAGCCGCTGGAGACGGCGGGGGCGATCGTGATGATCACCGCGAACACCACCCAGATCAGCGGGAAGATCATCGCCGAGGCGAGGCCGGTGTCGAGGGCGGCGAAGAGGTACAGGGCGCCGACGACGGTGCCGAGCGCGCCGTACACGATGGTCGTGATCCGGATGCCCTGACCGCCGTTGCCGAACTTCACGCCGAGGGTGATCGACAGCGCGGCGAGGCCGAGGAAGATCAGCCCGACGATGATCAGGACGCCGGCGGCGGCGGAGGCGAGCGACTCGAACGGGTTGTCCTCGCCGTAGGTGGACGACAGGTCCGAGGCGTCGCTCGCGACGGCCCCGATGTACAGCCAGATCAGGCCGCCGATGATCTGCACCGCCGAGATCAGGTACAGGAAGACGCGCGCCGTCGTCAGCAGGCCCGGCATGGTCTGCGGCACCATGCCCGGGCCGCCCGGGTACGCGCCGTACGGGGAGGCGGGCGGGGCGGGCGGGTAGCCGCCGTAGTTGCCCTGCTGCGGGACGCCCTGGGGGGCCTGCGGGTAGCCGTAGCCCGGCTGCTGGCCCTGCGGCGGCTGGCCGTAGGGGTTGTTCGGTTCGCCGAAGCTCATCGGGGCATTCCTCCGTGAATGTTCTCGTGCGGGGACGACGCGGCCCGCGCGGAGGAACTTTCACGGCCTGTGAGCGGACTCCCCCCGGCACTTTCCGCGGCACTGCGCTGGTCATCGTCTCCGTAGCTCCGACGTGTTGTCCAGTCGATACGCACCGGAGTTGTGCAAGTGCAACTCTTCGTTCCGGCCCGCCGGGCTCCCCCGGGAACCCCTGGCGGGAGCCGGGCGGGACCGAATTGGAACTCGGCGGGGGTCATCCGGGAGGATGTCCCCATGAGCGCCCAGATTCTCGATGGCAAGGCCACCGCGGCCGCGATCAAGTCCGAACTCGCCGTCCGCGTGGCGGCCCTCAAGGAGAAGGGCGTGACGCCCGGTCTCGGTACCGTCCTGGTCGGCGACGACCCGGCCAGCCAGAAGTACGTGGCCGGCAAGCACCGCGACTGCGCGCAGGTCGGCATCGCCTCCATCCAGCGCGAACTCCCCGCGTCCGCCACGCAGGAGGAGATCGAGGCGGTCGTCCGGGAGCTCAACGAGGACCCGGCGTGCACCGGTTACATCGTCCAGCTGCCGCTGCCGAAGGGCATCGACGAGAACCGCGTCCTGGAGCTGATGGACCCGGCGAAGGACGCCGACGGCCTGCACCCGACCAACCTCGGCCGGCTGGTGCTCAACGAGCCCGCCCCGCTGCCCTGCACGCCGAACGGCATCGTCACCCTGCTCCGCGCCCACGGCGTGGAGATCAACGGCGCCGAGGTCGTCGTCGTCGGCCGCGGCGTGACCATCGGCCGCCCGATGCCGCTCATCCTGACCCGCCGCTCCGAGAACGCCACCGTGACCCAGTGCCACACCGGCACCCGCGACCTCTCGGCGCACCTGCGGAACGCCGACATCATCGTGGCCGCCGCCGGCGTGCCGCACCTGATCAAGCCGGAGGACGTGAAGCCCGGCGCGGCCGTCCTCGACGTCGGCGTCTCGCGCAACGCCGAGGGCAAGATCCTCGGAGACGTCCACCCGGACGTCTCCGAGGTGGCCGGCTGGATCTCCCCGAACCCCGGCGGCGTGGGCCCGATGACCCGCGCGCAGCTGCTCGTGAACGTCGTCGAGGCCGCGGAGCGCGCGGCCGCGGCGCTCTGAGATGACCTCGGGGAGCCCGGCCGCCCCCGGGAGCCCTGACGGTCCGCGGGAGCTGCCGCGCGGCCGGGTGTCGAAGGTCCGCAGGGTGCGGGGCTCGCGCCGGCCGCCGACGGTCACCACCGACACGGCCCGCCCCGAGGGCGGCGGCCGGGCGGCGGCCGGCGACGCCCCGGCGCCGGCCCGTCAGTGGCCGCTGCTCCTCGTCCTGGGGACGGCGGCGCTCGGACTGCTCGTGGTGGGGACGGACCCCTTCTGGCAGTCCTTCCGGGTCGGGACGATGCTGGTGGGCGTCGCGCTGCTGCTCGGCGCGGTGCTCCGCCGCCTGCTGCCCTCGGTGGGCATGCTCGCGGTCCGCTCGCGCTTCACCGACATGATCACGTACGGGGTGATGGGCTCGCTCATCGTGCTGCTCGCGCTCATGGTGCAGCCGAGGCCCTGGCTCCGGATCCCGTTCCTGGAGGACGTCCTCCATCTGACGGTGACCTGACCGTTCTCCACGCTCGTACGACGACGGCGCCCGCCCTCTCCCCCGTGGGAGGGCGGGCGCCGTCCTGTGATCAAGGGTCATGTACGCGCCAAGGAAGGGCAAGTTCACGCCGTCCGCTGTGGCACGGAGGTGACCATTCCGGTACATCCGCGCCCACCGGTCGGGTCCCGTTCACCGTCCGGAACTGCCATCCTTCGAGGAACATCGACGAGGGGGTGCGCATGCCGGCGTGGAAGGCGCTGTCCGGCGAACTCGATCCGGACGTACGGACGTTCGCGGAACGGCTCCGGCTGGTCATCGACCGCAGCGGACTCGGCGTCGCCGCCGTCGCCGAGCGCACCGGCCACGAGCCGTCCGACTGGGAGGCGTACGCGAACGCCGCCAGGCCCGTACCGAGGAGCGCCGTCGTCGCGCTCTCCGACGTGACCGGCGCCGACCTCGGCCCCCTGACCGCCCACTGGGAGCACGCCGACCGCGCCTGGAAACGGCTGCCGGGGGCGCGGGGCCCGGCCCCGGAGGCCGCCCCGGCCGGTGGGCCCGCCCCGGCCGATCCCGCCGACCGGACCATGCGCATCAGGGCCGTACCTCCGGCGCCGGAAGCAGGGCGTCCCGCCGCCCGCGCGCCCCGGCGGGGCTCGCCGCTGCTCTACGCCGCCGGGATCGTCGGCGCCGCGCTCGTCGTCACCGCCGCCGTGCTCCTCGTCGACCTCGGCGGGACCGGGAAGCCGCCCGCGGCCGCCCCGCCCCCGCCCGCCGCCACCACCGCTCCGGCGCCCGGCCCCAGCCTCCCCGAGGGCGTCCGCTGCACCGGCGCGGACTGCGGCGGGCTCGACCCCGAGGACATGGGGTGCGGCGGGCCGCTCGCCACCACGGTCGCCCGCACCCGCCTCGGCGCCGCCCTCGTCGAGGTCCGGCACAGCGAGGTCTGCGCCGCGGCCTGGGCGCGGATCAGCGGGGCCGCCGCCGGGGACGAGGTCAGCGTGCAGTCGGGCACCGCCGTCCGGGTCGCCAACGTCGCCGCGGACGGGGACGGCGGCGCGTACACCGCGATGATCCCGGTCCCCTCCGGGAGCGCCGCACGCGCCTGCGCGGCCCTCTCCGGCGGCGAGGACGGCTGCACGGGAGGGTGAAACGGGGCGGGAGGTGAGCCGCACCACAAGGGGGTGGGGGTGCAGCGGGGCCAAGGTCCGATAGCCTGACCGCCGGATATCTCTTCACATCGAGACATCGATCGATCAAGTGAGCGATATCCAGCCTCAGGGGCAGGGAACCCCACCGCCAGCTGTCTTACGGAGATCGCCATGACCCGCACTCCCGTGAATGTCACCGTGACCGGCGCGGCCGGCCAGATCGGCTACGCGCTGCTCTTCCGCATCGCCTCCGGCCACCTGCTCGGCGCGGACGTGCCGGTCAAGCTGCGCCTCCTCGAGATCCCGCAGGGCGTGAAGGCCGCCGAGGGCACCGCCATGGAGCTCGACGACTGCGCGTTCCCGCTGCTCAAGGGCATCGACATCTTCGACGACCCGAACAAGGGCTTCGAGGGCGCGAACATCGGCCTGCTCGTCGGCGCCCGCCCGCGCGGCCCGGGCATGGAGCGCGGCGACCTGCTCGCCGCCAACGGCGGCATCTTCAAGCCGCAGGGCGAGGCCATCGCCGCCCACGCCGCGGACGACGTCAAGATCCTGGTCGTCGGCAACCCGGCCAACACCAACGCCCTGATCGCCCAGTCGGCCGCCAAGGGCGTCCCGGCCGAGCGCTTCACCGCGATGACCCGCCTGGACCACAACCGCGCGCTGACGCAGCTGGCCCAGAAGACCGGCTCCTCCGTCACGGACATCAAGCGCCTCACCATCTGGGGCAACCACTCCGCGACCCAGTACCCGGACATCTTCCAGGCGCAGATCGCCGGCAAGAACGCCGCCGAGGTCGTCAACGACGAGGCGTGGCTGGCCGACACCTTCATCCCGACCGTCGCCAAGCGCGGCGCCGCGATCATCGACGCCCGTGGCGCCTCCTCCGCCGCCTCGGCCGCCAACGCCGCCATCGACCACGTGTACACGTGGGTCAACGGCACCGCCGAGGGCGACTGGACCTCCATGGGCGTCCCGTCCGACGGCTCCTACGGCGTCCCGGAGGGCCTGATCTCCTCCTTCCCCGTCACCTGCAAGGACGGCGCGTACGAGATCGTCCAGGGCCTGGAGATCAACGACTTCTCCCGCGCCCGCATCGACGCCTCCGTCAAGGAGCTGTCGGAGGAGCGCGACGCGGTCCGCGAGCTCGGCCTCATCTGAGCCCTCGCGCCTGACGCGTGACGTGACGCGTGACCTGACGCGTGACGGAGCCCCCGGTCGGACGACCGGGGGCTCCGCCCTTTCCCGCGTCCGGGTTCAGTGCCCGCGCGGGGTGTAGTGGCCGGGGACCATGCGGGTCGTGACGGCGATGCGGTTCCAGGAGTTGATGACGACGATCGCGCCGATCACCTTGGCGAGCTCCTCCTCGTCGAAGTGCGCGGCGGCCGCGGCGTACACCTCGTCGGGGACGAAGCCGTCGGTGAGGACGGTGACCGCCTCGGTGAGGGCGATCGCGGCCAGCTCGCGCTCGGTGTAGAAGTGCTTCGACTCCTCCCAGGCGGAGAGCTGGACGACCCGCTCGACCGACTCGCCCTCGGCGAGCGCGTCCTTGGTGTGCATGTCGAGGCAGAAGGCGCAGTGGTTGAGCTGCGAGGCGCGGATCTTGATCAGGTGGTAGAGCGCCGGGTCCACGCCCTTCGCGGCCTCCTGCTCCAGGCGGATCATCGCCCGGTAGAAGTCGGGGACCCGCTCGGCGAACGGCATGCGCGGGGTGTGCTCGTGGGCGAGGGCCCGGGCGGGGGAGTGCACGGTGGTGGTGGTCATGAGAGCCACCGTACGCAGCGGATGGCATGCGGGTATGGTCCAATCCCATGCGGGACGACTGGGCCACTTTCGGCGCCGACCTCCACCTGGACCTGCGCGGCACCCGGCTCAGGGCCGGCCTCATGGACGCCTTGCGCGAGGCCGTGCGGAGCGGACGCCTCGCCCCGGGCACCCGGCTGCCGTCCTCGCGCCAGCTCGCGGCGGACCTCGGGGTGGCCCGGAACACCGTCGCCGACGCGTACGCCGAACTGGTGGCCGAGGGGTGGCTCACGGCGCGCCAGGGTTCCGGCACCCGGGTGGCCCGCCGGGCGGACCCCCGGCCACCGGCGGGGACGGCGCCCGGTGCGCGGGAGGCCGAGCCGCCCCCGGCCCCGCCCGCGCCCCCCGCGGGCCCCGCGGGCCCGACGCCCGGCGGCACCGCGTGGCGGGTCTCGCGGCGGCGGACGAGCCCGCCCGCGTACGACCTCCGGAGCGGCACCCCGGACCTCGCCTCCTTCCCGCGCGCCGCGTGGCTCAAGGCGTACCGGCGGGCGCTCACCGCCGCGCCCAACGAGGCCTTCGGGTACGGGGATCCGCACGGCCGGGAGGAGCTGCGGACGGTCCTCGCCGAGTACCTGGCCCGCGCCAGGGGCGTCCACGCGCGGCCCGAACGGATCGTGGTCTGCGCCGGGTTCGCGCACGGCCTGATGCTGATCGCCCGCGCCCTGCGCGGGCGCGGGGCCCGGACCGTCGGCGTGGAGTCGTACGGCCTCGGCCCGCACGCCGCGCTGCTGCGGGACGCCGGGCTCGCCACCCCGCCGCTGCCCTTCGACGAACGCGGCACCCGCGTCGAGGAGTCGGCGTCCTTCGCCCCGGACGCGGTGCTGCTGACCGCCGCCCACCAGTTCCCGCTCGGCGGGGCGCTGCCGCCGGACCGGCGGACGGCCGTCGTCGACTGGGCGCGGGCGACCGGCGGTTACGTCCTGGAGGACGACTACGACGGGGAGTTCCGGTACGACCGGCAGCCCGTCGGCGCGCTCCAGGGCCTCGACCCGGAGCGGGTCGTCTACCTCGGCACCGCGAGCAAGTCCCTCGCGCCCGGACTGCGGCTCGCCTGGATGGTGCTGCCGGAGGGCCTGGTGGACGACGTCGTCGCCGCCAAGGGGGCGGTGGTGGACTGGATGTGCGGCACCCCCGACCAGCTCGCCTTCGCGGACTTCCTCGCCACCGGCGCGCACGACCGGCACGTCCGCGCCATGCGGCTGCGCTACCGGCACCGCCGCGACCAGCTCGTCGCCGCGCTCGCCGAGCGCGCCCCCGGCATCCGGGTCGGCGGCATCGCGGCCGGCCTCCACGCGGTCCTCCCCCTCCCGCCCGGCACCGAGGCCGCCGCACTCCGCTCCGCCGCCTGGCACGGCCTGGCGGTCCAGGGCCTGGGCCACTTCCGCCACCCGGAGGCCCGGCAGACCCTGGAGGGCCTGGTGGTCGGCTACGCCACCCCGCCCGACAGCGCCTGGCAAGGCGCCCTCCAGGCCCTGTGCGGGGTCCTGGAGGGCCTGGACGTGGGGCGGGACCCGGAGGACTGGTGAGGCGACGGGGGAGGGGCGGCCTCGGTGCCGGGCGGGCGGCGGGAGGAGGTCGCCGCGTGCCGGGAGCGGCCGGGTGCCGGGGAGGCCGGGGCCGTGGTCTGGCAGGGTGGGGGCGTGATGTCGTACTCCACTCCGGACGAGCGGCCGCACGGCGACGCGGAGGCCGCCGCGCGGGAGTTCACCACCTACCGGCCGCGGCTCTTCGGGCTCGCCTACCGCATGCTCGGGTCCGCCGAGGAGGCCGAGGACACCGTCCAGGACGCCTATCTGCGGTGGGACGGCGCCGACCGGGCCGTCATCGTCCAGCCGGGCGCCTGGCTCACCAGGGTCGTCACCAACCTCTGCCTCACCCGGCTCACCTCCGCCCGCGCCACCCGCGAGCGGTACACCGGGACCTGGCTGCCGGAACCGGTGCTCACCGACGTCCGGGGCCCGCTCGGCCCGCCCGGCGCGGGGCCGCTGGAGGCCGCCGAGCGGGGCGACGACGTCTCCATGGCGCTCCTGCTGCTCCTGGAGCGGCTCACCCCGGCCGAGCGGGCCGTGTACGTGCTCCGCGAGGCCTTCGGCTATCCGCACCGGGAGATCGCCGGCCTGCTCGACCTCGGCGAGGCCAACTGCCGCCAGCTGTACGTCCGGGCCGCCCGGCGGGTCGCCGCGCCCGGCGACGACGGGGCCGCCGTCCGCGCCGAGCCGCCCGCGCCCGAGCGGCACCGGGAGTTCGTCGCGTCCTTCGTCGCGGCCTCCCGCGAGGGCGACCTCGCGGGCCTGGAGAAGGTCCTCGCGGCGGACGTCGTCTGGTGGGGCGACGGCGGCGGCAAGGTCAGGTCCGCCCTCCGTCCCGTCCGCGGCCGCGATCGCGTCCTCCGCTTCCTCGCCGGCGTCGCCGACCGGCGCGAGCCGGGCTCCGTGCTCACCGTCGCCGAGGTCAACGGCGCGCCCGGGCTCGTGCTGCACGTCGGCGCCCGGCTCATCGGCGTCGCCGAGGTGGAGACGGGCGCCGACGGCCGCATCACCGACGTGCGGATGGTGATGAACCCGGACAAGCTCGTCTTCGCGGGCCGGCAGTTCGCCGCGCGTGCGGAGGCCGGCGGCTGAGGCCGTCACAGACGCGGGGTCCCGTCGGTCCTTGTACGCGAGGGCGCTCCGCGGGGGGGCGTCCGCGTCGAGAGGGAGACCGGACATGACGAAGACGATCCTGGTGACGGGAGCCACCGGCACCCTCGGCAGGCCGCTGTGCGCCCGGCTCGCCGCCGCCGGGCACGAGGTGCGCGAACTGAGCCGCCGCTCGCCGCACCACCCCGTGGACCTGCGGAACGGCACCGGTCTCGACGAGGCCCTCGCGGGCGTCGACACCGTCGTCCACTGCGCCTCCTCGCCGCGCGGCGGCGACGAGGACGCCGCCCGGACGCTGATCGCGGCGGCCCGCCGCGCCGGGGTCCGGCACCTCGTCTACATCTCGATCGTCGGCGTCGACCGGGTGCCGCTCGGCTACTACCGCGCCAAGCACGCGGTGGAGCGGCTGGTCGAGGAGTCCGGGATCGGCTGGACCGTGCTGCGGGCCACCCAGTTCCACGACCTGGTGGCGCAGGTCCTGGCGGCCGCCGAGAAGGTCCCGCTGGTGCTGCCGCTGCCGGCCGGCGTGTCGGACCAGCCGGTGGAGGTGACCGAGGTGGCCGAGCGGCTGGCGGAGCTCGCGGCCGGCGACCCCGCCGGCCGGGTCCCCGACATGGGCGGTCCGGAGGTGCGTACCTTCGCCGACCTGGCCCGCGCCCACCTCGCCGCCGGCGGCCGCAGTCGCCGCCTGCTGCCCGTCCCCCTCGCCGGCCGTGCGTACCGGGCCTTCCGCGCGGGCGGCCACCTGGCCCCGGGACACGCCACCGGCCGGGTCACCTTCGAGCAGTACCTGAAGGCGCGGGACGCGGGGGCCTGACGGCCGGGCCAATGGAGACCTGACGGTCAGTCCGCGGCCCGCTCCCGGCCGGGGCCGGTCCCGGGTACGGCCTCGGGCACCGGCGGTTCGCCGAAGCGGGCGAGGGCCAGGGAGGCGGCGACGGCCAGGGCGAAGCCGGTGAGCGCGAGCCCGCCGAGGCCCTCGCGGGTCTCGTCGCCCAGCCAGAGGAGCCCGGCGGCCGCCGGGCCCAGCGTCTCGCCCAGGACCATGCCGGCCGTCGCCGTCGTCACCGCGCCCCGCTGGAACGCCGAGGTGAGGAGCAGGAACGCCGCGCCGCCGCCGAGCAGCAGCGCCCACAGCGCCGGATCCGTGAGGTCGACGCCGTCCAGGAGCCGTACCGCCACCTCCACCACCCCGAAGCCGAGCCCGGAGCCGAGGCCGAGGACCAGCGCCCGGGGCCGGTCGGGGAGGTGACCGGCCGCCGCGCCGAGCAGCAGCACCCCGGCGGCGATGCCGAGCAGGACCCACGGCAGCGCCTCGGGCCCCTCCCGGTGGCCCTCCCGGCCGGCGGCGAGCGCCAGCAGGGCGAGTCCGGCGCAGACCGTGGCCACCGCGCCCCACTCGGCCCGGCCGAGGCGCACCGCGAGCATCCGGGAGGCCAGCGCGGCGGTGACGGCGAGGCTCGCGGCGAGCGCGGCGCCGACCGCGTACAGGGGGAGCGTCCGCAGCGCCACGACCTCCAGGACGAAGCCGAGTCCGTCGAGCGCGAGCCCGACCGCGTACCGCCACTGCCGCACCGCCCGCCAGAGCAGCCCGACGTCCACCCCGCTGCCCGTCCCGGGCGCGGCCGCGCGGGCGGCGGCGGCCTGGAACACGGTCGCCGCACCGAAACAGAGCGCCGATCCGAGCGCGCAAACCATACCCAAGAGCACATAGCGACTCTAGGTGTCGGGGGCGGAAAGAGGCGGCCTACACTGTGCGGTCGCGAGGCGCGCGGTCATACGTATGGTCGCGCGGGCGCGCAGCGCGCACAGGGGTGCGCGGTCACGCGAAGGGGAGGGCGAGGGACATGCGGAGGCTCAGGTCGAGCACGGTGGTGCTCGGCGGTATGGGCGTGCTCGCGGCGACGATCACCGCCTGCGGCGCCGAACCCGACCGCAGGTGCGCGGACCCGGTCACACTGGAGGAGCTGCCGAGCTACCGGTGCGAGACCGGCGGCGACGACGACGACGATGACGGCACGACCGTCCGTCCCGCCTACTACTACGGCGGCTACGTCCGCGAGGCGCGCGTGGCCGGCGGCAGCTTCGACCGGAAGGCCGTCGAGACCGGCGGCTTCGGCTGCTCGTCCTCCGGGTCGAGCGGCGGCTGAGACGCAGGACCGACGGACGGACGGACCGGCACCATGGAACGGCACACCATCGAACCCCGCCCGGGCTGGCAGGAGATCGTCGAGGAGCAGGGGCTCGTCTATCCGCTGACCCGCTACCCGGACGGTTCGCTGCGTCCGTACTGGGACGAGAGCGCGTACTACTCCTTCACGCTGCCCGAGGTCGAGGCGCTGGAGGAGGTCGTCGAGGAGCTGCACGCCATGTGCCTCGCGGCGGCCGCGCACATCGTCGAGCGGAACCGTTTCGCCGACCTCGGGATCACCGACCCGAAGGTCGCCGGCCGGGTCGCCGAGTCCTGGCGCCGCCGCTCCGAACTCCCCTCCCTCTACGCCCGCTTCGACCTCGTCTACGACGGCACGGGCCCGGCGAAGATGCTGGAGTACAACGCGGACACCCCGACCTCCCTGGTGGAGGCGGCGAGCCCGCAGTGGTTCTGGATGGAGGAGCGCTTCCCCGGTGCCGACCAGTGGAACTCGCTCCACGAGCGGCTCGTCGACGCCTGGAAGCGGCAGGCGCCGCTGCTGCCGGCCGGCCCCGTCCACTTCGCCCACTCCGAGACCGACGAGCTCGGCGAGGACCTGATGACGGTCGCGTACCTCCGCGAGACCGCCGAACAGGCCGGGCTCGCCACCGAGGCGCTCTCCGTGGAGCGGATCGGCTGGGACCGGCTCTCCCGCCGCTTCGTCGACGAGAAACTGCGCTTCATCCGCAGCTGCTTCAAGCTCTACCCGTGGGAGTGGCTGGTCACCGACCCCTTCGGCAAGCACGTCCTGTCCACCCTGGACAACGGCGGCTCCACCGGCACCACCTGCTGGATCGAGCCCGCCTGGAAGATGCTGCTCTCCAACAAGGCGCTCCTCGCGATCCTCTGGGAGCTCTACCCCGGTCACCCCAACCTGCTGCCCGCCTACCTCGACGGGCCGCGCGAGCTGGCGACGACCACCGGCTGGGCGGCCAAGCCGCTGCTCGGCCGGGAGGGCGCCGGCGTCACCCTGCACGAGCCCGGCAGCGAGGTCGCCGTCCGCGACGAGCCCTGCTGCTACCAGGGGCTCGCCCCGCTCCCCGACTTCGACGGCAACCGCACGCTGCTCGGCGCGTGGGTCGTCGAGGACGAGGCCGCGGGGCTCGGCATCCGGGAGTCGGCGGGCGCGATCACCGACGAGTACGCCCGCTTCCTCCCGCACGTCATCCTCTGACGCTCACTCCGGTACGTAGTCCCGCAGCGGCGCGGGCTTGAGCCCCGCCGCGTCGGCCAGGGCCAGGGCCCGCTCCAGGTCCTGCTCCAGCGTCTCGTTGAAGTGCAGCAGGATGATGTCGCCGGCCTTGAGCTCCGGGGCCGGCGGCGTCCACCCGCCCCAGGTCGTCAGGTCGTACGTCCACGTCACCACGGCCTTCGCGCCGCAGGCGCGGGCGGTGGTCCGCGTGGTCGCGTCGTACGCCCCGTACGGCGGGCGCAGCAGCCGAGGGCCGTCGCCGAACTCCGTGAGGTGCGCGTCCCGCGCCCCGCAGACCTCGGCCCGCTGGCCGGCCGCGTCGAGCGTCGTGAGGTCCGGGTGGCCGACCGTGTGGTTCTCGATCCGCACCCGGCCGTGGTCGAGCAGCCGGTGGAAGTACCCCGAGTCGTACGAGTACGCCCCCGGCAGCAGGAACAGCGAGGCCGGCACGCGGCGGTCGAGCAGCAGCTCGGCGGCGGCGGGGTCGTGGAACCAGCCGTCGTCGATGGTGATGAAGACGACCGGGTCCGTCGTCTCGACCCGGGAGACCACGGGTGCGGGCTCGGGCCAGGCCCCCTGCGGGGCGGCGTTCGCGGTCCCGCCGACGGCCCCCAGGAGGGCGAGCGGGAGGAGGGCGGCGAGCGCGCCACGCACGGCGTGACGCAGACGGAGTCTCGGCATGGCCGCATCATTGGCCTAGACCAACTGTGGTGTCAATGGCCCGAGTTGCCCCGGGGCGGCGGTCCCGCCGCCGCCCCGGAAGCGGACCCGGTCAGTCCGAGAGAACCGCCCGCAGCTGCTCCAGGCCCCAGTCCAGGTCCTCCTTCGAGATCACCAGGGGCGGGGCGATGCGGATCGTGGAGCCGTGGGTGTCCTTCACCAGGACGCCCCGGGCCATGAGCCGTTCCGAGATCTCACGCCCCGTACCGCGCGCCGGCGCGATGTCCACCCCCGCCCACAGCCCGCGCCCCCGCACCGCCTCCACAGCGCCGCCGCCCACGAGCAGCCCCAGCTCCGCGTGGAGGTGCTCGCCGAGCTCCGCCGCCCGCTGCTGGTACTCCCCGGTCCGCAGCATCGCGACGACCTCCAGGGCGACCGCGCACGCCAGCGGGTTGCCGCCGAAGGTCGAGCCGTGCTCGCCGGGGCGGAAGACCCCGAGCACGTCCGCGTCCGCGACGACCGCCGACACCGGCACCACACCGCCGCCGAGCGCCTTGCCCAGGATGTACACGTCGGGGACGACGCCCTCGTGCTCGCAGGCGAAGGTCCGCCCGGTCCTGCCCAGGCCGGACTGGATCTCGTCGGCCATGAACAGCACGTTCCGCCGCGCCGTCAGTTCCCGCACCCCGCGCAGATAGCCGGCCGGCGGGACGAGGACGCCCGCCTCGCCCTGGATCGGTTCGAGCAGCACCGCCACCGTGTTCTCGGTGACCGCCGCCTCCAGGGCCGTCAGATCGCCGTACGGCACGATCTCGAAGCCGGGCGTGTACGGGCCGAAGTGGTCCCGGGCCTCGTGATCGGTCGAGAACGACACGATCGTCGTCGTCCGGCCGTGGAAGTTGTTCCCGGCCACCACGATCTTCGCGTGCCCGTCCGGCACGCCCTTCACCTCGTACCCCCACTTCCGGGCCGTCTTCACGGCCGTCTCGACCGCCTCCGCCCCGGTGTTCATCGGCAGCACCGTCTCCTTGCCGCACAGCTCCGCGAGCCGTGCGCAGAATTCGGCGAACCGGTCGTGGTGGAAGGCCCGCGAGGTGAGCGTCACCCGCTCCAGCTGGGCCTTCGCCGCCTCGATCAGCCGGCGGTTGCCGTGCCCGAAGTTCAGCGCCGAGTAGCCGGCGAGCATGTCGAGGAAGCGGCGTCCCTCGACGTCCGTCATCCATGCCCCCTCGGCGGAGGCGACGACGACGGGCAGCGGGTGGTAGTTGTGGGCGCTGTGCGCCTCCGAGGCAGCGATCTCGTCTTGCGTTCTCGACACGGGATCTCCGATCGTCCTGCGGCCGGGGGAGTCTTGTGGCCCCTTTCTTATCGTCGCTCGCATGCCGGACGAAGAAACCTCGGTCGACGGCGCGCCCGCTAGGCTGTGAACACGCGCGGCGACTGGCGTACGGGGAACCGACCCCGGGGGAGCCGCGCGCGCTCCACCACACGAGGTGCCGCTCGCCTGGGCATCACGGGACCGCCCCGCGTCCCGTGCGGCACCCGCCCCGGGACGTTCCGACGTACTCCCGGAGGAACACGTGACCACCACCCCGCCCCGGCACCCGGCCCTCTCCGCCGCCGACCCCGAGCTCGCCGCCCTCGTCGGCGCCGAGGAACGGTTGCAGGCCGACACCCTCCGCCTCATCCCCAGCGAGAACTACGTCTCCGCCGCCGTCCTCGAAGCCTCCGGCACCGTCCTGCAGAACAAGTACAGCGAGGGCTACGCCGGCCGCCGCTACTACGAGGGCCAGCAGGTCGTCGACCAGGTCGAGACCCTCGCGGTCGAGCGCGCCAAGGCCCTCTTCGGCGTCGACCACGCCAACGTCCAGCCCTACTCCGGCTCCCCGGCCAACCTCGCCGTCCTCCTCGCCTTCGCACGGCCCGGCGACACCGTCATGGGCATGGCGCTCCCCATGGGCGGCCACCTCACCCACGGCTGGGGCGTCTCCGCCACCGGCTCCTGGTTCCGCGGCGTCCAGTACGGCGTCCACCGGGACACCGGTCTCATCGACTACGACCAGGTCCGCGACCTCGCCCTCGCCGAGCGCCCCAAGGTGATCTTCTGCGGCGGCACCGCCCTGCCCCGCACCATCGACTTCGCCGCCTTCGGCGAGATCGCCCGCGAGGCCGGCGCCGTCCTCGTCGCCGACGTCGCCCACATCGCCGGGCTGATCGCCGGCGGCGCCCACCCCTCCCCGGTGGGCCACGTCGACGTCGTCTCCACGACCACCCACAAGACCCTCCGCGGCCCGCGCGGCGCCATGCTGATGTCCACCGAGGAGCACGCCAAGGCCCTCGACAAGGCGGTCTTCCCCGGCCTCCAGGGCGGCCCGCACAACCAGACGACCGCCGCCATCGCCGTCGCGCTGCGCGAGGCCTCCCTGCCGTCCTTCCGCGACTACGCCCACGCCGTCGTCGCCAACGCCGGGGCCCTCGCCGACGCCCTCCTCGCCCGCGGCTTCGACCTGGTCTCCGGCGGCACCGACAACCACCTGATCCTGATGGACCTCACCCCCCAGCAGGTCCCCGGCAAGACCGCCGCCAAGGCGCTCGACCGCGCCGGCATCGTCGTCAACTACAACACCGTCCCCTACGACCCCCGGAAGCCCTTCGACCCCTCCGGCATCCGCATCGGCACCCCCTCCCTCACCTCCCGCGGCCTCACCCCCGCCCACATGGACCAGGTCGCCGACTGGATCGGCCGCGCCGTCGCCGCCGCGGCGGCCGGGGACGAGCCCGCCCTCGTCAAGATCCGCGGCGAGGTCGCCGAGCTGATGGCGGCCCACCCGGCCCCCGGCCTGCCCGTCTGATCCCGGATCCCGGATCCCGGATCCCGGATCCCGGATCCCGGATCCCGGATCCCCGCCGGACGGAGCGGGCGGCGCGGACGGCGGTGTGTTCCTCGTCTCAGCACACCGCCGACCGCGTACTCCCGGCGCACCGGCAGTCCGGGACCGGGTCCCACACCTGAGAGAATGATGTGCATGGCCTCTGATGCTCGTCCTCGCGCGCTGTCCGGAATCCAGCCCACCGCGGGCTCGTTCCACCTCGGCAACTACCTCGGTGCGATCCGCCAGTACGTCGCGCTGCAGGAGTCCCACGACGCCTTCTACATGGTCGTCGACCTGCACGCCATCACGGTCCCGCAGGACCCGGCCGAGCTCCGCGCCAACACCCGGTTCGCCGCCGCGCAGCTCCTCGCCGCCGGTCTCGACCCGGAGCGCTGCACCCTCTTCGTCCAGAGCCACGTCCCCGAGCACGCGCAGCTCGGCTGGGTCATGAACTGCCTCACCGGCTTCGGCGAGGCCTCCCGCATGACCCAGTTCAAGGACAAGTCCGCCAAGCACGGCGCCGACCGCGCCACGGTCGGGCTCTTCACCTACCCGATCCTCCAGGTCGCGGACATCCTGCTCTACCAGGCCACGCACGTGCCGGTCGGCGAGGACCAGCGCCAGCACATCGAGCTCACCCGCGACCTCGCGGAGCGCTTCAACGGCCGCTTCGGCGACACCTTCACCGTCCCGGCGCCGTACATCGTCAAGGAGACCGGGAAGATCTACGACCTCCAGGACCCGACGATCAAGATGAGCAAGTCGGCGTCCACGCCGAAGGGCCTCATCAACCTCCTGGACGACCCGAAGGTCACCGCCAAGAAGGTCAAGAGCGCCGTCACCGACACCGACACGGTGATCCGCTTCGACCCGGAGAACAAGGCCGGCGTCTCCAACCTCCTCACGATCATGGCCACCCTCACGGAGACCAGCATCGCGGACCTGGAGAAGAGCTACGAGGGCAAGATGTACGGCGCCCTCAAGACCGACCTCGCCGAGGTCATGGTGGACTTCGTCACTCCCTTCCGGGCCCGCACCCAGGAATACCTGGACGACCCGGAGACGCTGGACTCGCTCCTGGCCAAGGGCGCGGAGAAGGCCCGCGCGGTCGCCGCCGAGACCCTGGCGCAGACGTACGAGAGGATCGGCTTCCTGCCCGCGAAGCACTGAGCCGGGCGGCAGGGTCCGAGGGCCCTGGCCGAAAGGGTGGTGCAGGCCGCACACTGGCGGCTGCACCACCACACACGTACACGTTTCGACGGACGACGGAGGAGAACGACGTGGGGACCGTAACGCTCGGCGTTTCGATCGCGGTCCCGGAGCCTCACGGCAGCCTGCTCCAGGAGCGGCGCGCGGGCTTCGGGGATCCCGCCGCGCACGCCATCCCGACCCACGTCACCCTCGTCCCGCCCACCGAGGTCGACCAGGACCGGCTGCCGGAGATCGAGGCCCACCTCGCCGGCGTCGCCGCCGACTGGCTGCCCTTCGCGATCCGGCTGAGCGGCACCGGTACCTTCCGCCCGCTCTCCCCGGTGGTCTTCGTCACCCTCGCCGAGGGCACGGCCGGCTGCGACCGGCTCCAGGCCCGCCTCCGCGAGGAGGCCGGGCCGCTCGTCCGCGAGCTCCAGTTCCCCTACCACCCGCACGTCACCGTCGCCCACGGCATCGCCGAGGAGGCCATGGACCGGGCGTACGAGGAACTGGCCGGCTACGAGGCCGCCTGGACCTGCTCCTCCTTCGCCCTGTACGAGCAGGGCGCGGACGGCGTCTGGCGGAAGCTGTACGACTACGAGTTCGGCAGCGGCCGCCCCATCGCCGCCGTCCCCTGCCAGGGCGGCAGCCCGGTCCACACGACCTCCTAGGAGCCGTACGGACTCACACCGGCAGCCGCCGGTGCAGCGGGCGCGGCACGTGCCGCAGCGCGGAGGCCACCAGGCGGAGCGGAGCGGGTACCCACACCGTCTCCGAGCGGCGCCGCAGACCCAGCTCGATCGCGCCCGCGACCGCCTCCGGGGTCGTCGACAGCGGCGACACCGGCTCCGGCCGACCCGCCGGCGGCCCCTCCGTCCGGCCCTCCGGCCGCCCCGCCGGGCGTACCGCCCCGGGCCGCACCACCATCACGTGCACCCCCGTCCCGTGCAGCGCGTCGCCCAGCCCCTGCGCGAAGACGTCGAGCCCCGCCTTCGACGAGCCGTAGATGAAGTCCGCGCGGCGCCCCCGCTCGCCCGCCACCGACGACAGCACCACCAGCGAACCGTGCCCCTGCGCCTGGAGTGCGCCCGCGCACACCAGGGCCGCCGAGACGGCGCCCGTGTAGTTGGTCTGCGCGACCCGCACCGCCCCCGCCGGATCGGACTCGTCGCGCGCCTGGTCGCCGGGGACCCCGAAGGCCAGCAGCACCAGATCGACGTCCCCCTCCGCGAAGACCCGACCGAGCCGCTCCGCGTGGACGTCCGTGTCCAGCGCGTCGAAGGGCACGACGTGCACCTCGGCCCCCAGGGCGCGCAGCGAGCCGGCCGCGGCGGCCAGCTCGGGGGAGGGGCGGCCGGCCAGCCAGACCGTACGGGTCCTGCGGGCGATCAGCCGGCGCGCGGTGGCCAGCCCGATCGCGGACGTGCCGCCGAGCAGCAGCAGGGACTGGGGGGCACCGAAGGCGTCCTTCACGGCGCATCACTCCTGACGGGTCGAACGGTTTCAGAGGCCGAGACGGCGGGAGAGGTCCGAGCGGAACACGGACCGGGGATCGAGGGCGGCCCGCAGCCCCCGGAAGGCGTCGAGCCGCGGATACATCACGGGAAGCAGCGCGGGCCGCAGCCGGGCGTCCTCGGCGAGGCAGACCCGCCCGCCGGCCGCCGCCACCCGCTCGTCGAGCACGTCCAGGAACCGCCCGAGCCCCCGCGCCCCGGCGGGCACGTCGACGGTCAGGCACCAGCCGCGCACCGGGAACGCCAGCGGGCCCGCCCCGTCCGCGTACACCCGCTCCACGCGCGCGTGCCGGGCGCCCCGGGCGGGGGAGCGCCGGTCGGCGAGCAGGGCCAGGAGCCCGCGCAGCGCCTCCTCCCGCCCCTCCGGGACGGCGCACCGGTACCGCACGAAGCCCGCCCGGGAGCCACGGCCGTACGCCGGCCCCCCACGCGCGCGTGCCAGGCCCGGCAGCGGCCGCAGCCCGCCCTGCAGCAGCCCCGGGAAGGACGGCGGGGCCAGCGGCGCGCGGCGGGCCCGGTGGCCCCGGGGCAGAGCCGCGTACGGCACCGGGGCGGCGGCCGTGAGGACGGCGCGGCCCCGTCCGGCCGCCTCGACCCGGGCGCGCGCGTACGGCTCCGGGACGGCGCCGGGCGCGGTCCAGTGCGCGAGCAGCGCGTCGACGTCCCGGAAACGGACGGTCCGCTCCCGCAGGAACGCCGTCTCCACGGGCCGCAGCGCCAGCGTCACCGCCAGGACCACGCCGGTGAGGCCCAGCCCGCCGACGGTCGCGTCGAAGAGCGGGTCACCGCGCCGCACGGTCCTGGACTCCCCGTCGGCGCCGAGGAGTTCGAGCGCCTCGACCCCGTTCCCGTATCCCGACGCGACCGCCCCGCCCGCCGTCCAGCCGCCCCCGCCGGTCCGCGGGTGGAGCCCGTACGGCAGCAAGGCCCGGGCGAGCGCGCCCGGTTCCGTCCCGGCCTCGCAGACCACGAGGCCCGCCGCCGCGTCCAGGCCGCGGATCCGGTCCAGCGCGGTCAGGTCCAGGACGGTCCCGCCCGCGTTCTGCGCCGCGTCGCCGCAGGACCGGCCGCGGCCACGGGCCACCGCGCCGCGCGGCCCCCGGGCCAGGACCGCCCCGGCGACCTCGGCGGCCGTGCGGGGCCGGGCGAGCAGCGCGAGCGAGGGTGCGGTGCGCCCGGCGCCCGTGAGGGGCACGAAGTCGTCGTCCAGGACGAGGGGTTCGACAGCCATGAGGGTGACGGTATCGCCGTGTCTGTCTCTTATGCCGGTATTGCCGTCGCTATGGCCCGGTGTCGGTCCCCGCGCCCCGCCCGCGACCGGGGGATGCTCGGGGCATGGACTGGCTGACCAAGCTCCCCGTCATCGGCCCCGCGGTCGCCCGGCTGATGAAGACGCACGCCTGGCGCTCCTACGAGCGGCTCGACGAGGTCCACTGGACCCGGCTCGCGGCCGCCATCACCTTCCTCTCCTTCCTCGCCCTCTTCCCGCTGATCACGGTCGCCGCCGCGATCGGCGCCGCGCTGCTCACCGACGACCAGCTCCAGAAGATCGAGGACAAGCTCTCCGACCAGGTCCCCGGCATCTCCGACCAGCTCGACATCGGCGGCCTCGTCGCCAACGCCGGCACCGTCGGCCTCGTCGCCGGCGCCGTGCTGCTCTTCACCGGCATCAGCTGGATCGGCGCGATGCGGGACTGCCTGCGCGCCGTCTGGCGGCTCGACGACGCCGACGAGGGCAACCCGGTGGTCCGCAAGGGCAAGGACGCGCTCGTCCTCTGCGGCCTCGGCGGCGTCGCCCTCGCCTCGCTCGCCGCCTCCTGGCTCGGCTCCACGGCCGTCGGCTGGAGCGCCGACCGGCTCGGCATCTCCGGCGGCGGCGCGGGCGGCGTACTCCTCCAGACCGCCGCCGTCCTCGTGGCGATGGCCGCCGACTTCCTGATCCTGCTCTACGTCCTCAAGCTGCTGCCCGGCGTCGAACCGCCGCGCCGCCGGCTCGTGGTGGCCGCCCTGATCGGCGCGGCCGGCTTCGAACTCCTCAAGCTGCTGCTCGGCGGCTACATGCGCGAGGTCGCGGCGAAGTCGATGTACGGGGCCTTCGGCGTGCCGGTGGCCCTGCTCCTGTGGATCAACTTCACCGCGAAACTCCTGCTGTTCTGCTCGGCCTGGACGGCCGCGGACGCTAAGGATTCACCTCGGGATCAGCAGTCGGAGACGGAGCCGGAGCCGGAGCCGGATCGGCAGCAGGAGCCGCGGACGGCTCGTCCGTCTGCGGACGGGACCGGGAACCCCTCCCCGCCGCCGGCCAGCGCCGGTTGACCAGGAACACCGCGCCCGCGAGCAGCACCAGCACCCCGCCCGCGATCGCCAGCGCGATCCCGACGCCGCCCGAGCCCCCCTGGGCACCGGCCGCGACGGCGGGACCGGCCGACGTCGGGTGCTCCTTGCCCGGCGCGGCCGCCGCCCCGGACTCCGCACCACCCGAAGGCCGCGCCACCGGCACCACGTTGCGCGGCGCCACCAGCTCGCCGACCGGCGTCACCTTCCCGGACGCCGCGAAGCCCCAGTCGAGCAGCCGCGCGGCCTCCTTGTAGACCGCGTGCTGCTCCTTCGACGAGGGGTTCATCACCGTCACGAGCAGCACCCGCCCGTTCCGCTCGGCGACCCCCGTGAAGGTGGCGCCCGCGTGCGTGGTGTTGCCGTTCTTCACCCCGGCGATGCCCTGGTACGGGGCGATGCCGAAGTCGCCGGTCAGCAGCCGGTTGGTGTTCTGGATCTCGAAGGTCTCGCGCTTCTTGCCCGGCTTCGCCTCGCCGGGGAAGGCGGCGCGCGCGGTCGCCGCGTACTCCCGGAACGCCGGCTTCTGCATGCCGCTGCGGGCGATCAGCGTCAGGTCGTACGCGGACGAGACCTGCCCCGGGGCGTCGTAGCCGTCCGGCGACTTCACCTGGGTGTCGAGCGCCTGGAGCTCCGCCGCGTGCGCGTTCATCTCGGCGACGGTCTTGCCGAGCCCCTGGTTCATCTGCGTCAGCACGTGCACGGCGTCGTTGCCGGACCGCAGGAAGACGCCCAGCCACAGGTCACGGACCGTGTAGCTCTGCTTCTCCTTTATCCCGACGAGGCTCGACCCCTCGCCGATCCCCGCCAGGTCCTGGGCGGTCACCAGGCGCGTCTGCTTCGGGTCCGTGAACTTCGGCAGCAGGGTGTCCGCGAAGAGCATCTTCAGCGTGGAGGCGGGCGCGAGCCGCCAGTGCGCGTTGTGCGAGGCGAGCACCGCGCCGCTCTCCGCGTCCGCGACGATCCACGACCGCGCCGACAGCTCCTTCGGCAGCACCGGCGCCCCGGTCCCCAGCTTCACCTGGGTCCCCGGCAGCCCCAGCAACGCCCCGCCCACCGACGACATGTTCGCCGGCGGCGTGGGCTGCGGCGAAGCGGTCGGAGTGACGGAGGCCGTGGCGGTGGGCGTGGCGGTCGGCGTGCCCCCCGGCTTCACCGGCTCGTCGGCGTGGGCGGGCCCGACACCGATCGCGAACGGAAGCAACAGAGCGGCGGCGACCGCACCAGCGGTCCTGTTCGAAACAGACACGACCGAGAACGTACATGCCCGCCCCGCCGAACCGAACCCCGCGCCCCCTCTCACCCCCACCCGTCCACCCGGACGCGGGGTCGCGGCAGCGTCCGGCGCCTCCGAGCGCGGCCCGCCCGGAGGTCGTGCCCGCCGGCTCTGTGCTTCGTTGGAGAGGTGGAGCAGGTTCATCTGGACTGCTTTCCATATGGAGTGAACCGGTAGGCCCTGGGGGGCGAAAGGGGCAGGTGAGAGAGCGTGTCTCCGTTTATGTCGGCCGTGGGGGCGAAGCAACTGGACACCGTGCGGGCGGCCGTATACGCCCGACAGTCCAAAGCGCGCCCCGACTCTTCCGAGGCGTCTCCGGAGGCGCAGGTGGCGGCTGGTGAGGCGCTCGCGGCGAGCCGGGGTTGGGAGGTCGTTCACACGTTCAAAGACGTCGGTAGGTCCGGTTGGGATCCCAACGCCGTGCGCCCGGCTTTCGAAGAGCTTCTGTCCGCCGTGCGCGCGGGCGAGGTCGACGTGGTGGTGGTCAACGAGCTGTCTCGACTGACCCGCAAGGGCGCACACGACGCTCTGGAGATCGACAACGAGTTCAAGACGTACGGAGTCCGCTTCGCCTCCGTCCTCGAACCGTTCCGGGACACGTCGAACGCGATCGGGGTCGCGATCTTCACGCTCATCGCAGCCCTCGCGAAGCAGGACAGCGACATCAAGGCAGAGCGTCTGCGCGGGGCCAAGAACGAGATCAGGGCGGTCGGCGGCAGGCACTCCAGCTCCGCTCCGTACGGCATGCGGGCCGTGCGCGAGAAGATCGGCAATCTTGTCGTCTCCGTCCTTGAGCCGGACGAGGACAACCCGGATCACGTGACGATCGTGGAACGCATGGTGGAGATGTCGTTCGCCGGAGTCTCCGACAACAAGATCGCGACGACGTTGGACTCGGAGGACGTACCCGCGCCGGGCGAGGCCGCCCGACGCGCCACCGAGAAACGGATGGAGTCCATCAAGAAGCGACGCGTGGCGAAGGACGACAGCCCCATCCGGTGGCGCGCCCAGACAGTGCGCTGGATCCTCTCCCATCCCGCCGTCGGAGGCTTCGCGAGCGAGCGAGTGAAGCGGGGCAAGGCGTATGTGAACGTGATCGCCCGGAACGAGGCGGGGACACCTCTGACACCTCACCGGGGAGTGGTACCAGGAGCCAGGTGGCTGGAGCTCCAGGAGAGGCGGAGCAAGCGCGCCAGGAACGACAGGCAGCCCGGCGGAGAGGCCACGCCCACGCTCCTGAGCGGGTGGCGGTTCACCACCTGCGGAATCTGCACGGGATCCATGGGGCAGACCAAGAACAACGGCGGACAGGACTACTACATGTGCTCCAACCCCAAGGGGCACGGTGGTCTCGCCATCAAGCGCAAGGAGGCCGATGACTACGTCGCCGGACGAGTCTGGGCACGCCTCGCCGGCGCGGACATGAACGACGACACCGACAGGGAATGGGTGGCCGGGGCAGCACTCCGCCTCGCGACGCAGCGGGATCTGTCGGGAGTCCAGGAAGAGCGGCGCGAGACGGCGGCGCAGCTTGAGCACGTCCGGAACTCCATCGCAGAACTCCAGGCCGATCGCCGAGCCGGTCTCTACCGGGGGCGCGACGAACTGGCCATGTGGCGGGCGACGATGACCCAGTACCGGGCGTTCGAAGACCAGTGCACGGCCAGGTTGGAAGAGCTGGACGAGCAGACCAAGGCAGCGCTCCAGGTGCCGGCCGACTGGTTCGAGCCAGGCAAGGACCCCTTGGGCCCCGGTTCTCCCTGGGCATCCTGGGACGTCTTCAAGCGCCGTGAGTTCCTCGGCCTCTTCCTCTCCGGAATCTCGGTCGGCCCTGGCCGGGACCCGGAGACCCGGAAGTACATCGCGATCGAGAACCGCGTGACGCTCCACTGGCGGCAACGTGAGACGGAGGTCCAGGAGGAGAACGAAGAGGCGCTTGCCGCATTCTGATGCCCGCAGAGAGCATGCGAAGGTTCGGAGGGGGGTGACGCTCCTGGAGCGCCGCCCTACCCCAAGTACGGCGCCGGGCGATCCTCCAGGAAGTGGGACAGCCGTAGCCGCTGCGTGTGGTGCATCGGCAGCGCGTCGAGTTCTTCCCGGTCCACGAAACGCAACTCGGTCGACTCGTCGGAGATTCGCAGGTCTCCGCCGGTCACGCGTGCTCGAAAGCACACGTTGAACTGTCGGCGCACCTCCCCGTCGCTGTACGCGATCACGTGGCGCGGGTCGGTGTAGGTGCCGACGAGTCCCGTGATCTCCACGTCCAGGCCGGTCTCTTCCTTGACCTCCCGGACGGCCGTACCCGGCAGCGAGTCGCCCATATCCATTCCGCCGCCCGGCAGTGCCCACAGGCCGTTGTCCCGACGGCGCTGGAGCAGGATCCGGCCCCGGTCATCGGTCACGACGGCGGACGCCGCCACGACCAGGCTGTTGGGCTTCGGGGCGTCGGGGTCGTCGTAGTACTCGGTCCGTGACATGGGCTCACCCTTCCACGGGACGGGCGGTCTCCCATACGGCGTGGAAGCTGTCCGCGTAGGTGTCGAACATCCCTCCTGAGCGGTTCCGCCGCAGGTGCCACACAGTGCATCACCGCGAGACGGCACCGGGACTCGATGCCGTGACCGAACTCTTCTTCCTGGCCCCTGAGCCGAACGTTCTCGCTGTCGGCATCCCCGAGGGCGATACGGACCGTGCAGCCCTCGGCGGCGCGTTCGCGCAGCAGGTCATTCAGTCGGGGGGTACGCCTCATGCAGGAAGACGGCGGCATAGACGAGCACGTCGATGCGCTCGCGTGCTGCGGCGAGGAGATCGACGAACACGGATACGGGAAGGTCTGCCCGCTGGTCGTACAGTGTGACCAGCTCCGGACTGACGGCCCGTGCGGCGCGAGCCTGCCTGAGCGCCGGCCACAGCGCGTGAACGTCCTCTCCCAGGGCCTTGGCGGCCTTGAGCGCCGTTGCTCGTCTGGGAACGCGCCCCAGGTTCACCCATCGCTCGACGCTCTTCGGGTCAACTCCTGTTGCTTCGGCGAGAGCTGCGAAGGTCCATCCTCCGCCCGCCATGGTGAGGAACTGTTCTGCACCACCCCCGGCTGCGAGGAGACATCCGCCCCGCAGGAGGGGCAGGAAGCGGCGCAGGACTGGGCGCTGAGGCATACCGGCCTGAACCCCGGTCACGACCTCTTCCGGCGTGTCTTCACCGACCACGCCCGAGTGAGCCGCGCGGAATGAAGCGGGCGCGGTTCCCGGTGTGAGGGGCGGGCAGTCGGTTCCGGGGCCTTCTACTTGCCCGCGTTCGCTCGTACCCCTCGCAGGCCGATCACGCCGACAGCGGTTCCCAGAACGAAGGACGTGATCGCCAGAGCCAGGTGGACCCAGAAGTAGGCGGTCGGGTCGCCCGCGTCGTCGAAGGCGAGCCCGCTCGCATCCTTGGCGAGGTTGCGGGCGAAGGTGATCCAGATCACCCAAGACCAGGCGCCGAACGCGAGCAGGAACCAGGACGTGGGCCGGTTGAGTTTCACGGGTGCCCTTCCGAGAGGTGAGGGGGTCGGCTCTGCCAGTATCCGACGCGGTCCTCTCGGTTCGGTGGCGGGGGTTCCCCATGTGCTTGCCGTCGCTCCACCGACTGACACAAGTGAGGTTCCGGGCGTGATCGCCTTCTTCCTGGTCGTGGTTCTCGCCTTGCTCGTCCTCGTGCACTGGTACGTGTGGCGCCGACTGGTCCGGGACGTCACCGCGCCCGGCGGTCTCGCGCGGCGGATCGGGACGGGGGTGGTGGTCGCGCTGCCCGTGCTGGCGGTCGCGGCGCTCGTCTCGGGGCGGGCGGGGGCGCCGTTCGTGGTGCAGCAGGTGGTGGCCTGGCCCGGATTCCTGTGGCTCGCGACGCTGCTCTACCTGGTGCTCGCGCTGGTCGTGGGGGAGGCGGTGCGGCCGCTGCTGTCGCGGTGGCTCGCGCGGCGGGCGGCGGGTGCCGAGGCCGCCGTGACCGCGCCCGTGCCGGCGCCCGCGCCCGTTCCCGTACCGGAGCGGTTGCCGGAGGCGGAGGCCGAGGCGGAGGCCGAGGCCGAGGCGGAGGACGGGCCGCCGGTGGTCGCCGTACCGGCCGCCGACGTGTCGCGGCGGCTGTTCGTCTCCCGGGTCGTCGGCGGGGCCGCCGTCGCCGTCGCCGCGGGGACGGTGGCGAACGGGGCGTACGGGGTGCTGCGCGGGCCCCGGGTGAAGCGGGTGACCGTGCCGCTGGCGAAGCTGCCGAGGGCCGCGCACGGGTACCGGATCGCGGTCGTCTCCGACATCCACCTCGGGCCGATCCTCGGGCGGGCCCACTCGCAGCGGATCGTCGACGCGATCAACGCCACCCAGCCCGATCTGATCGCCGTCGTCGGCGACCTCGTCGACGGCACTGTGGCGGACCTCGGGCCGGCCGCCGAGCCGCTCGCGGGGCTGCGCGCCCGGCACGGTTCCTTCTTCGTCACCGGCAACCACGAGTACTTCTCCGGCGCCGACGCCTGGGTCGACCACGTCCGCGAGCTCGGCATGCGGCCGCTGCGCAACGAGCGCCTGGAGATCGCCGCGGGCTTCGACCTCGCCGGCGTGGACGACGTGGCGGGCGAGAGCGAGGGGCAGGGGCCCGATTTCGGGCGGGCGCTCGGGGACCGCGACCGGTCGCGCGCGGCGGTCCTCCTCGCCCACCAGCCGATCGTGATCGACGACGCCGTCGCCCACGGCGTCGACCTCCAGCTCTCCGGCCACACCCACGGCGGCCAGCTCTGGCCCGGCAACTACCTCGCCGAGCTCGCCAACCCGACCGTGGCCGGTCTGGAGCGGTACGGCGACACCCAGCTGTACGTCTCCCGCGGCGCGGGCGCCTGGGGACCCCCGGTCCGGGTCGGCGCGCCGTCCGACATCACCGTCGTCCAACTCGCCTCGAAACAGGCGTAATCGGCGACTGTCACTCCATGCGCCGGGGTCGATACGTGCTGCTCATCGACTTAAATTCGCATTTCCCGGACATATGCATGCCGTGTGAAGATTTCCTCTTCCCCATGTGAAACCCGTGTGATTGGGTGGCGCAAACGCGACGATTCGGGGGCCGTCGCTCTTTGGGGCGTTTGTACGAAAAAAAGGAAGCACGGCAATGCGGTCGACGGTCCGTCTCCGGATCCTCATCACTTGTGGAGTACTGGTGGCCGCGGGGGTGGGGGGCTGGCAACTCCTGCCCTCCGACGAGGGCCGTACCGACCCCATCCCCGTGGGCACCACCGACGAGGTCACCTCGCTCGACCCGGCCGGCGCGTACGACGCCGGCTCCTGGGCCCTCTACGGCAACGTCTACCAGTCGCTGCTGACGTTCAAGCCCGGCTTCACCACGCCGACCCCGGACGCCGCCGAGAGCTGCAAGTTCGTGGGCGACAGGCTCACCACGTACCAGTGCACCCTCCGGGACGACCTCAGCTTCTCCAGCGGGCGCAAGGTCACGGCCGAGGACGTCAAGTACTCCTTCGACCGGATGCTGAAGATCAAGGCCGAGGTCGGTCCGGCCCCGCTCTTCCCCACCCTGAAGAGCGTCGTGGCCGACGGTCGCACGGTCACCTTCAACCTCGGTGCCCGGGACGCGACCTTCCCGCTGAAGCTGGCCACCGGCGCCGGGTCGATCGTCGACCGCGACCGCTACCAGGCCGACACCCTCCGCCAGGACAACGCCGTCGACGGCACCGGGCCGTACCTCCTCAAGGAGTACAAGCCCGGCGAGAGCGCCCTCCTGGAGCCCAACCCGAAGTACCGGGGCGCGCTGGCGGGGACGGGCCGCACGGTCCTCGTGAAGTACTACAAGCAGTCCGAGGACCTGGCGGAGGCCTGGAAGTCGGGCGCCGTGCAGGTGACGCACCGCCAGCTCCCGCCGTCCTTCGTGGACGGCCTCGACACCAACGGCGGCACCCGGCTCACCCAGGCGGAGAGCGCCGAGATCCGCAACATCAACTTCAACACCCGGCCCGGCTCGGTGATGGCGGAGAAGGCGGTGCGCCAGGCGATCGCGGCCGTCCTCGACCGCCCGGCCATCACCACCGGCGCCTACAAGGGCACGGTCGAGCCGCTGTACTCGCTGATCCCGCAGGGCTTCGTCGGCCACAGCACGGCCTTCTACGACCGCTACCCGGCGCCGGACCAGGCGAAGGCGGCGAAGCTCCTGGAGGACGCCGGCGTGGCCACGCCGGTCCGCTTCACCTTCGGCTACCGCCAGGACGCCACGTACAAGGCGGAGACCGCCGAGATCAAGAAGCAGCTGGAGAAGACCGGCCTCTTCGAGGTGAAGGTGGTGGAGGCCGACTGGCAGGCCTTCCAGAAGGGCTACACCAGCGGCGCCTACGACGCCTACACCGTCGGCTGGCTCCCCGACTTCCCCGACTCCGACAGCTTCACCGCCCCGCTCGTCGGCACCGGGAACGCCCTCTCCAGCGGCTACTCCAGCAAGACCGTCGACAAGCTGATCGCCGACACCCAGCAGTACGGCGAACGCGCCCGCGCCACCCGGGACTTCAAGGCGATCCAGGACGTGGTCGCCCAGGACGTGCCGTTGGTCCCGCTCTGGCAGAAGAACGACTACGTCCTCGCCACCGAGGCCGTCGGCGGCTCGCAGAACCTCTCCGACGGCACCGGCATCTGGCGGCTGTGGGAACTCTCCTGGATCTGACCCGAGCGGCCGGCCCTTCGGCCGGTCCTCCGGTCAGTCCTTCTTCGGGGCGGTCCTTCGGGGCCGCCCCGACGCCGCCATCCCGGCCGCCGTCGGCATGAAGTCGGCGAGCAGCTCGTGGGTCTCCTTCACCAGCGGGCGCAGGATCCGGAAGCGCGAGAGCGAGATCGCCCGCGCGGTCACCGGCGCCAGGCGCTCCACCAGGCGACGGCTGTTGGCGGCGCCCTCGGAGCGGTCGTACACCCAGAAGAGGACGAGCCCCATCTGCTGGAGCCACAGCAGCTGGGGCAGGGCCTCGGACAGTTCGGGGTCGACCTTGACCGAGGCGCCGGAGATCACCCTCCGGTGAACCTCGATCGCCGCCTCGCGCGGCCCCTCCGACTCGGGGGAGAACGGCGAGAGCGGGCTGTCCGGGTCGGCGGCGTTCTTGAAGAACTGCGCCGCGAACTCGTGGTACGGCTCCGCGATGTCGAGCCAGGCGAGCAGGACGCCCCTGATGCGGGCGACGAGTTCCTTCTCGCCGCCCTCCAGGACGGGTTCGACGGCCGCCTGGTGCTCCTCGGCGATCCGGTCGTAGAAGCCCTGGACCAGGTGCTCCTTGGACGCGAAGTAGTAGTAGGCGTTCCCGACCGAGACCCCGGCCTCCTGGGCGATCGCCCGCATGGTGGTCTTGTCGTACCCCCGCTCCCGGAAGAGCCGCAGCGCGGTCTCCAGGATGAGCGTCCGGGTCTGCTCGCTCTTCGGGGCCTTCGGGGTGTCCGGGGCCTTCTTCTCTTCCGTCACGTGGTCGAGCCTAACCGGGCGTGCCGGGCACCTCGCAGCGCCCGTCGGAGCAGTCCCCGGCGGAGCAGTCCCCCGCGGAGCGGTCCCCGGCGGAGGAGTCCCCGGCCCCGCCGCCGGAACCCTTGAGCGCCTCCCGCCACTTCGAGGCGGCGAGGACCGCGGCGCGGGCGAGGGGCTGTCCGGCGGGGGTGGCGAGCCAATGGGCCCTGGGCCGGTGTTCGGCCAGTGCCCACAGGCAGACGATCCAGGCGGCCGAGGCGGTGTAGACCTGGCCCCTGTCCCCGATCACGGTGATCTCGCGCAGGGTGGCGGCGTGGTCGAGGCCGGGGAAGAGCTCCCTGGCCCGCTGCGAGCCGGCCGGGACGAGGTCCAGCGGCACGAGCTGCCGCTGGCGCAGCAGCCAGTGCCTGAGGTGCACGCAGAGCGGGCACTCGGCGTCGTACAGGACGGTCAGGCGCCGGACGGGGGTCGTGGGGTGCGCCGGCGTGGACACGGTGGTCACGCCTGCGGGGCGGGCGGGGCCCAGGGGCCGCTCTTGGGGCCGGTGGTCCAGCCCTGCGGGGCGACCGGCGGGACCTGCTCGCGCTCCATGGCGCCGCGGCGGCGGATCTTGTTGAGGACGTAGACGTTGCCGAGGTGCATCACGCCGAGGACGAGGAGGACGACGCCGAGTTTGACGGAGAGCGCCTCGAAGAGCTCCCGGGCGTCGGCGACGGTCTGGTCCTGGCGCAGGTAGAGGGCGACGAAGCCGAGGTTGACGAGGTAGAAGCCGACCACCAGGAGGTGGTTGACGGCGTCGGCGAGCTTCTCGTTCCCGTGCAGCACGTCGGCGAGGAAGATCCTTCCGTTGCGGCTGAGGGTGCGGGCGACCCAGATGGTGAGGGCCACGCCGATCAGCAGGTAGGCGATGTACGCGACGACAGTGAGGTCCATGCCCCACGCTCCCTTGAACGCGTTCAAATGCTGGCAGGCATGACTGTAGACCTCCTCTTGAACGTGTTCAAGTCGCCGGGGAAAGGGATGGCCGGGTGCGTCAGGAGCGTCTAGAGTCACGCGGATGACGCTCTCTCACGACCTGGCCGGAACCGGCCCCCGCACCGTCGTCCTGCTGCACTCCGGGGTCTGCGACCGCCGGATGTGGGACGGACAGTTCCAGGCCCTCGCCGACGCCGGGTACCGGGTCGTCCGCTGCGACCTGAGGGGCTTCGGCGAGACCCCCGTCGACGCGCCGCACGTCCACGCGGACGACGTGCGCGACCTCCTCGACGCCCTCGGCGTCGACCGGGCCGTCCTCGTCGGCTCCTCCTTCGGCGGCGAGGTCGCCCTCGACTTCGCCGTGCGCCACCCCGGCCGCACGGCCGCGCTGGCCCTGCTCTGCGCCGCCGCCCCCGTCGAGCACGAGGCGAGCGCCGGACTCCGCGCCTTCTTCGAGCAGGAGGACGCCCTCCTCGAAGCCGGCGACGTCGAGGCCGCCACCGCCCTCAACGTCGACCTGTGGTGCGGCCCCGAGGCGGGACCCGAGGCCCGCGCCCTCGTCCACACCATGCAGCGCCGCGCCTTCGAGCTCCAGCTCGCCGCCCCCGACGAGCACGGCGCCCAGCCGTCCGGCGTCACCCAGGACGACCTCAAGGGCGTCACCGTGCCCGCCCTCGTCGTCACCGGCGCCCACGACGTCCCCGACTTCCGCGTCCTCGGCGAGAAGACCGCCGCCCTCCTCCCGGACGCCCGCCGCGTCGCACTCGACTGGGCCGGCCACCTGCCGCCCCTGGAGCGCCCCGAGGAGACCCTGGCCCTGCTGACCGGTTTCCTGTCCGGACTCAGCGCCCCCGCCGCAGCTGCGCGGTGATCGTCGGGTCGGTGATCCGGTCGTCGGCGGCCAGCAGGAACGCCTTCGACAGGATCACCGACAGCATCCCGCCGTCCTCCTCGAACGGCAGGAACACCTTCCCCGCCGCCCGCCCGGCCTCCGGCGAACGGTCCACCACCACGCACAGATACGCGTCCGAGGGCTCCATCAGCACGTTCCCCGAGCCCAGATGGATCCGGTACGCCCCCAGCTCCCCCCGCACCCGCAGGAACCGGTCCGTCAGCTCCACCCGGTCCGCGATCCGGGTCCGCGGCAGCAGCCGGCCCAGCGTCTCCCGCCGCACCCGCGCCCCCTCGCCCAGCTCGCCGAAGCCCCAGCGCATCCAGTAGTCGCCGTAGGCCCGGTCCGCGCCCCGGTCCCGCCAGTCCGGGTCCGCCCCGACCGACGCCACCCCCGTGAACAGGTCCACGTCCCGCAGCGCCTCCGACAGCACCAGCGCCGGCACCTCCTCCAGCGGCGCCCGCTCCCAGGGCCCGCGCGGCCCCGCCGCCCCCGCCCGCCGCTCGAACCGCACCTGGTCCGTCGCGCAGAGCAGGGCCGCCCCGTCCGCGTACGCCCCGTCGTCGGCCAGGTCCACGAAGAAGCGGGCCCGCCACCGCGTCCCCTCCGCCGCCGGCAGCTCGCCCGGCGGGGGCAGCTCCTTCACCATCTCGGAGGAGTACCCCTCCGAGAAGTGCCCCAGGTGCCGTCCGGCCCAGCCCCTGGCCGTCATCAGCGCCCGCGCCTGCCCGTACCGCAGCACGTGCCCCGCGAAGCGGTTCGAGTACGTGGCGGTCTCCCGCTCCGCCGGCGTCAGCGGGTACACCTCCCGGAACACCTGCTTGAACGGCTGCCGCTGCTCCCGGTCGAGCAGCGCCGCCCGCCACCGGGCGACCTCCCCGTCCCCGGCCCGCAGCGGATGCCACAGCCGCAGCCGGTCGCCCGCCCCCACCGGCCGCGCGGTGCCGTCGGCCGCCGCGAGCACCCAGCCGCCGCCCGCCCGCTCCGGCCGCCCGGCCGTCCAGCCCCCGGCGCCGTCCCCCGCCTCCCAGACCAGCGCCCGCGCCACGGCGCCCGTCACCGGATGGTCCGCGTAGTACCGCCGCCAGTCCGCCGCCGGCCACTCCGTGCCCGCCGCCAGGTGCTCCTCCAGGCGCGCCCGCTCCTCGGAGAGCAGCGCCGACAGCTTCCGCAGCCCCGCCCTGACCTCCTTCAGCTCGCCGGCGCGCGCCTCCCGCACCTCCTTCGGCGCGGTCTTCAGGAGCCTCCCCTCCGGGCCCCTGAAGGAGAGCAGCGCCGTGCCCGGCTCCCGTACCGCCAGCTCCGCCGTGTACGCCCCGAGCGCCACCTCCCGCGCCCCGCGCCCGTCCAGGCCGAGCGCCGGCACGGCCCGCTCGCGGAGCATCGACGCGGTCATCCCGGCGCGGGCCGAGACCGTCTCCGTGGCGCGCGCGATCCCCTTCGCCACCGTGCGGTTGACCACCCGCTTCGGCAGCCGCCCCAGCTCGGCGACGGCCGCCTCGGCCCGGTCTGCCGGGCACTCCCCGAGCACCGCGACGGCCGCCGTCGCGATCGGCTGGCTCCGGCACATCCCCCCGGACCCGCCGAGCCCCGTCCCCGCGTGCAGCGCCACCGCCCCCACCAGCGGCACCACCCACTCCTCCCGGACGCCGAGCGCCGCCCACAACAGCCCCCGGACGAGGGAGGTGTTGGCGGCGCTCGCCAGGGTGGAGAGCCCCATCCCGACGAGGTCCGGGTCGTTCACCCGGTGCTCCTCCTGTACGGCGATCCCCTCCAGCAGCCGCCGTACTACCTCCGGGCCGGACTCCGCCCCGGCGAGCAGCGCGGCCGCCCGCTTCCGCCAGGCCAGGGTCGCCCGCGGCCGGTCCATCGGCGCGCAGTGCGCCAGGAGGGCGGCCACCCCGGCCCCCGCGAGCAGCTCCGCGTGCGCGGCCCGCATCGCCGGGCCGTACCGGTCGAAGCCGTCCAGGACGTGGCGGGGCAGCACCCCGGGCACGACCGGCACCTCGCGCCCCAGCAGGGCGCTCAGCCGGTCGCGGAGCGGGCCGAGGGCGTCCTGGTGGTACCCGCGCGCGTACTCGGCGAGCCGCAGCAGGGTCCGGAGGTGGGTGCGCGAGAAGTCCTCCGCCTGCTCGCAGGCCGCCAGCGCGAGCGGCACCAGTTCGGTGAAGTGCAGCTGGAGTTCGTGCGGGGCCACGCCCGCCTCGCCGCCCAGGAGACGGATCAGCAGCAGATCGGCCTCCTCGGCGGACCAGCCCAGGTCCCGGCGGGCCAGGGCGGCGAGGGCGGTCGTCACCGTCTCCTGGCCGGGCCTGCGGCACGCGCGCAGGTGCACGGCGAGCGCCGCCTCCCGCAGCTCCGCCCCCTCCAGGCCGTCCAGCAACCCCCGCAGCGCGTCCGGCCCTTCGGCCACCGCGCGCGCCACCGTCTCACCCGTCGTCCCCACCATGCCGACCACGGTAGGGCCACCCGCCGACAACGCCCTCAGCGGACCTTGCGCACCCCCGGGACCAGGGCCGTCGCCAGGCAGCAGCCGCCGACCAGGACGGCCGCGACGACCAGGGGGACGCCCGGGCCCCACAGGTCGGCTGCGAGCGGCGCGAGCGCGTACCCGACCGGCATCGCGGCGAGCGAGAGGAGCCAGTCGTAGGAGACGACCCGGGCCAGCACCTGCTCCGGGATCGTCCGCTGGACGACGGTGTCCCACAGGGGGGTGAGGAAGCCGAGGCCGGCCTGCGCGAGCCCGTACGCGGCGATGACGGCCCAGGCGGGCGCCCCGGTGGCGAGCAGCAGCAGCGGCAGCGCGTAGCTCGCGAGGGCGAGGTTGGCGGCGAGGACGGGCCGGGAGGGGCTGAGCCGGTCGGCGAGGAGCGAGCCGGCGAGCAGCCCCACCGCGCCCACCTGGAGGAGCAGCACCCAGGCGCCCGCCCCGCCGAGCCGGTCGAGGGCGAGGGCGGGGCCGAGGGTCATCAGGACGGCGGCGGCGCCGTTCCAGGCGCTGTGCGCGACGAGGCTGGTCCAGTACCAGTCGCGGGACCCGACCTCCCGCCAGCCCTCGCGCAGGTCGGCGAGGAAGGAGCGGTGGGGGACCGGGACCCGGTCGATCCGCAGGACGGCGAGGAGCGCGGCGCTGAGGGCGAAGGAGCCGGCGTCGAGGACGAAGGCCCAGCCGGGGCCGACGGTGAGGACGAGCGCGCCGGCGAGCGCGGGCCCGCCGACGCGGGCGGCGCTCTGCGCGATGCCCATGGCGGCGTTGGCCCGGTGCAGGGCCTCCGTGGCGACGGTGCCGCGCACCAGCGGGGCGCCGGTCGGCATGGCGAAGGCCCCGGCCGCGCCGCCGGCGGCGGAGGCCGCGGCGATCAGCCACAGCGTGGGGCTGCCGCCGAGGAGCTGGGCGCCGACGAGGAGTTGGGCGGCGCACCGGACGAGGTCCGTGACGAGCGCGATGGCGCGGGCGTCGAAGCGGTCGGCGAGCACCCCGCCGACCGGCAGCAGGAGCAGCTTGGGGACCATCGCGCAGGCGAGGACCAGGGCGAGCGCGCCGGTGGAGCCGGTGGCCTCCAGGACGGCGAGGGCGAGCGCGGCGGGGATGACGGCGTCGCCGGTGAGGGAGAGGACCCGTCCAGTGAAGAGCAGCCGGAAGGGGCGGGTGCGCAGGGGGTGGCGGACGGGAGGCGGGGCGGTGAGGGAAGCGGCCATGCGCGGAGAGTATTTCGGTATCGAATAATTCGGCAACGAAATATCCAACGGGGGGCAGGAGCGGCGCCCGCACGTACGATCGCCCCATGAACCAGCCGGACCCCGCAGCGCCCCAGGAACAGGACTGGACCGACGGACACGTGGCCCGCTGGCTGCCCGTCCTGCCCGGACTCGACCCCGTCGTCGAAGGCGCGGTCACCCGGATGAAGAAGCTCTCCGTCCACCTCCGGCGGATCCGCGAGCAGTCGCTCCTCGACTTCGACGTGGAGCGCCACGAGTTCGACACCCTGCACAAGCTGGCCGGCCGCGGCGGCTCCGCCGCCCCCTCCGAGCTGGCCGAGGACCTCGACCTGGCCCCCGCCTCGGTCACCGGCCGCCTCGACGCCCTGGAGAAGCGCGGCTTCGTCCGCCGCACCCCCTCCACCGCCGACCGCCGCCGGGTCGTCGTCGAGCTCACCGAGTCCGGCCGCACCACCTGGCTCGGCGCCATGGACGTCCTCGGCCACGAGGAGGAGCGCCTCCTCGGCGTCCTCGCCCCCGCCGAACGCGCCACCCTCAACGACCTCCTCCGCCGCGTCATGCTCGCCGCCGAGGCCGACCCGGACCACTCCCACTGGCCGCACTGACCCGCTGCCAGTGGCCTGTCAGTGGCGGTGCCTACCCTCGGCGCCATGGGAACAGTGACCTTCGTCGACGAGACGACCCTCGGCGACCGCACCGCCTCCGCGCCCCTCGCCGTCCCCGAGGAGCGGCTGCCGCTGCGCGAGCTGATCGCCCGCCGGGTCGCCCTGGAGACCGGGCCGGACGGCTACGAGGCCGCGCTCGCCCGCGCCCTCGACGCCTTCGCCCGCAACGGCTTCCTCGTCCTCGTCGGCGACCGCCAGATCGAGGACCCGGACGAGACGGTGGCGCTCGGCCCGGACACCGAGGTCGTCTTCCTCAGACTCGTCCCCCTGGTCGGCGGCTGACGCCCCCCCCGCGTGGCTCCGCACGCGGGAAGGCCCCGCCTCCCAGGGGAGACGGGGCCTTCCACGGCACTGCGACGGGATCGGAAGAGACCCGGGATCAGAAGCGACGCGTGATGAGCGCGCGCTTCACCTCCTGGATCGCCTTGGTGATCTCGATGCCACGCGGGCAGGCGTCCGTGCAGTTGAACGTGGTGCGGCAGCGCCACACGCCGTCCTTGTCGTTCAGGATCTCCAGGCGCTGCTCGCCGCCCTCGTCGCGCGAGTCGAAGATGAAGCGGTGCGCGTTGACGATCGCGGCCGGACCGAAGTACTGGCCGTCGTTCCAGAAGACCGGGCAGGACGACGTGCACGCGGCGCACAGGATGCACTTGGTGGTGTCGTCGAAGCGCTCGCGGTCCTCGGGGGACTGCTTGCGCTCGCGGGTCGGCTCGTTCCCCTTGGTGATGAGGAAGGGCATGACGTCGCGGTAGGCCTGGAAGAAGGGCTCCATGTCGACCACGAGGTCCTTCAGCACCGTGAGGCCCTTGATGGGCTCGACGGTGATCGGCTTCTCGGGGTTCAGGTCCTTGATCAGCGTCTTGCAGGCGAGCCTGTTCTTGCCGTTGATCCGCATGGCGTCGGAACCGCAGATGCCGTGCGCGCAGGAGCGACGGAAGGTGAGCGTGCCGTCCAGGTCCCACTTGATCTTGTGGAGACCGTCGAGCACGCGCTCCTTCGGGTCGATCTCGACCTGGAAGTCCTCCCAGACCACCGCGTCCGAGATCTCGGGGTTGAAGCGGCGGATCCGGAAGGTGACCGTGATGTACGGGGAGGCGGCGGACTCCGCCTCGACCTTGTCCAGAACGGGGGTGGCCATCAGTACTTACGCTCCATCGGCTGGTAGCGGGTCGTCACGACCGGCTTGTAGTCGAGACGCACGGTCTCGGAGCCGTCCTCGCCGACCTCGCGGTACGCCATCGTGTGGCGCATGAAGTTGACGTCGTCGCGGTTCGGGTAGTCCTCGCGGTAGTGACCGCCGCGGGACTCCTTGCGCGCCAGGGCCGAGACGGCCATGACCTCGGCCAGTTCGAGCAGGTTGCCCAGCTCGATGGCCTCCAGGAGGTCGGTGTTGAAGCGCTTGCCCTTGTCCTGGATGGACACGTTCTTGTAGCGCTCGCGCAGCTCGGCGATCTTCTCGACGGCCGTCTTGATGGTCTGCTCCGTGCGGAACACCATCACGTTGGCGTCCATCGTCTCCTGGAGCTCGCGGCGCAGGTCGGCGACCCGCTCGGTGCCCGTGGAGTTGCGCAGGTTCTCGATCTGCGTGACGACCATGGCCTCCGGGTTCTCCGGCAGCTCGACGTAGTCGTGCTTGTGGGAGTACTCGGCGGCGGCGATGCCCGCGCGACGTCCGAAGACGTTGATGTCGAGCAGCGAGTTGGTGCCGAGGCGGTTGGCGCCGTGCACCGACACGCAGGCGACCTCGCCGGCCGCGTACAGGCCCGGGACGACGGTGGTGTTGTCCGACAGGACCTCACCCTCGACGTTGGTCGGGATGCCGCCCATGGCGTAGTGCGCGGTGGGCTGGATCGGGATCGGGTCCGTGTACGGCTCGATGCCGAGGTACGTACGGGCGAACTCGGTGATGTCCGGGAGCTTGGCGTCGAGCTGCTCCGGCGGGAGGTGCGTCAGGTCCAGGTAGACGTGGTCGCCCTCGGGACCGCAGCCGCGGCCCTCGCGGATCTCCGTGTAGATGGAGCGGGAGACGACGTCACGGGACGCGAGGTCCTTCATGACCGGCGCGTACTTCTCCATGAAGCGCTCGCCGTCCTTGTTGCGGAGGATGCCGCCCTCACCGCGGGCGCCCTCCGTCAGCAGGATGCCCATGCGCCAGATGCCCGTCGGGTGGAACTGGAAGAACTCCATGTCCTCCAGGGGCAGACCGCGGCGGTAGCAGGCGGCCTGGCCGTCACCGGTCAGGGTGTGGGCGTTCGACGTCACCTTGAAGAACTTGCCGGTGCCGCCGGAGGCGTAGATGACCGACTTGGCCTGGAAGACGTGGATCTCGCCGGTGGCCAGCTCGTACGCGACGACGCCCGCCGACTTCCTGACGCCGTCCTCCTCCACGATGAGCTGATCGAGGACGTAGAACTCGTTGAAGAACTCCACGCCCTCCTTGATGCAGTTCTGGTAGAGGGTCTGGAGGATCATGTGGCCGGTGCGGTCGCCCGAGTAGCAGGACCGGCGGACCGGGGCCTCGCCGTGGTTGCGGGAGTGACCGCCGAAACGGCGCTGGTCGATCTGACCCTCGGGCGTGCGGCCGAACGGCAGGCCCATCTTCTCCAGGTCGAGGACGGCGTCGATGGCCTCCTTCGCCAGGATCTCGGCGGCGTCCTGGTCGACCAGGTAGTCACCGCCCTTGACCGTGTCGAAGGTGTGCCACTCCCAGTTGTCCTCCTCCACGTTGGCCAGCGCGGCGGCCATGCCGCCCTGCGCGGCGCCCGTGTGGGAGCGGGTGGGGTAGAGCTTCGTCAGCACGGCGGTGCGGCTGCGCTTCGTCGCCTCGATGGCGGCGCGCATGCCGGCGCCGCCGGCGCCGACGATGACGGTGTCGTACTTGTGGATCTTCATGGCGTGGTTACCTCAGCCCCGTGCCTAGCGGATGTTCGGGTCGAAGGTGAAGATCACCAGCGTGCCCAGAAGGATGGTGAACACCGTGGCGGTGTACAGCAGGCCCTTGAGCCACAGGCGCGTGTTGGCACGCTCCGCGTAGTCGTTGATGACCGTGCGGAGGCCGTTGGCGCCGTGGAGCATGGCCAGCCACAGCATCAGCAGGTCCCAGACCTGCCAGAACGGGGACGCCCAGCGGCCGGCCACGAAGGCGAAGCCGATCTTGGAGACGCCGCCGTCCAGGAAGAGCTGGATCAGCAGGTGGCCGAGGACGAGGACCACGAGGACCACGCCCGAGAGGCGCATGAAGAGCCACGCGGCCATCTCGAAGTTGCCGCGGGTCGCGCGCGGGGTCTTGCCCGTGCGCTTGCGGGGGGCCTCGATGTAGGGGGCGGGGTTGTCCGCGTCGAAGGACGTGTCCTTGACGGGACCGATCGCGGAGGTGGTGTCAGCAGACATGTCTGAGATCAGCTCCCGAACAGTTCACGTGCGGCGTGCCCGAGGATCGGGTACAGCGAGAAGGCCATCAGCACGACCCAGACGCCCACGACGGTCCAGAGCATCTGCTTCTGGTAGCGGGGGCCCTTGGACCAGAAGTCCACGGCGATGACCCGCAGGCCGTTCAGCGCGTGGAAGAGGATGGCGGCGACCAGGCCGTACTCCAGAAGAGCGACGATCGGCGTCTTGTAGGTCGCGACGACCTCGTCGTACGCCTCGGGGGAGACGCGGACGAGAGCGGTGTCCAGCACGTGTACGAACAGGAAGAAGAAGATGAGGACGCCGGTGACTCGATGAGCCACCCAGGACCACATTCCTTCCCGGCCGCGGTACAGCGTTCCAGCCGGCACGGAAAAACCCTCCGGGAGCGGGGATCGGGGCCCGGCCGGCTTCTCTGTCGGTCTGGCCCGGCCGGGTACGGTCCACCGGCCCCGGTCATCGTAGCGACGACTTGTCGGTTCGCTCGCCCGGGGTCCTTCAGTGTGATCAAACAGGCACGGACGGGCTATCGTCCGAGGCGGATTCGGGCTATTCCGGGGAGAATCACAGGTTCCAAGGGGTGTGAGTGAGCCCGCGGGCGAGCGCGAAGGCGAGCCGCGACCGGGCGAGCCGGCGCAGTTCGTCGGCCGCGACGGCGCGTTCCTCCTCCGGTTCGTTGCCGAGACGTGACCGGATTCCGGCGAGGACCACGTCAAGTCGCTCGTCCGGACGCACCCCGTCCAGGCTGATGACGAACGCGTGGCCGAAGCGGCTCTCGTACGCGGCGTGGGCGGCGCGCAGCGCGGTCCGGGCGGCCGGCGGCGCGTCCGGGTGCGGCAGCGCGGAGGACTCGGCGGCCAGCGCCTCGTCGAGGTCGGCGCCGGTCAGGTCGTACCCGGCCTCCTCGGCGGCGGCGAGCAGGGCGTCCACCGTGGGATAGGGCCGGTGGGCGGCGATCCGCTCGGCCCAGCGGCGGCTGTGGCAGCAGGAGAGCAGCAGCTCCACGGCCTCTGCCGGGGCGGCGGCGTTGAGCGGCAGCAGGCCGTGCGGGGCGCCGGTGGACTTCTGGGCGGGTATGGCAGGCGCGTCCGCCGGACCCGGCTTGCGGCAGGGGGCGTGGGTGTCGCTGGTCAGCGTGGGCTCCGGGACGGCGGGACGAATGGGGTGGACGTGACGCAACGTTATCGACGGGACGGGGGAAGTGTCCGACGAGTGCGCGAATTTCACCCGGAAGGGAGAGTTTAGGAACGTGTGATGGACGTGAAGGTTCCGTTCCGACGGGTGGGGGAGTGCGCCCGGCGATTGGCCGGGTCGGCTCGGGTGGGGGAGGATGCGTGGGATGCGGCACTCCCCACGAGGCCCCCTGCGCGGCCCGGCTCTCCTGGCGGCCGCGGTGGCGTTGACCACCGTGGCGGCCTGCTCGAACGGCTCCCCCTCCGGCGCGGACTCCCCGTCACCCTCCGGTACGGCCCCGGCCGCGACGACCTCGGCCGCGAAGCCCGCCACGACGACCCCCAGCCCGACGCCGACCCGGACCTACCCGCTCTCCCGGGCCCCCCGCACCGTCCCCGCCGTCCGCTCCCACGAGCCGGCCCGCGGCCCCGGCTGGAAGCCCGCCGCGAGCGCCGGGGTCGTCCTCGGCGCGAACAGCGCGGGCCTCGCCGACGAGGGCCGGCTGCTCGCCGGGGAGCTGGGCCTGCGCTACCGCGGCGAGGCCGCCGCCGGACCGGGCGACGTCGAGCTGGCGCTCGGCGGGAAGGGCGCCGCCGAGTCGTACACGCTCACCGTGAAGGACGACCGGGTCCGCATCACCGGCCCCGACGAGGCTGGCGTCTTCTACGGCACCCGCACCCTCAAGCAGTCGGTGAAGGGGAGCGGCGCGATGCCCGAGGGCACGGTCGCCGACCGCCCGGCGAAGCCGCAGCGCGGACTCAACGTCGACATCGCCCGCAAGCACTTCACCGCCGCCTGGCTGGAGGACCGGATCCGGGAGATGGGCGACCTCAAGCTCAACCAGCTGGGGCTGCACTTCTCCGACGACCAGGGCTTCCGGATCGAGTCCGACTCGCACCCCGAGGTCGTGTCGGAGCAGCACCTCACCAAGGCGGAGGTCCGCCGGATCCTCGCGCTCGCCGCGAGCCGGCACGTCACCGTCGTCCCCGAGATCGACTCGCCCGGACACCTCGGCGCGGTCATCGCCGCCCACCCGGACCTCCAGCTGGTCAGCGTCAGCGGCCGCACCCCGCGCGGCGCCGTCGACATCTCCGACCCGGCCGCCGCCCGGATCGTCGACGACCTGCTGCGCGAGTACACCGCCCTCTTCCCCGGCGCCTACTGGCACCTCGGCGCCGACGAGTACGTCGCCCTGATGGCGAAGGACCCCGAGGCGACCTACCCGCAGCTCGCCCGCGCGGCGCGCGAGGCGTACGGCCCCTCGGGGCGCGTCCAGGACCTGGCGACCGACTGGCTCAACGACCGCGCCGCGACCGTCCGGCCGACCGGCAAGACCCTCAAGGCGTGGAACGACGGCTTCTTCGCCGGCGGGGTGGTGAGCGCGGCGAAGGACATCGAGGTCGAGTACTGGACGGGCAAGGAGTACGGGGCCAGGCCGCCGCTCCCGTACCTCCAGGCGGGCCGCAGGCTGGTCAACCTCAACGACGAGTACCTCTACTACGTGCTCGGCGAGCCCAATCAGTTCACCTACCCGACCGGCCGCCGCATCTACGAGCAGTGGACCCCGCTGGTCGTCCGCGGCACCACCCCGGTCCCGGCCCGCTACGACGCGCAGATCCAGGGCGCCCGGTTCGCCGTCTGGTGCGACTTCTCCAACGCCCAGACCCAGGACCAGGTCGCCGCCGGCATCCGCCTCCCGCTCGCGGCCCTCTCCCAGAAGGTCTGGGACCCCCGCAAACCCGCGCAGACCTGGTCCGAATTCCGCGCCCTGGCCACGAAGGTACGCGGCTGAGCTGCGGTTTTCCCTGGACGGAACGCTTCCGCCTGGCATAGGTTCCGGCGCGACCCCCTGGGGGAGGGGGTGTTGTTCCGTTCACGTGTTCCTGGGGGGACCCTTCATGCTGCGCAATCCCAACGGCCTGGCGACGGCCGTGACCGTCCTGCTGGGCGTCGACGTCCTGCTCTTCCTGATCGGCGCGGGCTCCGAGGCGTGGATCGTCGCCGACCCGCTGGCCGCCGTCGACTCCTACGCCACCGTCGAGGCCTTCGACTTGCTGATGGCCGTCGGCTACCTCGTCTACCTTGCGACCGCCGTCGTCTTCATCATCTGGTTCCACCGGGTCGCGTCGAACGCGAGCGTCTGGGCGGCCGATCTCCAGGGCCGCAAGCCGGGGTGGGCCATCGGCGGCTGGTTCGTCCCGATCGGCAACCTGTGGATCCCGCGGCAGATCGCCGTGGACGTCTGGCGGGCCAGCCGTCAGGACCCGTACGCCGCCGACGGCGCCCGGGAGCTCACGCTGCTCAACTCGTGGTGGGCCTGTTTCGTGCTGGGACTGATCCTCGATCGGCTGTCCACCGGGCTCTACCGGCAGGCCGAGACCTTGGACGCGCTGTCCACCGCCGCGACCTGGTCCCTGGCCGGGTACGCCTTCGTCGTCGCCGCCGGCGTCCTCGCCCTCCTGTTCGTACGCCGTCTGACCTCTATGCAGCACACCAAGGCCACTGGCATGCTTTCGGCCGCCAAGTGACGAGAAAGCGCCCTTCGGCGCAGAAGTGGACGTAGAGAGTCCGCATCGGGTGGCGAGGAGGCGTCCATGACGTCGAGTACGGGTCGGAGTCTGGTGGAACTGATCGGCGGGACCGACGGGCGCGGCCTCGCCGCCTCCGGGCTCGCCTGTCTGGACCGGTGCCTGCCGCTGCTCGCGCCCGACGGTGCCGAGGTGCTGCGGCCGGTCTGGGCGGCGGTCGCGCGCGCGGACGCCACTGCCTGGGCCGAGGCCGTCGGCAAGGCGCGGGTCGAGCTGGACGGCGCGGGCGGCGAGGCCGCCGACGACGGCGGGGTCGTCACCCTGGTGCGCGCGATGGTCGACGGGATGCCCGCCGAGTGGGCCGAGGAGCCCCTCCGCGCCTGGGCCGAGCGGTGCTCGACCGTCGCGCTCACCGTGCACCGGCTGTACGACGTCAACGAGGACGGCCCCCTGCACGCCGGTGAGCTCCGCCGGCAGCTGGCCGTCCTCGACGCGGCCGCCCACGGCCCGACCGGACTGCGCCGGGCGCGCGAGCTCTCCGTCGAGGGCGGCCGGGTGCTGCGCGCGGTGGTCTCCCGCCGGGCCCGTACCGCCTGAGCCGGGCTCAGCCCTCGACGGGCGCCTCGACCGTCGCGGAGGCGATCAGCTCGGCGAGCTGCCGCTCCGCCTCCGCCTTTTCCAGGCCGAGGCCGCTCAGCACGCCCTTGCCGTCCTCGTGCTCCAGGAGCGCGAGGAGGATGTGCTCGGTGCCCACGTAGTTGTGGCCGAGCCGCAGCGCCTCGCGGAAGGTCAGTTCGAGCACCTTCTTCGCCGCCGCGTCGTAGGGGACGAGCGAGGGCACCTCCTCGGCGGCCGGCGGCAGCGTCGGCGTGACGGCCTCGCGCAGCTGTTCGGCGGTGACGCCCTGCGAGGTGATCCACAGGACGGCGAGCCCCTCGGGCTCGGCGAGCAGGCCGAGGGCGAGGTGGCCGGGGACGGTCTCCGCGTTCCGCGCGGCGATCGCCTCGTTCTGCGCGGCGACGACGACCGCGCGGGCGCGCGGGGTGAAGCGGGCGAAGCCGGCGTTCGGGTCCATCTTCTCGGCGTCGGGGTCCTTGGGGACGAAGCGCTTCTGCGCGGCCTGGCGGGTGACGCCCATGCTGCGGCCGATGTCGGTCCAGGAGGCGCCGGAGCGGCGGGCCTGGTCGACGAAGTGGCCGATGAGGTGGTCGGCGATCTCGCCGAGGTAGTCCGCCGCGATGACCGCGCCGGAGAGCTGGTCCAGCGTGTCGGGGTGGACCTTCTTGATCGCTTCGATGAGTTCGTCGAGACGGATGCTGATCTGAGGAACTGCGGGCTGCGTCATGAGGCAACCTTAGGTTGACACCCCTCGACTGTCAACGATCGGTTGACACTCTCGGGGCCCCTCCAGGGATGACTTCTTTCGGGTGATGGTCATACTGCATGAAGGTGGGATAAATCGACCCGCTGAGGGTGCGTCACACCCTGGGAAGGTTCCGGGAAAAGGGAGACGACCGGGGCCGCCACCCCCCACAGGAGAGGCCCCGGTCGTCGTCCACGGAGCCGCAGCACGGCTCCGTACTCCATACAGCGCCGGGCGTGCGGTTTCTGTCACACCGCCCGCGCCGGAGCGAAGGTTGCAAGTTGCACAAGGTGCCCGTACCGCGTGGACGTGACACCGGGAATCGACGTAGCGTGCTGGAGCGCGAAGCGGACCCGGCGGCGATGACCAGCCCCGACTCCGCCGGCGACGTGCTGACGCGCGCGCAGAACGCGACCGACGAACAGGGTTTGGGGAGTGCTGGGGGACGACGCGGAGCTGACGGCCGCGGTGCTCGCTGCGCAGAACGGGGACGAAGACGCCTTCCGTACTGTGTACCGCGCCGTGCACCCCCGTCTGCTGGGCTACATGCGCACGCTGGTCGGAGAGGCCGACGCCGAGGACGTCACCTCGGAGGCCTGGCTCCAGATCGCCCGCGACCTCGACCGCTTCGCGGGCGACGCGGACCGCTTCCGCGGCTGGGCGGCCCGCATCGCCCGCAACCGCGCCCTCGACCACATCCGGATGCGCGGCCGCCGCCCCGCCTCCGGCGGCGACGAGACCGAGCTGACCGACAAGCCCGCCGACTCCGACACCGCGGGCGAGGCCCTGGAGGCGCTCTCCACCGGCGACACCCTGCGGCTCATCGCCCGCCTCCCGCAGGACCAGGCCGAGGCCGTCGTCCTGCGCGTGGTCGTCGGCCTCGACGCCAAGTCCGCCGCCGACGCCCTCGGCAAGCGCCCCGGCGCGGTGCGCACCGCCGCCCACCGCGGTCTGAAGAAGCTCGCCGAACTCCTCGGCGTCGACCCGGCCGCCGCCGGAGCGGACACCGGCGAGGGAGCCGACGGCGGGGCGCCGGGCCTCGACGGAGTGCCACCCCAGCGCGGCCGGAATCCCGGGTTCACGGCGCCCGGCGGTGTGACGCATTGGCGTCCGCGTACGCAGAAGGACATGTGATGGCCGACGAGCGGTACCAATGGCTCGATCCCGACGCCGCGGAGCGGCTGCTCCGGGGTGAGCCCGTCGACCCCGCAGAACCCGCCGCCCGCACCGGCGCCGCGGCCCTCGCCGACGCCCTCGACACGGTCCGCGTCCCCGTCGCCCCCGCCCCCGGCGTACCGCTCGCCGGGGAGGAGGCCGCCCTCGCCGCCTTCCGCACCGCCACCACCGCCCGCACGGCCGCCGCCGCCCGCGCGGCCGCCCCCGGCGCGGGCCGCCGCTGGGGACGCTCCCTGCGGTACGGGCTCACCGCCGCGCTCGCCGCCGTCACCGTCGGCGGGGTCGCCGTCGCCGCCGGGACCGGAGTCCTCCCGCTGGTCGACAAGGAACCGTCCCGTACGGTCACCGCCGCCGACCCCGCGATCCCGACCGGCGACCCGGGCGAACCCACCGCCGGAATCGAAGGCCGCCCGGACCCGTCCGGGAACGCGGACCCGGGCCGGCCCACCACCACGCCCGCCCCCGGTACCGGCCCCACGGCCGGACCCGAGGACGGCACCCTCGCGACCCCCCGCCCCGGCGTCACCCCCTCCGGCAAGCGCACCGGCCACCCCGGGGACGACGACGCCACCGGGGACCGGGACGCCGACACCCGCGAGACCAGGACCAAGGCCTGCCGCGCCTACCGCGACGGCAGCCTCGACGACGCCGGCCGCCGCCGGCTCGCCGCCGCCCTGCGCACCGGCGAGTCCCTGCGCGCCTACTGCGACGCGCTCCTCGGCCCCGCCACGGACAAGGGCGGGGACGGACACGACGGGGAGAGCGGCGAGGACGCGGAGAACGGCGACCCGGGCAAGGACGGGGACGAGGAGAGCCGGGACGCCGGCACGGACCTCGGCCACGGCACCGTCCCCACCCCCTCCGACCCCAGCCGCAAGCGCGGCCGGAGCGGCGGCGCGGACAGGCCCGACCCGAAGGACCGGCCCAAAGCCAAGCCGAAGGTGAAGTCGCAGGTCACAGCGGTTTCGGAGCGTCCCGTGCCCGCCCCGGCGACGCGGGTGTGACACTTTCGGGCCCGTCGGCGCAGTACTGAGTGAGCCGACTGGTCATCGGCCGCGCAGAGAGCCGGGGTTCCCCCCGTACCTACGGCTCCGCGCACCCGGCGCGGGTGGGGCACGTTCCCCCGGCCCCACCCGCGCCCCTTCTTCCCTTCCCGTCCGCTACCAGTGGACGACGACCTTGTCGCCGACCTTCACCTGGTCGAAGAGGGCCGAGATCTTCGCCCGGTCCCGGACGTTCACGCAGCCGTGCGAGGCCCCGTTGTAGCCGCGGGCCGCGAAGTCCGACGAGTAGTGCACCGCCTGGCCGCCGCTGAAGAACATCGCGTACGGCATGGGCGTGTGGTAGATCGTCGACGTCCAGTCCTTCGCCTTCCAGCCCACCGCGAAGGTGCCCTCGCGCGTCGGCGTGTTCTCCGAACCGAAGCGCACGTCCATCGACGACACCACCCGGCCGTCGATCATCCAGGCCAGCGTCCGGCTCTCCTTGCTGATGCAGAGCACCCGGCCCTTCATGCAGCGCGCGTCCGGGGTGTCCAGCTTGTTGGTGGTGGACGGCTTCAGCTCGTCCGCCGTCGGCTTCCTCGACATGCCGAGTAGCCGCTGCCAGGTCGTCTCGTCCACCGAGCCCGTCGCGGGCAGCCCCCGCTTCTTCTGGAAGGCCGCGACCGCCTTCCCCGTGATCGAACCGTAGAAGCCGGTGGGCGCCCGGTCGAAGTAGTCCAGCTGCCGCAGCCGCGCCTGGAGCTCCCGCACCTGCTCGTTCTCGTCGCCGTCCTTCATGAGGACCTTCGCGGCGGGCGTGGGCGCGGACGCGGGCGCGGACGTGGGCGCGGGAGACGACGGCTTGGCGTCGGACCCGCCGGACCCGCCGGACCCGCCGGACCCGCCGGACCCGCCGGACGCGGAGGGCGCCGTGGTCACCGGCGCGCCCGTGGCCGGCGCCGTGGAGCCCCGCCCCCCGCTCCCTGATCCGGCCGCCTGGGCCGTACAGCCCGTCGCGACGAGCGCGACGGCGGCGGTCGCGAGCACGGCTCTGCGTATGACGGACGAACGCTTCATGGTGGCCCCCCGGGAACTCGACTGTGCCCATAGGGATGCTTCCCGTTCGCCCTTGGTTGCGCACCCGGCCGGGCGAAGCTCCGATGCTGTGAGCAAGGTCCCAGCCTGCTGGCCTCCACCGGACCGCGCACCCGCGGCTACAGTCCGTCGCGAGGGTCGGTACAGGAGCGCGGCAGCACACCCAACGGGAGGCACAGCACATGGCACGCGAGTCGGAGTCGGGACTGCCCATCGAGCCGGTCTACGGCGAGGACGCCCTGGAGGGCTGGGACCCGGCGGAGAAGCTGGGCGAACCGGGTGCGTACCCCTTCACGCGCGGCGTGTACCCGTCGATGTACACCGGACGGCCGTGGACGATGCGGCAGTACGCCGGCTTCGGCACCGCCGTGGAGTCCAACGCCCGGTACAAGCAGCTGATCGACAACGGCACGATGGGCCTCTCGGTCGCCTTCGACCTGCCCACCCAGATGGGCCACGACTCCGACGCGGCGATCGCCAGCGGCGAGGTCGGCAAGGTCGGCGTGGCGATCGACTCCGTCGACGACATGCGGGTCCTCTTCGACGGCATCCCGCTCGACAAGGTGTCGACGTCGATGACGATCAACGCCCCCGCCTCCCTCCTCCTCCTGATGTACCAGCTGGTCGGCGAGGAGCAGGGCGTGCCGGCCGAGAAGCTCACCGGCACGATCCAGAACGACGTGCTGAAGGAGTACATCGCCCGCGGCACGTACATCTTCCCGCCGAAGCCCTCGCTGCGGCTGATCGCCGACATCTTCAAGTACTGCAAGGCCGAGATCCCGAAGTGGAACACGATCTCGATCTCCGGCTACCACATGGCCGAGGCCGGCGCCTCGCCCGCGCAGGAGATCGCGTTCACCCTCGCCGACGGCATCGAGTACGTCCGCACCGCCGTCGCGGCCGGCATGGACGTCGACGACTTCGCCCCCCGGCTCTCCTTCTTCTTCGTGGCCCGCACGACGATCCTGGAGGAGGTGGCGAAGTTCCGCGCCGCCCGCCGGATCTGGGCGCGGGTGATGAAGGAGGAGTTCGGCGCGAAGAACCCCAAGTCGCTGATGCTCCGCTTCCACACCCAGACCGCCGGCGTGCAGCTGACGGCCCAGCAGCCCGAGGTCAACCTCGTGCGCGTCGCCGTCCAGGGCCTGGCGGCCGTCCTCGGCGGCACGCAGTCGCTGCACACCAACTCCTTCGACGAGGCCATCGCGCTGCCGACGGACAAGTCCGCCCGCCTGGCGCTGCGCACCCAGCAGGTCCTGGCGTACGAGACCGACGTGACGGCCACGGTCGACCCCTTCGCCGGCTCGTACGTGGTCGAGAAGATGACGGACGACGTCGAGGCGGCCACCCTCGAACTGATGGCGAAGGTCGAGGAGCTGGGCGGCGCGGTCAACGCCATCGAGCGCGGCTTCCAGAAGAGCGAGATCGAGCGCTCGGCCTACCGCATCGCGCAGGACACCGACTCCGGCGAGCGGGTCGTCGTCGGCGTCAACCGCTACACGATCGACGTCGAGGAGCCGTACGAGCCGCTGCGCGTCGACCCGGCGATCGAGGCCCAGCAGGCCGACCGCCTCGCCAAGCTGCGCGCCGAGCGCGACCAGCCGGCCGTCGACGCCGCCCTCGCCGCCCTGAAGAAGGCCGCCGAGGGAACCGACAACGTCCTCTACCCGATGAAGGACGCCCTCAAGGCCCGCGCCACCGTCGGCGAGGTCTGCGACGCGCTCCGCGAGGTCTGGGGCACGTACACGCCCAGCGACGTGTTCTGATCACACCACGGCCCCGTCTCCCGGTCAGGGACGCGGAGCCGGAGTGGCCCCCGGTCGGAGCTCCGGCCGGGGGCGTTCTACGGTCGGCTACACGGCGGGCGCGCCGCTCCCCGGGCATGTCTCGGTGCCGGTGCCCGCACGCTGGTGCATAGCGGTCGGCTGGCCGGGCTCGGCGCCCACTCCGGCCCCGCAGACTGGGCAGTTCCCCTCACACATGCCGGGGTCGAATCGCTTGGTCACAGTGCAGTCCTCCTTGGGATAGGCGGTGCTGACGGTGGTGCGACGTGCGCTCCCCGGGCGATGCCGGGGAGGGTCTAAAACTGGCGCGCGAAGATGCGCGAGCCGTCGTAGAAGCTGATGGTGGCGCCGCGCTGAGGTCCCGCGCCCTCGCGGGTGGACCACCGCTCGATCTGTGAGATCTCCGGGCATTCGGCCTGAGCGAGCAGGGCCGCGAGCCACTCCTCGGGGGAGTCGGCCGACGCGGGGTCACCCAGCGGGGCCACCGGCGCCCCGGTCACCGGCTCGTCGGTGAAGCCTTCGTGCTTGGCTCCGTCGGGGAGCTGGCCGGCGAACTGCCACCGGGTCTCGCCGCTGCTCGTCGTGATCGCCAGCCCGAAGGGATGCTTGGTGTCACCGGCCTCGGCGAGCGTCTGCACGCGGCTGACCGTCGGATGGTTCTTCACGAGGTCGAGGACATAGTCGGTGAATCGCTGGGGGCGCATTTGTGATCATTCCTCTCGCGGGCGGCCCGTCCATCCTATGGACTGAGGGGCGATGGTCCTGGACCTCAGCGGGTGATGCCGTAGACGAGGGCGGCGAGGAGCCCGAGGACGGTGAGTGCGTACAGGACCTGCCGCCCGTGCTCCGTCACGGAGTGTCCGTGCGTACGGGCGGCAGACCGGTCCGGCCGATGAACGAGGCCGGCGCAGCCGTCTCCCGGTAGTCGCGGACCGAGAGCAGCATGTCCCGGGCGCAGACAGCGAGGTGCCGTGGGTACGACCACGTACCGAGAGGCCCGTCGGCCGGACCGGACTCACGTAGGCCGTCCCAGACGATCAGGGCCGCTCGGCCCCGCGCGCACCGGTCGGCCTCGGGGACGGCGGCAACGCCGTTGGCCAGGACGGCGCAGTACGTGAGCAGGGTGTCCGTCAAGCGGGCCACTTCGGACTCGCCGGGGTGGTCCCGCAAGGCGAGGACGGTACGGATGGTCGCCTTCGCCTGCCGCTCAACTCGCCGGTCTACCGAGGCGCGGTCCTGGACCAGGAGCGCGCCGAGGTGAACCTCCATGGTGGTCTCGCGTGTCCGGTTGTGCTCAGGCATGGGTGCTCCCTCCGTCGGGGGCATTCCCGCAATGCGTCGTACGCCCCGGTGGCTGTGGCTCGATGATGGGCGGACACGGCACCGCACAGACAGGCCATCGAGTGGCCACGTACGGCCACGTCGCGGCCACGGCCCTGAGGGACCGGCGTGACACCTCGCACTGGCGGCATGAGCCGCAACGACGCTCTCCGAGCCGCCCGCCTGAAGTCCGGCTGGAGATCTGCTGACGCTGCGGCCACCGCCCTCACGGCGCACGGTCGGCAACTGCTCGACGACCCGCACTTCACCGTGTCACCGAGGACCTGGCGCCGATGGGAAGGGCCTCGCCCGGGATGGCCTTCCGAGGAGACCGCGCTCGTCCTTCATGACGCCTTCGGGAAGTGGCCCGAGAGCCTCGGATTCACCACCCCGCCGGGCTGGATCAGGCCCGAGCACCACGAAGAGACCAGCGTGCAAGCCGTCCGCTTTCTCGACGTCGCCGCCACCGCGCTCGTTCCCGGACCGCTTTCCCGGCAGCAGGTCGACCCTGCGCTCGTCGACTACTTCGAGTCCCAGCTTGAAGGCCACTACCGCGCCGACATGATCCTCGGCCCGCACGACCTGATCGGCACCCTCGGCCCCCAGTACCAGCTCATCGACAAGCTCACCCGCAGTGCGACCGGAGAGACCCGTCGCGGCCTGCTCCGCGTCGGCGCCGCCTGCGCCGCGCTCGTCGGCTGGCTCTATCAGGACGCCGGCGACATGAGCGCGGCCGCGTTCTGGCGGGGCATCACCCAGGAGATTGCGCTCCGCGCTCGAGACCCGCACCTTATCGGCTACGCCATGGTCAACTCCGCCGTCGTGAGTACGGACCTCGGCGACGGGGCCGGAGTCGTCGACCTGTGCGAGGCGGCTCTCGACGAACCAGCGGCCGTCGTTCCGAAGATCCACGTCATGGCCATGCAGCAACAGGCCCACGGCGCCAGCCTGCTACGCGACCGGGCCGAGGTCGACCGGCTCATCGACCAGGCAGGAAGGCTCCTGCCCCAGGTCGACGACGACCTCCCCTGGGGCAACGCGTGCAGGCGGACGCCCGGCTATCTGGAGGTGCAACGCGCCACCTGCTACGGGCGGCTCGGCCTGGGCGTCGAGGCGAGTGCTCTGTGGGAGGAAGTGCTCACCGTCGTACCTGCGACCGCACGCCGAGACCGTGGTGTCTACATGGCGCGGTACGCCACCGCCGCTGCCACCGCACGCGAGCCGGAACAGGCTGTGGAGATCGTGCGGGAGGTGGCGGCCATCGCGGTGGAGACCGGCTCGGCCCGGATGCGGAGGGAGCTGGAGACGCTGGAGCGGGCGATGCGGCCGTGGCACGATGCGCCCGTAGGCCAGGATCTCGCCGAAGCCCTGGCGCCGATGACGGAGGGGGCCTGATGTCGGACGAGAAGGTGCCGATGACGGAGACCGAGATCGAGGAAGCACTCGCCAGTGTGCCCGGCTGGCGACGTGAAGGGGACGAGATCACCCGCAGCTACGCCATCCGCTACCACGGTGGCGTCGCCATGATTGTGCACGTCGCTGACGTCGAGCGGCTCATCAGCCACCACGCCGACATCGACCTCAGGTGGGGGCGTGTTCGGTTCGGCATCACCACCCACGACGCCGGCCGCAAGCTCACGGCCGCTGACTTCGACCTCGCCCGCCGCATCGACGCCATCGCCGCCGCACACCTCGCCGAGCCGCTCGACGACTGACCCTGGAGACGACGAAGCCGCCCAGAAGGTGGGGGCGGTGTTCACGGGGTCAGCCCTGTCGGCGCCGGTCTGCGATGAAGGCCGTGGCGGCGCCCGCCGTTCGGGTGCAGCCGCAGCGAGGTCAGTGCGGCCTGGAGGCTGAGCGTTGCCCCGATGGTCGTGCACCCACCGAGCCCGTGAGTCGCGGGGGCATGACGAGGTGACCAACCCCATAAGCGTCTTATCGGTACCGGTGTGCGACACTCCGCTTCATGCTGGGTGTCACCGATCTGCCGACCTATCTCGCCGGGCTCGTCCTCATCATCCTCCTCCCGGGGCCGAACTCGCTCTACGTGCTGTCCGTCGCCGCCCGCAAGGGCACCCGGACCGGATACAAGGCCGCCGCCGGCGTCTTCACCGGCGACACGATCCTGATGACCCTGGCCGCCCTCGGCGCGGCCTCCCTGCTCCAGACCACCCCGGTCCTCTTCACCGTCGTCAAGTACGCGGGCGCCGGCTACCTGGCCTGGATGGCGTACGGCATGCTCCGCGCCGCCCTCGCCATGTGGCGCTCCCGCCGCGAACCCACCGGGGCCACGGCCGAGGCGGCCGAGACCGGCCCCTCCGAGCACCCGTACCGCCGGGCGCTCGTCATCAGCCTCTTCAACCCGAAGGCGATCCTCTTCCTGATCTCCTTCTTCGTGCAGTTCGTGGACCCCTCCTACGCCTACCCGGCGCTCTCCTTCCTGGTCCTCGGCACCCTGCTCCAGCTCGGCAGCTTCCTCTACCTGACGACCCTGATCTTCAGCGGCACCCGCCTCTCCGCCGCCTTCCGCCGCCGCAAGCGCCTCTCCGCCGGCGCCACCTCCGCCGCCGGCGCCCTCTTCCTGGGCTTCGCCGTGAAGCTCTCCCTGAGCAGCGCCGCCTGACGCAGCTTGACCCTCACACCGTGTGAGGCCGTTCCGTAGGGGGCGTCATGTTTGCCATCGGAGACTTCGCCCGGCACGGGCGGGTGTCGGTCCGGATGCTGCGTCATTACGACGCGCTCGGACTGCTGCGCCCGGCCCATGTCGACCCGCACAGCGGTTACCGCTTCTACACGGCCGGCCAGCTCGCGCGGCTCAATCGCGTCATCGCGCTCAAGGACCTCGGCTTCACGCTGGAACAGGTGGGGGCCATCCTCGACGAGGAGATCGGCGCGGAGGAGCTGCGGGGGATGCTGCGGCTGCGCCAGGCCGACCTCGAAGCGGCCCTGGAGGCGGCGCGGGCACGGCTCGCCCAGGTCGGTGCGAGGCTCCGAGCCATCGAGAGCGAGGGACGCATGTCCACGCAGGACGTCGTCGTCAAGAAGATCCCGGCCGTCCGGATCGCCGAGCTGAGCGCGTCGGCCGCCGGGTTCGAGCCGGAGGACATCACGCCCGTGATCGGGCCGCTGTACGAGGAGCTGTGCGGCCGGCTCGAAGCGGCCGGGGTCACCGGCTTCGGGCCGGGGATCGCGTACTACGAGGACGCCGGGAAGGGCGACGGCTCGGTCGTCGTGCACGCCGGCACGACCGTGCCGGAGGGCACCGAGGCGGAGGGCGTGCTCGTGCACGTGCTGGCCGGCCTGGAGGAGGCCGCGACGATCGTCCACCGCGGTTCGATGGACGACGTCCTGGCGACCTCGCAGGCGCTCGCCGCCTGGATCGACACCAACGGGTACGCCTCCGCCGGCTACGCCCGTGAGCTGTACCTGGAGTGCCCGGAGGACCCGGCCGGGTGGGTGACCGAGATCCAGGAGCCGATCAGCCGCCGGTGACCCGGAGGGCCCGGGACCTCCGCACGGGTCCCGGGCCCGTCCCGTGCGCCTACTTCTTCAGGGCCTTGCGCAGGCGCAGGGCCCGGCGGGCCAGGCGGCGGACCCTCGGGTGGCGGGGGACCGGGAGGCCGCCCGGGAGGTCCAGGACGGTGAGCCGGCGGCGGGTGAAGTGGTGCCGGGTGCGCTCGGCGTACGGCCCGGACAGGTGGCGTACCGCCGCCTCCCGCAGGTCGGCCCTTATGTTCGGCTGCATCGCGAATCCGACGGCGGCGACGAGGTCGTCGAGGCGGGCCGGGTCCGTCACCGGCTCCTCGTCGTCCGGGCCCGGCACCAGCGGCGGCAGGACCGCGTCGACGACCGTCAGCGGGATCCGGTTGCTGTTCTGGAACGGGGTGAGCCGCTGCAGCAGCTCCCGGGTGCCGACCCGGGCGACCGGCAGGCCGTAGAAGGTGCGGGCGGTCATCAGCGCCGTGGAGAAGCAGCCGACGACCAGGGCGGGCCGCAGCTCGCGGTAGAGCACCTCGGCGAGGACCGGGCGGGTCTCGACGGTCAGCTCGGCGCCGAGCCGGGCCGCCTCCTCGGTGAGCGAGGCCGTCCAGGAGTCGGGGGCGTTGGGGTGCGGCTTGAAGACGAGCCGCTGGTGGCCGCGGGCGATCGTGCCGCGCACCATGCTCAGGTGCAGCTCCTCCTCCTCGGCGGCCGTCATCAGGTTGATGGCCGCGAGGTACTGGCCGAGGAGGAGGGCGGGGCCCTCGCCGCCGCCGGCGGGCGCGTCGGTGCCGGCCAGCTCCTCGACGGCCTTGGTGAAGGCCTCCACCGGTACGGTCCGAGGCACCGCGCCGAACTCGCCGAGCAGCAGCGGCCGCAGGCCCGGCACCAGGTCGAGGTGGAGGAGGCGGACGGCGCGGCCGCCGATCAGCGGGTCGATCTTGTTGCGGGTGGGGCCGTAGCTCATCAGGCCGTCGGCGTAGACGGTGATCGCCGCCTCGGGGAGGAGGGTGGCGATGGCGAGCGCCGGGGTGACCTGGATGGACTCCAGGACGAGTTCGAGCCGGTCGTCGCCGAGCCCCCACAGCTTGTGGAGGTGGCGCTGGAGCATCGGCACGTCCTGGCCGCGCGGGGTCCAGCCGCCGGGGTGGAGCGGCGAGACGGTCTCGTTCCAGGAGATCACCTCGTCGAAGCGGCCGCGGATCCGGTCGAAGCCCTCGGCCTCGACGAAGGCGGGGGTGGTCTCCGGGATGGGCGCGTTGTTGGTGACGAGGAGGATCCGCCGGGCGGCGGCGCCGAAGCAGCCGCTGTCTATGGCGGCGGCCAGGGTGACCGCGCCGTACAGGGTGGACGCGGCGAAGATCTGGGTCGTACGGGCCGTGCTCACGCGGCCACCTCCGAGGGGGTCGGGCCGGTCGAGGGGCCCCGGCCGCCCGGCGGGGCCGGCGGCGGCGGTGCGGGGCGCCGGCGGCGCAGCTTGCGCAGGACGGCGGCCCGGTCGCCGCCCATCGCGGTCAGCGCCGCGTCGAGGACGTCCTGGGGCATGCGGCGCAGCGCGCCCGCGCTCATCGCCTTCAGCTGCCGGGCCACGTCGGGCTCGAACTTCTCGATGGAGCCGATGTGGTGGGCGATCACCGCGCAATAGGTGCGGACGGCTTTCGGGAGAAAGCGGTCCGCGTCCTTGTCCTTGGCGGTCTCCTCGACGACGAGGTCGAAGGCGCGGATGAAATCCAATTGCCGGACGTCGCCGATCTGGGTGAGGGAAGTCGTCACTCCGCGCCGGTAGAAGACGCCGAGTTCCCCGATGGCGGCGAAGGATTTCGCCTCGCGGTGCAGCCGCCAGATCCAGGGCCGGTCCTCGGCGGTGCGCAGCCCGTGCGGGAAGTGCAGCAGGCCCTGGTCGAGGAGGCGGCGGTGGTAGACGCCGGCCCAGGCGAAGGGGTAGTCGACGGAGGTGGTGCGGTGGGCGGGGAGGATCGCCTCGCGCGGGTCGAGGACCTCGCCGCGGCGGGGCACGGGCACCCGGCGGACCGAGCGGGCGCGGCCCGTCACGGAGGTGTGGTCGGTGCGCAGGAAGTCGCAGCCGAGGCCTTCGGCGGCGGCGAGCAGCCGCCCGTAGTAGCCGGGGGAGAGCCAGTCGTCCCCGTCGAGGAAGGTGAGGTACTCGCCGCGGGCGGCGTCCAGGCCGGTGTTGCGGGCGGTCGCCAGGCCCTCGTTCCGCTCGTGCCGGATCAGGACGGCGCCGGGCAGGGTGCGGGCGGCCCGTTCGAGGATGTCGGAGGTGTCGTCGGACGAGCAGTCGTCGACGAGGAGGAACTCGACGTCCTCGCGGGCGTTGGCGCGCAGACTGGCGAGGGTGTCGGGGGCGTATGTCTGCACGTTGAAGAACGGCACGACGACGGAGAGCTTGACCACGCGGCCGACGCTAGGCGCCGCCCCGGCCGCTTCGCCGACCGGCCGGGGGACTTTCGGTGAACACGAAGCGGCGGGCTGATTAACCGCCTTTACCCGAGGGGATTTCGGGCCGTCCAACGGCTGAATCCCGGGCCGCTTCAGATCACGGAGAGGTGCTGTTCACCGTTTGTTGTGGCCCAGTTGGGCCGCTGACCGGAATGGACTTCTAGCGTCCTCGACGTGCCAGCAAGTTCCAGTGAAGCGGTACGGGTCGCCGTACTCGCGGATTCCGACACCCGGTGGAAATGGGGTGCGCTCACCGCGCGCCGCATCACCCCGGCGGACGCCTCAGGTTCCGAGAAGGAGCCGACCGGTTTCGTCCTCCGCGGCCGGGCCACCCCCACCGCCCGCCAGCTCGCCGAGACGGGGGCCTCCACGGCCGCCCCGCGCGAGGTGACCGGCGCGGAGTTCCTGCGCGAGGTGCGGGACGCGGAGGCGCGCGGCGAGCGGTACGACGTCGTGGTCCTCGCGCTGGTCGGCGGCACCGTCCGGGCCGTCCTCCAGGGCCTCGCCGACCTCGGTCTCGACCGCCGGCCGGTGATCGTCACCGGCTACGTCGGCGTCGTCTACGAGAAGCTGGCCGACGGGCTGCTCCTGCGCCACGGCGCCGACGTGGTCCTCGCCAACTCCCGTCACGACGCGGAGCGGTTCCGCGCCGTGTACGAAGGGGTCGGCGCGGGCGCCGAGTCGGTCGTCGAGGCCGCCCTGCCGTTCCTCGGCGGCGCCCCGCACCGCCGCGAGGAGGGCCGCGACACCCTGGTGTTCGCCGCCCAGCCGTCCGTCCCGGTCACCCGGAACGAGCGGGCGTACGTCCTGGAGCGCCTGGTCCGGCACGCCCGGCTGCACCCGGAGCGCGAGGTCCTCCTCAAGCTCCGCTCCAAGCCGGGCGAGCACACCACGCACCTGGAGGAGCACCCGTACCAGCGGCTGGTGCGCGACCTCGATCCGCCCGCCAACTTCCGTCTGGTGTACGGGCACATGGGCGAGGTCCTGGACCGCACCGACCTGCTGGTCACCGTCTCCTCCACGGCCGCCCTGGAGGCCCTGCACCGGCGGATCCCCACCGCGATCCTGACCGACTGCGGGGTCCGCGAGGTGAACGGCAACCACCACTTCATCGGCTCCGGCCTCCTCACCTCCTTCGACCGGCTCGACCGGGGCGAGGTGCCCGAGCCCGACGAGGAGTGGCTGTCCCGGCAGGGCGTCGCCTCCGACGGCGGGTACGACTCCGCCTTCGACGCCGCCCGGGAGCGCGTCGCGAAGCTCCTCGCGCTGCCCGGCCTGCCCCCGATCAGCCCCTACTACACCGCGGAGACGGCCCCCGGCTACCTGCCGGGGATCCTCGCCCGCCACCGCCTGGACGTCACCGCGCCGCCGGTCCGCGACAGCGGGCTGCGCCGGATCGTCCGCGAGGCGGCGCGCGGCGCCTACCGCCACGGCGTGCAGCGCGTGGCCCCCGTCGTCCGACGCCTGGGAGAACTGTGATGACCGTGAAGAAGCCGAGCCCCACCGTGCTCGCCGTCATCCCCGCGCGGGGCGGCTCCAAGGGCGTCCCCGCCAAGAACCTCGCCCCGGTCGCCGGGATCCCGCTGGTCGGCCGGGCCGTCCGGGCCTGCCTCGGCGCGGTCGGCGTCACCGACGTCGTCGTCTCCACCGACGACCACGCCATCGCCGCCGCCGCCCGCTCCTTCGGCGCCGAGGCGGTGCAGCGCCCCGCCGCCATCGCCGGCGACACCGCCACCAGCGAGTCCGCCGTGCTGCACGCCCTGGACGCCTTCGAGGCCACCGCGGGCCGCACCGCCGACGTGGTCCTCCTCGTCCAGTGCACCAGCCCCTTCCTGACCTCCGGCGAGGTCGCCGAGGCCGTCGCCCGGATCGTCGACGGGGAGGCCGACACCGCCTTCACCGCCGCCCCCTCGCACGGCTTCCTCTGGCGGGGGACGGCGGACGGCGCCACCGGCGTCAACCACGACAAGGCGCACCGCCCGCGCCGCCAGGACCGCGAGGCCGAGTACCTGGAGACGGGCGCCGTCTACGCGATGGACGCGGCCGGGTTCCGTACCCACGGGCACCGCTTCTTCGGCCGCACCGCGCTCGTCGTCACCGACCCGGCCCGCGTCCTGGAGATCGACGACCCGCACGACCTGGCCCGCGCGAAGGCCCTGGCCCCGCTCCTCGACGAGCCGGCCACCCCGTCCTTCGCCGACGTCGACGCGGTCGTCCTCGACTTCGACGGCACCCAGACCGACGACCGGGTCCACCTCGACGCGGAGGGACGGGAGTTCGTCTCCGCCCACCGCGGCGACGGCCTCGGCATCGCGGCCCTGCGCCGCGCCGGACTGCCCGTCCTCATCCTCTCCACCGAGCAGAACCCCGTCGTCGCCGCCCGCGCCCGGAAGCTGAAGATCCCCGTCCTGCACGGCATCGACCGCAAGGACCTCGCCCTCAAGGAGTGGTGCGAGGCCGAGGGGATCGACCCGGCGCGCGTCCTCTACGCCGGCAACGACGTGAACGACCTGCCCTGCTTCCACCTCGTCGGCTGGCCCGTCGCGGTGAGCAGCGCCCACGACTCCGTCCGGGCGGCCGCCCGCGCGGTCACCGCCACCCCGGGCGGCTTCGGAGCGATCCGCGAGATCGCCGCCTGGCTCCTCGGACCCGAGCTGAACACCCCCACCCCCACCCCTCTCCCGAACTGAAGGAAGCACCACCATGAACTCCCGTCTGCGCACCCTCGGCTCGAAGACCGCCGGCCCGGGTCAGCCCGTGTACATCACCGGCGAGATCGGCATCAACCACAACGGCGACCTCGAGAACGCCTTCAAGCTGATCGACGTGGCCGCCGAGGCCGGCTGTGACGCCGTCAAGTTCCAGAAGCGCACCCCGGAGATCTGCACCCCGCGCGACCAGTGGGACATCGAGCGCGACACCCCCTGGGGCCGGATGACGTACATCGACTACCGCCACCGCGTGGAGTTCGGCGAGGACGAGTACCGCCAGATCGACGAGCACTGCAGGAAGCGCGGCATCGACTGGTTCGCCTCCCCGTGGGACACCGAGGCCGTCGCCTTCCTGGAGAAGTTCGACGTCCCCGCCCACAAGGTCGCCTCCGCCTCCCTCACCGACGACGAGCTGCTGCGCGAGCTGCGCGCCACCGGCCGCACCGTCATCCTCTCCACCGGCATGTCGACGCCGAAGCAGATCCGCCACGCCGTCGAGGTCCTGGGCAGCGACAACATCCTGCTCTGCCACGCCACCTCCACCTACCCGGCCAAGGCCGAGGAGCTGAACCTGCGCGTCATCCAGACGCTGCAGGAGGAGTACCCGAACGTCCCGATCGGCTACTCCGGCCACGAGACCGGCCTCCAGACCACCCTCGCCGCCGTCGCCCTCGGCGCCACCTTCGTCGAGCGCCACATCACCCTCGACCGCGCCATGTGGGGCTCGGACCAGGCCGCCTCCGTCGAGCCGCAGGGCCTGGAGCGCCTCGTCCGCGACATCCGCACCATCGAGACCGCCCTCGGCGACGGCGTGAAGAAGGTGTACGAGTCGGAGCTCGGCCCGATGAAGAAGCTCCGCCGCGTCCTGGAGCCCGTCTCCGCATGACCGGCCGCCTGGCGTTCGTCGAGAGCCCCGTCCAGCTCCTGAACGTCCTGGAGTGGGCGCACGCGCGCGGCCGGGGTCACGCCCCGGCCGCCGCCCCCGCGCCCGCTCCTTCCCCGGCGCCGGGCACCGTCCCGGCGCCGGAACCCGGCACCCCCGACGACCTCAGGATCGTCGTCCTCTCGCCGAACGACCCGATGTCGCGCGGCCAGCTGCGCCGGATGGCCCAGCTCGCCCGGGACGAGGGCTTCGAGGTGCACTGGCAGGAGGCGCGGGCCGGCCGCGGCGCGCTGGTGCGCACCCTGCGGGAGCTCGGCGGGCCGCTGCGCGCCGCCGAGCGGGTGGTCGTCGGCGATCCCTTCTCCCGCTACGTCCAGCTGCTGCTGACGCTCTTCGGGCCGCGGCACGTCACCGTCGTCGACGACGGCACCGCGACCATGGAGTTCGCCGCCCAGCTCGCGGGCGGGGAGCGGCTGGTCCGCTGGCACCGCAAGGGCGACCTGGGGCCGCGCGAGCTGCTGCTCGCCCCGGTCACCTCGCTGGCCCGGCGCCGGCTCGCCCCGGGCCCCGGCAGGACCGTCGAGATCTTCACCTCGCTGCCCGTGCAGGCGCCGCCCGGCACCGAGGTCACCGAGAACGCCTACGCGTGGACGCGGGAGCGGTTCGGCCCGCCGCCGCTCACCGGCGGCGCCGATCTCGTGGGCACCTCGCTCGTCGAGACCGGGGTGATCGACGCGGACCACTATCTGCGGGTCGTCGGGCAGCTCGCCCGCGCCCACGGCGCCACCCGCTACTTCGCGCACCGCCGCGAGAGCCCGGAGAAGCTGCACCGGATCGCGGTCGAGGCCGGGCTCCAGGTGGTCCGTCCCGAGCTGCCGCTGGAGCTGATCGCCCGGCGCGGCCCGATCGGCGCCACCATCGTCAGCTTCCCGTCCACCGTCGTGCACACCCTGCCGCTCGCCCTGGCGGGCACCGGGGTGAAGGTCGCGGTCTGCGAGATCGCGCCCGAGTGGCTGAAGGCCACCGCCTCGCCGCGCGCGCAGGGCTTCCTGGCGGGCGTCGCCGGTACGGCGTCGGGGGCGGACCGGCTCACTCCGCGGAACGCTTCCGCGGTCGACCGGCTCGAATTCGGGTGACCATACCCATACGGAGTGTGTCCCATGCGCGGTAAACCGAGATTCTTTACCCTAACGGGCTGAACTTTTCGTGATCGACAGGCAGTTGATCACCGGATGGGCCTACGCTTCAAAGGGTGAACCAGTTGAAGTCCCGTGAGCCCGGATCCGTCACCCTGCCCGGAACGCTGTCCTCCTCCCTGCGCGGCGAACTCATCGCCTTCCGCAGGGACTTGCACATGCACCCCGAGCTCGGCAACCAGGAGTTCCGTACCACCGCCGCGCTCAAGGCCCGCCTGGAGGCGGCCGGCCTGGCGCCGCGCGTCCTCCCGGGCGGCACGGGACTCATGTGTGACATCGGCACCTGGGACGGCGGGCGCCCCATGCTCGCCGTCCGCGCCGACCTCGACGCCCTGCCGATCCCGGACGCCAAGACCGTCGCGTACCGCTCCACCGTGCCCAACCGCGCCCACGCCTGCGGCCACGACGTGCACACCACCACCGTCCTCGGCGCCGGGCTCGTCCTCGCCGAGCTGGCGCGCGAGGGCCGGCTGCCGCGCCCGGTGCGGCTGATCTTCCAGCCCGCCGAGGAGGTGCTGCCCGGCGGCGCGGCCGACGCGGTCGCGGCCGGCGTCCTCGACGGCGTCGGCCGGATCATCGCCGTCCACTGCGACCCGAAGGTCGACGTCGGGAAGATCGGCATCCGCACCGGCCCCATCACCTCGGCCTGCGACCGTCTGGAGATCACCCTCGACGGCCCCGGCGGCCACACCGCCCGCCCGCACCTCACCACCGACCTGGTCACGGCCGCCGCCCGGATCGCCACCGACGTGCCCGCCGTCCTCGCCCGCCGGGTCGACGCCCGCTCCGGCCTCTCGGTCACCTGGGGCCGGATCGAGGCCGGCCACGCGCCCAACGTCATCCCGCAGCACGCCGAACTCTCCGGCACCGTCCGCTGCCTCGACCTGCCCGCCTGGCACGACGCGCCCGACCTGGTGCACGCCGCCGTCGACGAGGTCGCGGCCCTGCACCGGGCCAAGTCCACCGTGAACTACGTCCGCGGCGTCCCCCCGGTCGTCAACGACCCGGTGATCGTGGAGCTGCTCCGGGACGCCATGACCGCCCGCCGCGGCCTCGACTCGGTCGAGGACACCGAGCAGAGCCTCGGCGGCGAGGACTTCTCCTGGTACCTGGAGCACGTGCCCGGCGCGATGGCCCGGCTCGGCGTCCGCACCCCCGGCGACCCCCGCGTCCGCGACCTGCACGCGGGCGACTTCGACGTCGACGAGCGGTGCGTCCAGACCGCCGTGGAGCTCTTCACCGCCGCCGCCCTGATCGACGCCGACGGCGCGCGCTGAATCCGGCCGGGACCTGTGCCGCCCCCTCCCGCCAGGCGAGGGGGCGGCACCCCCATCTCGGCTGATGACACGGGGTTGCGCCTTGATCGCGAAGTGTGCACGGGTACTGTGACCCGTGGGTTCGCGTCGATACGGTAACGACTCATGAACGGGTCTTTAACTGACATCTACGCGCGTTACGATCGCCGCAAAGCCAGCGCCGGAAGAGGCGCTTTCGGTCAGTCTTGAAGGGACCCTCCTCTTGCGCCGGATCACCAGGATCACCACCGTGGGCATCGCCTCCGCGGCGCTCGCGCTTTCCGTCACCGCCTGTGGCAAGTCCTCTTCCGAGGGCGGCTCCGGCTCCGACTCGGAGACGGCCAAGGCCGCCATCGCGTACGACATCGGCGGCCGCGGCGACCAGTCCTTCAACGACGCCGCCTACGCGGGTCTGAAGAAGGCCGAGGACGACCTGGGCGTCAAGGGCGCCGAGGCCGAGCCGTCGTCCGGCGAGAGCGACGCCGACAAGGTGCAGCGCCTCACCTCGCTGGCCCGCGCCGGCAACAACCCGGTCATCGGTGTCGGCTTCGCCTACGCCCCGGCCATCAAGAAGGTCGCCGCGCAGTTCCCGAAGACCACCTTCGGCATCATCGACGACACCTCGGTGACCGGCGCGAACGTCGCCAACCTCGTCTTCAACGAGGAGCAGGGCTCCTACCTGGCCGGCGTCGCCGCCGCCAAGGCGTCCAAGACCGGCACGGTCGGCTTCATCGGCGGTGTCGAGGTCCCGCTGATCAAGAAGTTCGAGGCGGGCTACGTCCAGGGCGTCAAGGACACCAACCCCAAGGCGAAGGTGCTCACCCAGTACCTGACCCAGCCGCCGAACTTCGACGGCTTCGCCAAGCCCGACCTCGGCAAGGCCGCCGCCCAGGGCCAGCTCGACAAGGGCGCCGACGTGGTCTACGCCGCCGCCGGTCTCGCCGGCTCCGGCGCGATCGAGGCCGCCTCCAAGGCCGGCAAGTGGTCCATCGGCGTCGACTCCGACCAGTACAACCAGGCCGGTCTCGCCGCGTACAAGGACTCGATCCTGACCTCGGTCACCAAGGACGTCTCCGACTCCGTCTACAACCTGATCAAGTCGGTCAAGGACGGCAAGCCGCAGACCGGTGAGGTCCGCTACGGCCTCGCCACCGACGGTGTCGGCCTCGCCGACTCGAACCCGAAGTACAAGGAGATGACGGACCTCATCGCCGCGGTCAACAAGGCGAAGCAGGACATCATCGACGGCAAGATCACGGTCAAGACCGCCCCGTAAGGCGCGCGGCTCCAGACCAGTTGCCCGCGGGCCCGGCCCCGGTGGGACTCCCACCAGGACCGGGCCCCGGGCCCATTCCCGTACGGGTTTTCACTTTTCGGCAGCGCTACGCGTGTAGATGTCGCACCGGCACGATAACTTCGCCCCGCCCTGCCCTCCGCTCCCACTCCTTTCGGCCAAGGAGAGTGCGTCATCAACGCGTCCAGCCCCCCTGCCGTGGAACTCCACGGCATCACCAAGCGCTTCCCCGGCGTCGTCGCCAACAAGGACATCGCGATCACCGTCCGCAAGGGCACGGTCCATGCTCTGATCGGCGAGAACGGCGCCGGCAAGTCGACCCTCATGAAGATCCTCTACGGCATGCAGAAGCCGGACGAGGGCACCATCGCCATCGACGGGGAGCAGGTCACCTTCTCCAGCCCCGGTGACGCCATCGCGCGCGGCATCGGCATGGTGCACCAGCACTTCATGCTCGCCGACAACCTCACCGTCCTGGAGAACGTCGTCCTCGGCGGCGAGAAGCTGTACGGGATCGGCGCCAAGGCCCGCAGGAAGATCCAGGAGATCTCCGACGCGTACGGCCTCGGCGTCCGCCCCGACGCCCTCGTCGAGGACCTCGGCGTCGCCGACCGGCAGCGCGTCGAGATCCTCAAGGTGCTCTACCGCGGCGCCAAGATCCTCATCCTCGACGAGCCGACCGCCGTGCTCGTCCCGCAGGAGGTCGACGCGCTCTTCGACAACCTGCGCGAGCTCAAGGCCGAGGGCCTCACCGTCATCTTCATCTCGCACAAGCTGGGCGAGGTCCTGAAGGTCGCCGACGACATCACCGTCATCCGGCGCGGCACCACCGTCGGCACCGCCGACCCCAGGACCGCCACCACCAAGCAGCTCGCCGAGCTGATGGTCGGCAGCGAGCTGCCCTCCCCGGAGACCCGCGAGTCGACCGTCACCGACGTCGCCATGCTCCAGGTGAAGGGGCTGACCCTCCTGGAGGGCGGCACCACCGGCGCCCCGCTGACCACCGCCGCCCCGGCCGACCCGGCCGCCGCCGTGACGGTGCACGAGGAGGTCGCGGTCGGCCGCAAGCTCCTCGACGACGTCTCGCTCACCATCCACAAGGGCGAGATCCTCGGCATCGCGGGCGTGGAGGGCAACGGCCAGACCGAGCTGATCGAGGCCCTGATGGGCCTGCGCTCGCCCGACGCCGGCGCCATCAGCCTGGACGGCGCGGACATCTCGGCGCTCCCGGTGCGCAAGCGCCGCGAGGGCGGCATCGGCTACATCCCCGAGGACCGCCACCGCCACGGCCTGCTCCTGGAGGCCCCGCTCTGGGAGAACCGGATCCTCGGCCACGTCACCGAGGCGCCCAACTCCAAGCGCGGCATCCTCGACCCGAAGGCCGCCCGCCAGGACACCGAGCGGATCGTCCGCGAGTACGACGTCCGCACCCCGGGCATCGACGTGACCGCGGCCTCCCTCTCCGGCGGCAACCAGCAGAAGCTGATCGTCGGCCGCGAGATGAGCCACAACCCCAAGTTCCTGATCGCCGCCCACCCCACCCGCGGTGTGGACGTCGGCGCGCAGGCGCAGATCTGGGACGCGATCCGCGACGCCCGCCGCGAGGGCCTGGCCGTCCTGCTGATCTCGGCCGACCTCGACGAGCTGATCGGCCTCTCCGACACCCTCCGGGTCATGTACCGCGGCAAGCTCGTCGCGGACGCGGACCCCGCCACCATCACGCCCGAGCAGCTGGGCTCCGCCATGACCGGCGCGGCCAGCGGCCACCTCGAAGGCGGCGAAGAGCAGCCCGAGCAGTCCGAGCAGTCCGAAGACGGTGACGCCCGATGATGAAGATCGACAAGGACAAGCTGATCATCGGGGCCGCCGGCCCGGTGCTCGCGCTCGTCTCCTCGTTCGTGCTCACCATGCTGGTGCTGCTCGCGACGGGTCTCGACCCGATCGAGCCGATCCAGCTGATGATCGAGAACGCCGGCTACTCGGACATCCAGGTCCTGATCGTCAACCAGACGGGGATCTACTACCTGGCAGCCCTGGCCGTCGCCATCGGCTTCCGGATGAACCTCTTCAACATCGGCGTCGACGGCCAGTACCGCCTCGCCGCGATGGTCTCGGCCGTGGTCGGCGCCGCGGTCGAGCTGCCCGGCCCGCTGCACATCCTGCTGATCGTGGTCGTCGCGATCCTCACCGGTGCCTTCTGGGCCGGCATCGCCGGCATCCTGAAGACCACCCGCGGCGTCTCCGAGGTCGTCTCGACGATCATGCTGAACGCCATCGCGACCTCCCTGATCGCCTGGCTGATCCTGCCGGACAACTTCGGCGTCCAGCCGGAGGGCTCCAACGACCTCACCACCGGTGAGATCGCCGAGTCCGGCTGGTTCCCCGGCATCGACATGGGCCAGGGCAACGGCGTGATCTACGGCTTCACCTTCGTCGCCCTCGCCCTCGGCGTCGTCTACTGGTTCGTCCTCAACCGCACCCGCTTCGGCTTCGACCTGCGCGCCACCGGCGAGAGCGAGTCGGCGGCCCAGGCCAGCGGCGTCGACGCCAAGCGGATGATCCTCACCTCGATGCTCATCTCGGGCGGGCTCGCCGGCCTCTCCGGCATGCCGACGCTGCTCGGCGACACCCACACGTACAGCCTCTCCTTCCCGGTCGGCGTCGGCTTCACCGCGATCACGATCGCGCTGCTCGGCCGCAACCACCCGGTCGGCATCCTCTTCGCGGCCCTGCTCTTCGCGTTCCTCGACAAGGCGTCCTCGAACCTGGACGTCTCGGGCTACCCGAAGGAGATCACGCAGATCATGCAGGGCATCATCGTGATCGCCGTGGTCGTCTCCTACGAACTCGTCCGCCGTTACGGCACCCGCCGCCAGCAGCAGAAGGTCGGCGAGGAGCTCGCCGCCGGTGGTGCCCTCAAGACCGACAAGGAGGTCTCGGCATGAGCACCGCCACCGCCGCCAAGCCGAGCGCCGCACCGAAGAAGACCGGGCGCCGCAAGCTCACCTGGCCGTGGATCCTGCTGATCGTCGCGGCCGGCCTCGTCCTCTTCTCGCTCGTCCGCGTCATCTCCGGCGCCGACGACCTGACCTCCGTCGGCCAGGTCTCCGGCGCGCTCCAGCTCGCCGTCCCGATCGGCCTCGCCGGCCTCGGCGGCCTGTGGTCCGAGCGCGCGGGCGTCGTCAACATCGGCCTCGAAGGCATGATGATCCTCGGCACCTGGTTCGGTGCCTGGGCCGGCTACCAGTGGGGCCCCTGGGTGGGCGTCCTCTTCGGCCTGATCGGCGGCGCCATCGGCGGTCTGCTGCACGCGATCATCACGGTCACCTTCAACGTGAACCACATCGTCTCCGGTGTGGCGATCAACATCCTCGCGGCCGGCTTCACGATGTACCTGTCGAACTTCACGTTCGGCGAGGCCGAGGGCGGCTCCTCCAAGCAGTCCCCGCGCATCGACCAGATCACCCAGATCACCATCCCGGGGTTGTCGGACTGGCTCCAGGACCTCCAGCAGAAGCACTGGTTCCTGATCTCCGACATCGCCGGCATCCTCGGCGGCCTGGTCACCAACCTGTCGCTGCTCACCGTCGTCGCGATCCTGCTGATCCCGGCCACCTGGTGGCTGCTGTGGCGCACGGCCTTCGGCCTGCGGCTCCGCTCCTGCGGTGAGAACCCGGTCGCCGCCGAGTCCCTCGGCGTCAACGTCTACAAGTACAAGTACATCGCGGTCACCGCCTCCGGCGCCCTCGCCGGCCTCGGCGGCGCCTTCCTCGCGATCGTCGCCACCGGCATCTACCAGGAGGGCCAGACCGGCGGCCGCGGTTACATCGGCCTCGCCGCGATGATCTTCGGCAACTGGATGCCCGGCGGCATGGCGCTCGGCGCCGGCCTCTTCGGCTTCACCGACAGCCTCAAGCTGCGCGGCGGCGCCGAGAACGTCCACGCGCTGCTGCTGCTCGTCGCCCTGCTCCTGGTGCTCGCCGCCGCCTGGCAGCTGTACAAGAAGAGGTACGTGCCCGCCGTGATCTCCGCGGTCTTCGCGGTCGGCTTCTTCCTCTGGTACGCCCTCACCGACGAGGTCCCGAGCCAGTTCGTCGACGCCGCCCCGTACGTCACCACCCTGCTCGTGCTCGCCCTGTCGGCACAGCGGCTGAGGATGCCCAAGGCGGACGGCCTGCCCTACCGGAAGGGCCAGGGCAAGTGACGACGCCCGCCGACGGGCCCGACTGGGAGGCCCTGCGGACGGAGGCCCGGGCCGCGATGGCCCGCGCCTACGCCCCGTACTCGGGCTACCCGGTCGGCGCGGCCGCCCGCGTCGACGACGGCCGGACGGTCTCCGGCTGCAACGTCGAGAACGCCTCCTTCGGGCTCGGCCTCTGCGCCGAGTGCGGCCTGGTCTCGCAGCTCCAGGCCACCGGCGGCGGCCGGCTCACCCACTTCGTGTGCGTGGACGGCCGGGGCGAGCCGCTGGTCCCCTGCGGCCGGTGCCGGCAGCTCCTGTACGAGTTCGGCGGCGCCGAGCTCGTCCTGGAGACGCCCGCCGGGTTCCTCACCCTGGCGGAGATGCTGCCGCAGGCGTTCGGCCCCGATCACCTCGCCAAGTAGCACACCGGAGCGGCCCTTCCGGCACGATGGAAGGGCCGCTCCTTCCGTTCCCCCCTCTATGCGCGTAGAAAGAGGCACCACGACATGGACGTCATCTCCGTCATCCGCACCAAGCGGGACAAGGGCGAGCTGAGCCCGGAGCAGATCGACTGGGTCATCGACGCCTACACCCGCGGCGCGGTCGCCGACGAGCAGATGTCCGCCCTGGCGATGGCGATCCTGCTCAACGGCATGAACCGCGACGAGATCGCCCGCTGGACGGCGGCCATGATCGCCTCCGGCGAGCGCATGAACTTCGACGCGCTCTCCCGCCCGACCGCCGACAAGCACTCCACCGGCGGCGTCGGCGACAAGATCACCCTCCCGCTCGCCCCGCTCGTCGCCGCCTGCGGCGCGGCCGTCCCGCAGCTCTCCGGCCGCGGCCTCGGCCACACCGGCGGCACCCTCGACAAGCTGGAGTCCATCCCCGGCTGGCGCGCCCTGCTCTCCAACGAGGAGATGCTGCACGTCCTCGACACCACCGGCGCGGTCATCTGCGCGGCCGGCGACGGCCTGGCCCCCGCGGACAAGAAGCTGTACGCGCTCCGCGACGTGACCGGCACCGTCGAGGCGATCCCGCTCATCGCCTCCTCGATCATGTCGAAGAAGATCGCCGAGGGCACCGGCTCCCTCGTCCTCGACGTCAAGGTCGGCACCGGCGCCTTCATGAAGACCATCGAGGACGCCCGCGAGCTGGCCTCCACCATGGTCGCGCTCGGCACCGACAGCGGCGTGAAGACGGTCGCGCTCCTCACCGACATGTCGACCCCGCTCGGCCTGACGGCCGGCAACGCCCTGGAGGTCCGCGAGTCCGTCGAGGTCCTCGCGGGCGGCGGCCCGAAGGACGTCGTCGACCTGACGGTCGCCCTCGCCGCCGAGATGCTCGCCGCGGCCGGCATCAAGGACGCCGACCCGGCGAAGGCCCTCAAGGACGGCTCGGCGATGGACGTCTGGCGCCGGATGATCGCGGCGCAGGGCGGCGACCCGGACGCGACCCTCCCGGTCGCCCGCGAGCAGCACGTCGTCACGGCCCCCGCCTCCGGCGTCCTGACCCGCCTCGACGCGTACGACATCGGCATCGCCGCCTGGCGCCTCGGCGCCGGCCGCGCCCGCAAGGAGGACCCGGTGCAGGCCGGCGCGGGCGTCGAGCTGCACGCCAAGCCGGGTGACACGGTGACGGCGGGCCAGCCCCTGCTGACCCTCCACACGGACACCCCGGAGAAGTTCGACTACGCCCTGAAGTCCCTGGACGCCGCCTGGGACATCGCCCCCGAGGGCACCGCCTTCACCCCGAGCCCGATCGTCCTGGACCGCATCGCGTAACGGCTGGCCGCGACGCGTACGGGCCCGGCGCACCCCGCGCCGGGCCCGTACGCGTTCCCGTCCTCAGCCGGCCAGCAGCCCCGTCAGCTCCCGCATGTCCGTGAAGACGACCGTGCCGGGGCCCTCCAGGCGGTGGGCCGGGGTCAGGCCGCCCGTGTAGCCGTACGCGCGCATGCCGGCCGCGCGCGCCGCCCGGACGCCGTACGGGCTGTCCTCCACCACCGCGCACCGCTCCGGCGGGACGCCCATCGTGGCGGCGGCGTGCAGGAAGAGGTCCGGGGCGGGCTTGCCGCGGGCGACGTCGCGGGCGCTGAAGATCCGGCCCTCGAAGCGGTCGAGCAGGCCGGTGCGGGTGAGGTTGCGGCGGATCTCGGGGTGGCTGCCGTTGGAGGCCAGGCAGTACGGGACCGCCAGCGCGTCCAGCGCCTCCGTGACGCCCTCGACCGCCGTCAGCTCGGCGTCGAGCACCGTCTCGTAGCGGACGCGGTACGGCTCCTGCCAGCCCGGCTCCAGCGGGCGGCCCCGGCGCTCCTCCACGAGGGCCGTCCAGATTTCGTGCGGGGAGCCGACGAAGTGCTCCACCAGCTCCGCCTCGGAGAACTCGGCCCCCAGCTCGGCGAAGACCTCACGGTCCACCCGGCAGTAGAGCCGCTCGCTGTCCACCAGAACGCCGTCACAGTCGAAGATCACCAGTTCGACGGGGTGAGAAGTCATGATCACGAGCCTCTCACGCGATGAGTTCCGGCGTCCCGCCCGGTCACCATGGCGTGGACACCAGTCAGCCGCTCGTCGTGACCCTGCCCGCCGCGCCCACCCGCGAGGAGGTCGCCCGGCTCTGCGCGGGGCTCGCCGCCGCGCCGCCGGGGGAGGTGCGGTGCCTGGTCGACGCCGAGGCGTACGGCCTCGCGGCCGTCGACGCCCTGGCCCGCCTCGCGCTCACCGCCCGCCGCCACGGCCACCGGCTGACCTTCGACGGAGCGGGGCCCGAGCTCACCGCCCTGCTCCGTCTCACCGGCCTCGACGAGGTCCTCTAGCTACGCCTCCAGGCGCTCCGGCAGGTCGAAGAGCGGGAACCAGCGCGGGGTGTCCAGGAAGAAGTCCATCCCGGCCACCTTGCCGTCCCGCAGCTCCAGGACGATCAGCGCCCACGGGCTGTAGCCGCCCTCCGGGTCCGGGTGGTAGTGCGCGAAGGCCGGGGAGCCGTTGGCGACCGTCGGCACCAGCTTCGAGCCGCGGCACACGTCGCCGACGCCCAGCATCCAGCCCACGATGTCGTCGTGGCCCCGGAGCCAGAGGTCGAACGGCGGCATGGTCATGGTCGCGTCCTCGTGGAGGAGCGCGGTCAGGGCCTGCATGTCGTAGCCCTCGAACGCCGCCACGTACCGCTCCAGGAGCGCCTGCTGCTCCTCGTCGAGCGGGTTCGCCGCGTCGGACTCGGCGGGGGCCTGCTCGGCGATGGTGGCCCGGGCCCGCTGGAGCGCGCTGTTCACCGAGGCGACCGAGGTGTCGAGCAGTTCGGCGACCTCGGCGGCCTTCCACGCGAGGACCTCGCGCAGGATCAGGACGGCCCGCTGCTTCGGCGCCAGGTGCTGGAGCGCGGCGACGAACGCGAGCCGCACGGTCTCCCGGTGCAGCGCCGCCTCCGCCGGGTCGCCGGCGGCCGGCAGCACGCGGCCGTCCGGGACCGGCTCCAGCCAGGTGATCTCCGGCTGCTTCACGAGCTGCGCCTGCGCGACCGGCGTCGGCCCGGACAGGTCCATGGGCCGGGCCCGCTTGTTGCCCGCGCTGAGCGCGTCGAGGCAGACGTTGGTGGCGATCCGGTAGAGCCAGGACCGCAGCGACGACCGCCCCTCGAAGGAGTCGAGCGCCTTCCACGCCCGCACCATCGTGTCCTGCACCGCGTCCTCCGCCTCGAAGGAGGAGCCCAGCATCCGGTAGCAGTAACCGGTCAGCTCGCGCCGGTACTTGTCGAGTTCATCGGTCGTCACCACGGCGGTCTCGCCCATCGCGTCCCCACTCACCCCTCACCGGCGCCGGGGTTCGGCACCGGTGAGAGCGAAGCTACCGCAGCGCGCCGACAGCCGGGGTCAGGTTCCCGGCTTGCGGCCGTAGACGTAGACGTCGTCGCCGTTGCGCAGGAGGTTCCAGTACGCCTTGGCGTCGGCCGAGCGCATGTTGACGCAGCCGCCCGAACCGGGCGGGTTCCACATGGACTTGGTCGTCGAGTGGAAGGCCTGCCCGCCGTCGAAGAACTGCGAGTACGGCATGGAGACGTGGTAGATCGTCGACCAGTGGTTGATGTTCCGCCAGTAGATCTTCTTCAGGCCGGTACGGGTCTCGGTGCCGTCCTTGCCGGTGCGCACCGGCACCGGGCCGTACTTCAGGCGGGAGCCGTCCTGGATCCAGCTGAGCTGGCGGGTGAGGTCCACACAGGCGATCCGGCCCTTGTTGGTCGGGCACTTGCGGTCCTTGTTCGGGTTGGTCCCGGCCGCCTTCTGCTGGATCATCGTGTTCATGGTGCGCCAGGTCAGCGGGCCGGCGTACCCCATGGTCGGGGTGATGCCGTGCTTGCGCTGGAAGTCCTGGATGGCCTTGCAGTCGGCGGACGACTGGCGCCCGTCGACGGTGCGGCCGAGGAACTTCTCGACCTGCTTCTGGTACGGCCCCGTCGTCACGTTGCACGACGCGGCCTGGGCCGGCGAGGCGCCCAGCACGAGGGCGGCGGGCACGAGCAGCGAGGTGAGGCCGGCGGCTATGCCGGCTCTCTTCCCCGCCCGGTGCGCGAATCGGTTCATGATCGTCAACTCCCCCTAGAGTCCTGAAATATGGGACGAGCGGGGGAGCGGACCGGTTGCACCGAGGCCGGACCCGTGACCGTACGGTCACACGGGCGCGCTCAGGCCGTCACCGGACGGATCCGACGGGCCTCGACGCGCGCGCTGTGCGAGCCGTACAGGGTGATCGAGACGACGCCGAGCACCGCCACCAGACCGATGGCCACGGTCCCGGCCCAGCCGCCCGCGTGGAAGGCGATCGCGCCGAGCGTGCCGCCCGCGCTGGAGCCCAGGTAGTACGCGGACTGGTAGAGCGCCGAGGCCTGCGTGCGGCCTGTCTTCGCCGTCCGGCTCACCGAGGAGGACGCCACCGCGTGGCCCGCGAAGAAACCGGCCGTGATGAGGACCAGGCCCGCGAGGACCGCCGTGAGGGAGTCGGAGAGCGAGAGCAGCAGGCCCGCCGCGGTCGTGGAGACCGCCAGGTACAGCGCCCCGCGCCGGCCGAGCCGGCCGACCAGCTTCCCGGCCGCCGCCGAGGAGACCGTGCCCACCAGGTAGACCAGGAAGATCGAGCCGATCACGCCCTGCGGCAGCGAGAACGGCGCCTCCGCGAGCCGGTAGCCGATCACCGTGTACACCGCGCCGAAGACCGTCATGAACAGCGCGCCGATCCCGTACAGACGCATCAGGAGCGGGTCCGCCAGGTGGCCCTTCACCGTGGCCGCGAGCGCCTTCGGGTTCAGGGTGCCCGGGGTGAAGTGGCGGGCCTTCGGCAGCAGCGCCCGGAAGGCGAGCACGCACAGCAGCGAGGTCAGGCCCACCGCGGCGAGTCCGGCCCGCCAGCCCCACAGCTGGGCGATCCAGCCGGTGACGATCCGGCCGCTCATGCCGCCGATCGAGTTGCCCGCGACGAAGAGGCCGATGGCGCCGATCAGCGCCCGGGGCCGCACCTCCTCGGCCAGGTACGCCATCGCCGAGGCCGGCAGTCCGGCCAGCGCCGCGCCCTGCAGCGCCCGCAGCGCGATCAGCACCTCCAGGTTCGGCGCGAGGGGCACCAGGAGCGCCACGCCGACCGCGACCGTCAGGGAGGCGGTCATCATCGTGCGCCGGCCGAAGCGCTCCGACAGCGCGCTGAGCGGCAGCACGCACAGGGCGAGCGCGCCGGTCGCGGCGGAGACGGTCCAGGAGGCGGCCGAGGCGGTCGCGCCGAACTCGGCGGAGATCGCCGGGAGGAGGGCCTGGGTGGAGTAGAGGAGCGCGAAGGCGGCGAGTCCGGCGGCGAAGAGCGCGAGGCTCATCCGGCGGTGGCCGGGGGCGCCGGGGGCGAGGCGGGTGTCGGCTGCGGTGTCGGCGGACGCGGGGGTGGCGGCGTCCGCCTTGGTACTGGCGGAAGGCATGCCACGAACGTAGGACGCTCCGTTTCATGCGTCCAATGCATGGATCTGCTGTAATCGTTCCCGTGGCGCATGAGTACAGGTCACAGCCGTGGCTGTCACCGAACAGTAACGAAGAAGACATGGGGCCGGTACTGGCTCCGCGGCTCGCGTACTTCGCCGCGGTCGCCCGGCACGAGCACGTGACCCGGGCCGCGGCCGAGCTGGGCGTGCCCCAGTCGACGCTGTCGCGGGCGATGGTCCGGCTCGAAGCGGACCTGGGCGTCGCGCTGTTCGCCCGGCGCGGCCGGACCGTGGCGCTGACCCCGGCCGGCCGCCGCTTCCTCACCGCCGCCGAGCGGGCCCTCGCCGAGGTCGAGCGGGCCGCCGACACCGTACGGGCCGACGCCGACCCCGCCGCGGGGCGGGTCGCCTTCGGCTTCCTCCACACCATGGGCTCGGAGACCGTCCCGGCGCTGATCCGGGCCTTCCGGGTGGACCACCCCCGGGTCCGCTTCACCCTCGTCCAGAACTACGGCGAGGCGATGATCGAACGGCTCCGCGCCGGCGAGCTCGACCTCTGTCTGACCTCGCCGGTGCCGGACGCCCCCGACCTGGTCGGCCGCCGGCTCGACGAGCAGCGGCTGCGGCTCGTCGTCCCCGACGACCACCGGCTCGCCGGCCGCCGCCGGATCCGGCTCGCCGAGGCCGCCGAGGAGACCTTCGTGACCCTCGAACCCGGCTACGGGCTCCGCCGCATCACCGACGACCTGTGCGCGGAGGCCGGCTTCACGCCCCGCGTCGCCTTCGAGGGCGAGGAGGCCGAGACCCTGCGCGGCCTGGTCGCCGCGGGGCTCGGGGTGGCGCTCCTGCCGCCGCCGGCCGTGGCCCGCCCCGGCGTCGTCGAACTGACCGTGACCGCGCCGCGCGCGGTCCGCGAGGTCGGGGTGGCCTGGCTGGACGGCCACCCGGACACGCCCCCGGTGGCCGCCTTCAAGAAGTTCCTCCTGAGCCGCCGGGGCCACCTCCTCCCGAAGGGGTCCCAGCCACCGCCGGAGGACCCCTAGGCCCGGCGTGAGCCGGACCTGAAGCCGGCCGCCAGCGGCATCCGGAGGCCGATCGGTGGCGGGGCCGCCATCGCGTCCGTCAGCGGCCGGGCGACCGGGCGGGCGAAGAGCGCGCCGAGGACGAAGTCGGCGGCGAGCGCCCGCACCTCGTCGGCGTACTGGCGCAGCCCGTGCCCGTCCGTGTGCACCTCGAAGCGGCAGGTCTCGCGGTTCGCCTTCTTGGCGCGGGCCGCGAAGCGGAAGGACAGTTCGGGGTCGGTGCGGGCGTCGTTCGTGCCGTGCACGATGAGCACCCGCCGCCCCACCAGCTGCCGCACGGGCTCGGGTTCGGCGGCCACGTCGTCCTCGGGAAGCCAGGGGGCGAGCGCCAGGACCGCGCCGACCGCCGGGTGCCCGGCCGCCCGCAGCGCCGCCCGGGCGCCCATGCCGTGGCCGATCAGGCAGACCGGGACGTCGCCGTAGCGGCGTACCGCCTCGGCGACCGCCCAGGAGGCGTCCACCGCGAGCTCGGCGTCCGTGCCGTTCCAGCCCCGCCCCCGGTAGCGCACCACCTGCGGGACCAGTCCCTCCGGCCGTCCCGCGCGGGCGAGTTCACGCCCGAGCGGCAGCACGGCCGCGTGCGCCCGGGCCGACGCCCGGCGGCCCGAGACCGGGTCGCCGTCCGGGAGGAGCAGCGCCACGCCCCCCACCGCCGCCGCGGACCGAGAAACCCCGACAGGCCGACCGAGCCGGGGTCTCCGGCCGTCGGCAGTCCCCACGAGTGCGTACTGCGCCATGACAGAACAGTCTCAGAAGCGGAGGTGTACGGCAGTCGTACGCGCGGTCTCTGTTACGTATCGTCCCCGGGGCGAACTTCCCTCCGGTCTATGCCCGTTCGAAGCAGTGCACGGAACCGACGGGGACGAAGCCGCGCCGCTCGTACCAGCGGCGCGGCCAGTCGTCCCCGAGCGCGGTGAGGAAGACGGTGGCGCAGCCCGCGCCGGCGGCGATGCGCAGCGCCGTGTCCAGGACGACTCCGGCATGGCCCTGCCGCAGGTGGGAGGCGGCCGTCACCAGGTCCTCGATCTGCGCCACCCCCGAGGCCGGGTCCAGGTACAGGTCGCCCCAGGAGGCCACCTCGCCCCACTCGTCGTGCGAGGCGAGGAAGCGGACGTCGGGTGCGCCCCGGAGGCGGGCGGCCCGGCGGTCGACCAGGTCCCGGATCACCTCGTCGCCCGCCTCCGGCAGGAAACGGCGCCAGCTCTCGGCGACGGGCCCCCTGAGGGCCGGCAGGTCCACCTCGCGCGCCCCGCCGAGCTCCGGCACCGGCCCTTCGTGGCGCATGAGGAGGACGGTCTCGCGGGTGTACCCGGCCCGTGCCAGCGGCTCCGCGCACGCCGCCGCGGCCGGCCCGTCGAGCACGTACACGGTCCGGTGGGGGAGGTGCGCGAGGAGTTCCTCGGCGCGGCCGGGCAGGGCCTCGGGGTCGGTCGGTCCGTCCACGAGGAGGTGGTTGTTGCCGTGGGACAGGGCGTAGGCGTCGTCGAGCGCGGCGAACCCGCCGGGGAAGTCGACGGTCCGGGCGGCCTGCCGGCGGGTGAAGGCGGACACGAAGCCGTGGATGCGCCGGAGTTCGGCGGGGTCGACGGCGGAGGGCGCGGGGTCGGCCACGGAGGGCGTGCCGGCGCCGGCGGAGGGCGCGGCGGGGTCGGCGGCCGGGCCGGACGGGGTGCTCATGCGGCCAGCGTAGGCAGCCCGCACCCGGCCGCGCACCCGAGAAAGCCGCCTCATCTCCGGCGCCGACAGGGGGCGTTCTACGCGCGTAGGGGCTAGAGTGCGGCAATGACGAGCCAGACATCCCACGTCCCCACCGCGGACCAGATCCGCCGTGCCCCGAAGGTGCTGCTCCACGACCACCTCGACGGCGGACTGCGCCCCGGCACGATCATCGAACTCGCCCGTGAGCAGGGCTATTCGAGGCTGCCCGAGACCGAACCCGACAAGCTCGGCATCTGGTTCCGCGAGGCCGCCGACTCCGGCTCCCTGGAGCGGTACCTGGAGACCTTCGCGCACACCTGCGCCGTCATGCAGACCCGCGAGGCGCTCTTCCGCGTCGCCGCCGAGTGCGCCGTGGACCTCGCCGAGGACGGCGTCGTCTACGCCGAGGTGCGGTACGCCCCCGAGCAGCACCTGGAGGCCGGCCTGACCCTGGAGGAGGTCGTCGAGGCGGTCAACGAGGGCTTCCGCGAGGGCGAGCGGCGGGCCCGCGAGTCCGGCCACCGGATCCGGGTCGGCGCCCTGCTGACCGCGATGCGGCACGCGGCCCGCGCCCTGGAGATCGCCGAGCTGGCCAACCGCTACCGGGACGACGGCGTCGTCGGCTTCGACATCGCGGGCGCCGAGGCCGGCTTCCCGCCCACCCGCCACCTCGACGCCTTCGAGTACCTCAAGCGGGAGAACAACCACTTCACCATCCACGCCGGCGAGGCCTTCGGCCTGCCCTCGATCTGGCAGGCGCTCCAGTGGTGCGGCGCCGACCGGCTCGGCCACGGCGTCCGGATCATCGACGACATCGAGGTGGGCGAGGACGGCTCGGTGCGGCTCGGCCGCCTCGCCGCGTACGTCCGCGACAAGCGGATCCCGCTGGAGATGTGCCCCACCTCCAACCTCCAGACCGGCGCCGCCGCCTCGTACGCCGAGCACCCCATCGGGCTGCTCCGCAAGCTCCACTTCCGGGCGACGGTGAACACCGACAACCGGCTCATGAGCGGCACCAGCATGAGCCGGGAATTCGAGCTCCTGGTCGACGCATTCGAGTACACGCTCGACGATATCCAGTGGTTCACGGTCAATGCGATGAAATCAGCGTTCATTCCTTTCGATGAACGACTGGCCATGATCAACGACGTGATCAAGCCCGGATATGCCGAACTGAAATCCGAGTGGCTTTTCCGTCAGACCGCCACGACCAGCGGTTCTTCCGGCCAGGAGGGCTGAGAAAGGCGTGGGGGAGGGGCCGGAGGCCGCCGGGGAGCACGACACCCGGCGGCTTTCCGGTGTTTGCGGAGCGGGGGCGGGGCGGTTAGTTTGCGGAGCTGCTCTGCATGTCCGGATTCCCCTGTTCCGGATTTGTTCTCCTGATGGCCCGAAGCTCAGCCCTCCAAGCCAAGGATGATTTTCAGATGAAGCAGTCTGCCGCCAAGAAGCTCGGTGTCGCCGCCCTCGGTGCCGCTTTCGCCGCTGCCGCCGCCGGCACGGCCTCCGCGGCCCCGCTGGACGGCGTGGACGCCCTGTCCACCGTGGGCCAGGTCGCCCCGCTGGGCAGCGGTCTCACCCAGCTCCCCGACGGCGCCGGAGAGTCCCTCGCCGCCGGTCAGGGCGCCCTCGGCCAGGGCCTCGACCAGGGTGTGAAGACCCTCCCCGAGGCGGCCGGCCAGGCCACCCAGAACCTGCCGACCGACGCCGCCACCGGCGCCCTCGGCGCCACCCCGCTCGGCGCTGTCACCGGCCTCCTCGGCGGCCTCCCGCTCGGCGCCGGCGGCCTGCCGATCGGCTGACCCGCACCACCCCACGCCGAAGGGGCGCGCACCCGGTCCATCCGGGTCCGCGCCCCTTCGGCGTACGGCGGGGTCGTGACGGCTACCAGGCCGCCGCCTTCGTCCGCGACTCGCTCGGCAGCAGCAGCCAGAGCGCCAGGTAGAGGAGGAACTGCGGGCCGGGCAGCAGGCACGAGGCCAGGAAGATCACCCGCATCGTCAGGGCGGAGGTGCCGAAGCGCCGGGCGAGCGCCGCGCACACCCCGCCGATCATCCGGCCTTCACGCGGGCGGACAAGTGCGGCCATGGTGGGCTCCTTCGTCGGATCCGGGCGGCCGCTCCGACGGGCCTCCCGATGACTCCATGGTGCCGCCCGGGCCCGCCCTTCGACGTCGGTCTACCGGGCGATCGGAACCCTGGGAATCCTCGGGGTGCGACCCTGAGCCCGCTCGTTCCCGGTCACGACACGCCCCTGAGGGCGCCCCTCACGGGACGCCTGACGGCGCCGCATCCGCCTCCGCGCCACCGGCACCACCAGGACGTGCGCGAGCGCCACCCCGAGGGTGTTCAGGAGCACCGAGTCCACGTCCACGACCTGCCCCGGCACCGCCGTCTGCAGCAGCTCCAGGGCCAGCGACACCAGCGCCCCCGCCGCCGTCGTCCGGATCAGCGAACCCCACCCCGAGACGTCGAGCCGCCCCTCGCACATCGGGAGCAGCACCCCCAGCGGGGCGAGCAGCAGCAGTCCCTCGGCGATCAGCCGGGCCGCCTCGGCCGGTCCAAGCGCCAGATCGGCCCGGAGCCCGGCCAGCGGCACCGTGTTCGGGGCGGTCACCCAGGCCACGTCCCGTGGGAGCAGACCGCCCCAGGCGACGAGCAGCAGATGCGCGACCAGGAGCACGGACCCGATCACGCGGACGACCACGGCGGCGTTCCCGCCCGAACCTTGACGCTGCACGCCCCCCAAGACGCCGCCCGCGCCGCGAACGGTTCCGGTTCAGCCCGCGGGCGTCGGAGCGGGCGCCGTCGGAGGGGCCGACTCCGGCCGCTCCCGCAGCTCCGTCGTACAGCGGTAGCGCTTCGGCGGGTACGCCCCCGGGCCCGCGAGGAGCACCGTGTGCCCGCCCGCGCCCGCCGAGCTCTCCGCGAAGGTGCACACCAGCTGCGACAGCGCCGCCGGCGCCAGGTCCTCCGGCTGCCGGCTCAGCCGCAGCGTCCCCTCCGGGTCGCCCGCCCGGCCGCCCGCCACCGACAGCGGAGCCCGCACCGCCGTGGTGAAACCGGCCTGCCGCTCGGCCTCCGAGGGCTCCGCGAGGAGCTGCGCGAGCAGCGCCGACGCCGTCCGCACCGGATCGCCGCTCGCCTTGTCCTCCGGCTGCGGCGACCTGCGGTCCACCGGCTCCAGCTGCGAGCCGCACACCAGGAAGGCCCGCACCGGCACCCCCGTCGCGGGCGCCGCCGCCTCCGCCACGTTGCACGGCACCCGGGACGGGGCAGCGCCCGCGTCCACCGGCACCGAGGTCGTCCGGATCCCGCACCCCGTGACCGGCAGCGCCAGCAGCGCGAGCGCCACCGTCGTCAGCGCCGTACGCGCCCTCACTCGTCCACTCCTTCGCCCGGCCGGGGCCCGGTGTCTCCCGTGCGGTCGGCCGCCGACGCGTCCCGGGGCAGCCGCAGGGTGAACACCGCGCCGTCCACGGCGCCGTCCGCGCCCACCGAGTTGGCGGCGGAGATCGTTCCACCGTGGATGAGCGCGTTCTCCATGGCGATCGACAGGCCGAGACCGGAGCCGTCCGACCGGGGGCGCTGGGCGCTCGCCTTGTAGAAGCGGTCGAAGACGTGCGGCAGCACCTCCTCGGGGATGCCGGGCCCGTGGTCGCGCACCGCGATGACCAGCTCGTGGTCGTCGGTGCGCACCGACACCCGCACCGGCGATCCGCCGTGCTTCAGCGCGTTGCCGATCAGGTTCGCCAGGATCACGTCCAGGCGCCGAGGGTCGAGCGGCACCACGATGCCGCGCTCCGCGTCGAGGTCCACCGCGTCCAGCCAGGCCCGCGCGTCGATGCACGCGGTGATCTGGTCGGCGATGTCCACGTCGTCCAGGACGAGCCGGGCGGTGCCCGCGTCGAAGCGGGTCACCTCCATCAGGTTCTCCACCAGGTCGTTGAGCCGCCGGGTCTCGGACACCACGAGCGCCACCGCCGGGGCGATCATCGGGTCCAGGGAGTCCTGCTCGTCCTCCAGGACCTCCGTCACCGCCGTCAGTGCGGTCAGCGGGGTCCGCAGCTCGTGCGACATGTCGGCGACGAACCGCCGGGAGGACTCCTCCCGGGCGCTCATGTCCGCCACCTTCTTCTGCAGGTTCTCCGCGGCGCTGTTGAACGTCCGCGACAGATCGGACAGTTCGTCCGCGCCGGAGACCCGCAGCCGGGTGTCCAGCTTGCCCTCGCCGAGCTGCCGGGCCGCCTCGCCCAGCCTGCGCACCGGCCGCAGCACGGTCGTCGCCGCCACCTGCGCGAGCAGCACCGAACCGATCACCGCGAGCCCGGTCGCGATCCCCAGCGACCACGCGAGCGAATTGAGGTCCGCCTTCTCCGCCGCCAGCGACTTGAACATGTAACCGGCGGGCCCGCCGCCGTCGATCCGCGTCCCGCCCACGAGGTACGGCGTCCCGCCGCGCTCGATCCGCTGCCAGAACAGGTGGTACGGATACGGGTTCGCGTCCGTCACCGGGCGCCGGGTGTCCACCGCCTCCCGCAGCGACACCGGCACGTCGGCCAGCGTGAACACGTCCGGGTCCGAGGCCGCCACGATCGGCTTGCCCACGGCCCGCTCACCGAGCAGCAGCACCTGGTAGCCGGCGCTGCCCGCCGTCATCTCCTCGGCCGTGCGCCGCAGATCCTCCTGGGTCGGCCGCAGCGGCAGCGTCGCCACCCGGTTCTGCATCTCCTGCCGGAAGCCGTTCAGCGCGCTGTCCTGGGTGCGCCCGAGGACCGCCTCCCGGTTCAGCCAGTACGCGATGCCCGAAGCCGACACCGCCGCCGTCAGCGCCACGAGCGCGAACACCACGACGAGGCGCAGGCGCAGGCTGGACAGCCGCAGCCGCGCGAAGACCCCCCTGTTCCCCCCGGTCACGCAGGGACGTCCAGCCGGTAACCGACACCCCGCACGGTACGGATCAGGGTCGGCGAGGACGGCACGTCCTCCACCTTCGCCCGCAGCCGCTGCACACAAGCGTCCACCAGGCGCGAGTCGCCCAGGTAGTCGTGCTCCCACACGAGGCGCAGCAACTGCTGCCGGGACAGCGCCTGTCCGGGCCGCCGGCTCAGTTCGAGCAGCAGCCGCAGCTCGGTCGGGGTCAGTTGCAGGTCCTGGCCGTTCTTCGTCACCGTCATCGCGGCCCGGTCGATGACCAGCGACCCGAAGCTCGCCGAATCCGTCGACTCCCGCTCGCCGCGCCGCAGCACCGCCCGGATCCGGGCGTCGAGGACCCGTCCCTGCACCGGCTTCACCACGTAGTCGTCGGCGCCGGACTCCAGGCCCACGACGACGTCGATGTCATCGCTGCGCGCGGTGAGCAGGATGATCGGCAGCTGGTCGGTGCGGCGGATGCGCCGGCACACCTCGAAGCCGTCGATGCCGGGCAGCATGACGTCGAGCACCACCAGGTCGGGGCGCTGCTCCTTGAGCAACTGCAGGCCGTCCTCGCCCGACGCGGCGGTGGCCACCCGGTGGCCCTGCCGGGACAGGGAGAGTTCGAGGGCCGTGCGGATGGCGTCGTCGTCCTCGATCAGCAACAGAAAAGGCACGGACGTCATTCTGGCTCATGAGCCGTCCGAGTTCGACCGCCCGGAGGCGCGCTTCCGCGACGGCCCCTGTGACACGTCTGTGACAGTCGGCGGACAACGCCATGAAGTCCGCCGGGCAAGCTTCTTGGCACACGGACCGAAACACAGACTCCGACCGACAGGGGGGCGCGAGATGAACGCACTGCACAGCACCACCTCCAGCGCAGTCGTCACGCGGCTCCACGACGTCGTGCGGAGCACCGAGAAGTCCGGGGGTGTGAGCGGACGGGGGTGCGTTCGTACCGTCGGGCGTCAGCGCAAGGCGCCGTACATGGTCGCCATCGCTGACGGGGGAGCGGCGTACGGGGAGGCCACGGGGGAGCGTTCCGGGTCGGAGGCCGAGTTCACGGCCTACGTCCAGGAGCGCCGGGCCTCCCTGTACGCCACCGCCTACCACCTGACCGGTGACCGTTTCGAGGCCGAGGACCTGCTCCAGAGCGCGCTGTTCTCCACGTACCGCGCCTGGGACCGGATCAGCGACAAGGCGGCCGTCGGCGGCTATCTGCGCCGCACGATGACCAACCTGCACATCAGCGCCTGGCGCCGGCGCAAGGTCAACGAGTACCCGACCGAGGAGCTGCCGGAGACGGTCGGCGAGACGGACGCGATGCGCGGCACCGAGCTGCGCGCGGTGCTGTGGCAGGCGCTGGCCCGGCTGCCCGAGCTCCAGCGGACCATGCTGGTGCTGCGCTACTACGAGGGCCGGACCGATCCGGAGATCGCGGAGATCCTGGACATCAGTGTCGGCACGGTGAAGTCGAGCATCTGGCGGTCGCTGCGGCGGCTGCGCGAGGACGAGGTGCTGAGCTTCGGCCGTGACCAGGAGGAGTCCTTCGGCGAGCTGGTCGCCTGAGGATCGGGGGGACACGGGGGAAGCACGGGGGAGGTCCCACGGGGGAAACGGGGCCTGAGGAAAGAAGCGAAGCGGGTCGTACGAGTCCGGGGGGTCTCGTGCGGCCCGCTTCGTCGTGTCACCCGGCGCTGTTCGCCGGGGTCCGGTGACGGCCGGCCGCGGCGGCGGCGAGGCGGCCGAGGGCCTCCGGCTTGGCGCACGGGTGGGCGCCCAGCGCGGCCTGGCGGGCCACGATGGCCCGCTCGGCGCGCATCAGGCGCCAGCCGCGGCGCAGCAGCATCGGGACCGACTTCCGGCCCTCCCGCAGATCGCGCAGGAGACGGCGGCGGAAGGTGGTGGACGGGCGGCCGCGCAGGCAGAGCGCGTCGGCGAGCACGTCGAGCTCCCGGCAGCGGGTCACGATCTCGGCGGCGAAGATGCCCTCGGCGACGAAGAGCGGGGTCCGCCCGATGTCGAGGCGGTCGCTGCCGGTGCGGGAGCTGCTGGCGATGTCGTACACCGGGACGTCGGTGCGGCCCGTGCGGCACAGCTCGACGATCGCGTCGACGGCGGTGTCCGCGTCCCAGGAGCGCGGGGAGTCCCAGTCGACGTCACCGCTGCCTTCGACGAGCGGGAGCGACGGGTCGCCGGCTTCCTTGTAGAAGTCGTCGAGGCGCAGGACCGGGAGGCCGGTGACGGCGGCGAGGGACGACTTGCCGGAGCCGGAGGGGCCCGCGAGCAGGACGACCCGGGTCGGGATCGGTAGGGAACTCACGGAACACCAGTGTGAGGCATTACCCCGTCCAGGGGACCACCGAGGAGGGCCGTTGGTATCGAGCATCACACCTCCACTACTGTCGGTGGCCGCCCGCTCACCCCCTGGAAGGACCCTCATGGCGCGTCACGCAGAGCCGAAGGACCCCCGTCGCGGTCTCCTGTTCAAGGCAGGCCTCGGCGTCACCGCGGCCGGCGCCGCCGTGTTCGGGGCGGCCGCCGCCGCCCAGGCCGCGCCGGTCCCCGCCGTGCCGCTGCCGGTGGACTCGCTGACCCGCACGGACGCCGGCGCGGCCGGCGCGGGCGCGCTGACCGGCGTCACCCACGGGATCGGCCCGCTGACCCGGCTCCAGCTGGACCCGCTGGCCAACACCGGCGTCGACCCGCTCGCCAACGGCATCGGCACCCAGGTCGCCGACTTCAAGCCGGTCGGCACCAACCTGGTCACCGACCACGTCACCCAGGGCGGCGCGGTCGCGGACCTGCCGGTCGCCGGCCCGCTGACGCAGAAGCTGCTGCCGTAGCGCGGGCATGCCGGACGGCCCCCGGGCAGTGCTGCTGCCCGGGGGCCGTGCCGTACCCCGTCTAGTACGAGGAGCCGCTCGCGCCCAGGGAGCCCGTGGGGTGCCAGACGGTCTTCGTCTCCAGGAACGCGGTCATGCGGTCCGTGCCGGGGGACTCGGCGAAGTCCTCGGTGCGGGGGCGCAGGACGCGCTTCAGGTTCTCCGCCGCCGCGATCTCCAGGTCGCGGGCCAGGTCGGCGTCCGCGCCCGTCAGGTCGATCGCGTTGACGTCCAGGTGGGCCGCGAGGTGCGGGCCCATCTCGGAGGCCTTGCCGGAGAGGATGTTGACCACGCCGCCGGGGAGGTCGGAGGTGGCCAGGACCTCGCCCAGGGAGAGGGCGGGGAGCGGGGCCTTCTCCGAGGCGATGACGACGGCGGTGTTGCCGGTCGCGATGACCGGGGCGATCACCGAGACCAGACCCAGGAAGGACGACTCCTGGGGGGCGAGCACGGTGACGACGCCGGTCGGCTCCGGGGTGGAGAGGTTGAAGAACGGGCCCGCGACGGGGTTGGCGCCGCCGACGACCTGGGCGATCTTGTCGGTCCAGCCCGCGTACCAGACCCAGCGGTCGATGGCCGCGTCCACCTGGGCCGCCGCCTTCGACTTCGACAGGCCCTCGGCCTCGGCGACCTCGCGGACGAACTGGTCCCGGCGGCCCTCCAGCATCTCGGCGACGCGGTAGAGGATCTGGCCGCGCAGGTACGCGGTCGCGCCGGCCCAGCCGCCCTGCGCCTTGCGGGCGGCGACGACCGCGTCACGGGCGTCCTTGCGGGAGGAGAGCGGGGCGTTCGCCAGCCAGTTGCCCTTGGAGTCGGTCACCTCGTACACCCGGCCGCTCTCGGAGCGGGGGAACTTGCCCCCGACGTACAGCTTGTAGGTCTTGAAGACGCCCAGACGGCTCTGCTCGGTCTTATCGGACATCGAGGTAGGCCTCCAGACCGTGACGGCCGCCCTCGCGGCCGAAGCCCGACTCCTTGTAGCCGCCGAAGGGCGAGGTCGGGTCGAACTTGTTGAACGTGTTGGCCCAGACGACGCCGGCGCGGAGCTTGTTCGCGACCGCGAGGATGCGGGAGCCCTTCTCCGTCCAGATGCCGGCGGAGAGGCCGTACTGGCTGTTGTTGGCCTTGGCGACGGCCTCGTCCGGGGTGCGGAAGGTGAGGACGGAGAGGACCGGGCCGAAGACCTCGTCGCGGGCGATGGTGTGCGCCTGGGTGACGTTCGTGAAGAGCGTCGGGGCGAACCAGTAGCCGGACTCCGGGATGTCGCAGGCGGCGGTCCAGCGCTCGGCGCCCTCCGCCTCGCCCTGCTCCACGAGGGAGGTGATGCGGGCCAGCTGCTCCTCGGAGTTGATGGCGCCGATGTCGGTGTTCTTGTCGAGCGGGTCGCCGAGGCGGAGCGTCGACAGACGCCGCTTGAGGCTGTCCAGGAGCTCGTCCTGGATCGACTCCTGGACCAGGAGGCGGGAGCCCGCGCAGCAGACCTGGCCCTGGTTGAAGAAGATGCCGTTGACGATGCCCTCGACGGCCTGGTCGATGGGGGCGTCGTCGAAGACGATGTTGGCGCCCTTGCCGCCCAGCTCCAGGGTGACCTTCTTGTCGGTGCCGGCGACCGTGCGGGCGATCAGCTTGCCGACGGCGGTCGAGCCGGTGAAGGCGACCTTGTTCACGTCCGGGTGCGCGACCAGGGCGGCGCCGGTGTCGCCGTACCCGGGGAGGATGTTGACGACGCCCTTCGGCAGGCCCGCCTGGCGGCAGATGTCCGCGAAGAACAGGGCGGAGAGCGGGGTCGTCTCGGCCGGCTTCAGGACGACCGTGTTGCCGGTCGCCAGCGCCGGGGCGATCTTCCACGCCAGCATCAGCAGCGGGAAGTTCCACGGGATGACCTGGCCGGCCACGCCCAGCGGCTTCGGCGCGGGGCCGTAGCCGGCGTGGTCGAGCTTGTCGGCCCAGCCCGCGTAGTAGAAGAAGTGCGCGGCGACCAGCGGGAGGTCCGCGTCGCGGGTCTCCTTGATCGGCTTGCCGTTGTCCAGGGTCTCCAGGACGGCCAGCTCGCGGCTGCGCTCCTGGATGATCCGGGCGATCCGGAAGAGGTACTTGGCGCGCTCGGCGCCGGGCAGCGCCGACCACTTCTCGAAGGCCTTGCGGGCGGCCTTCACCGCGCGGTCCACGTCCGCCTCGCCCGCCTGGGCGATCTCGGAGAGGACCTCCTCGGTGGAGGGGGAGACGGTCTTGAAGACCTTGCCGTCGGCCGCGTCGGTGAACTCGCCGTCGATGAACAGGCCGTAGCTCGGGGCGATGTCGACGACCGCGCGCGACTCGGGCGCGGGGGCGTACTCGAAGGGGGAGGTCATGTCGATCAGTCCACCGTCACGTAATCGGGGCCGGAGTAGTGGCCGGTGGCCATCTTCTGGCGCTGCATCAGCAGGTCGTTGAGCAGGCTGGAGGCGCCGAAGCGGAACCAGTGGTTGTCCAGCCAGTCCGCGCCGACGGTCTCGTTGACCAGCACCAGGAACTTGATGGCCTCCTTGGTGTTGCGGATGCCGCCGGCCGGCTTCACGCCGATCTGCACGCCGGTCTGGGCGCGGAAGTCGCGCACCGCCTCCAGCATGAGCAGGGTGTTCGCCGGGGTGGCGTTGACCGCGACCTTGCCGGTCGAGGTCTTGATGAAGTCGGCGCCGGCCATCATGCCGAGCCAGGAGGCGCGGCGGATGTTGTCGTACGTGGACAGCTCGCCGGTCTCGAAGATCACCTTGAGCCGGGCGCGGTCGCCGCACTCGGCCCTGATCGCGGCGATCTGCTCGAAGACCTCCAGGTAGCGGCCGGCGAGGAAGGCGCCCCGGTCGATGACCATGTCGATCTCGTCCGCGCCCGCGGCGATCGCGTCGGCGGTGTCGGCCAGCTTCACGGGGAGGGCGGCCCGGCCGGCCGGGAAGGCGGTGGCGACCGAGGCGACCTTGACGTCCGAGCCCGCGAGGGCGGCCTTGGCCGTGGCCACCATGTCGGGGTAGACGCAGACGGCGGCGGTCGTCGGGGTCGTGCGGTCGGTCGGATCGGGGCGGACGGCCTTGGCGGCGAGGGCCCGGACCTTGCCCGGGGTGTCCGCGCCTTCGAGCGTCGTCAGGTCGATCATGGAGATGGCCAGGTCGATGGCGTACGCCTTGGACGTGGTCTTGATCGAGCGGGTGCCGAGGGACGCGGCGCGCGCCTCCAGGCCCACGGCGTCGACGCCGGGCAGCCCGTGGAGGAAGCGGCGCAGCGTGCTCTCGGACGCGGTCACGTCGGCGAAAGCTGCTGCTGCGGATGCAGTGGTGGGCATGGTCACCAGTCGAGCATATCTACGCGCGTAGCGACCTGTACAGGGGAGGGTGTCCGAGGCGGGGTGTCGTGTGTCTCGTCGCGGCTCCCGCCGCAGAGGGCCGGTGCGGCCGTGACGGCTGTCACATGCCTGTGACGCGCGGCGGATCGATTCTCCATACAAGATCTTTAGTTTTTTCCACAGCAGCCAGCGAGAACTCACCGGCCCTTCCCGATCGAGACATCAGCCAGGCATGCGGCTCTTCCACCCACCACCGAATCTTCTCGGGAGTCGTTATGCGCACCGCCCTCCGCACCGCCCTCGCCGCCGCGCTCGTCGCCGGCGTCGCCGCCACCCCGGTCCTCACCGCCGGCAGCGCCTTCGCCGCCGGGACCACCCCGGCCCCGACGGCGACCGCGAGCGCCACGGCGCCCGTCGCCGCGCCCGCGAAGGCCGCCGCGAAGGCCGCCGAGAAGCCCGCTGCCGCTGCCACCACCGCCCCGGCGAAGCCGGCCGCCTCCGCCGAGCCCACCTCGTCGTCCGCGCCCGCCGAGACGCCCCGCGGCACCTACGTCCGCACCGACCGCTTTCCGGACGGCACCTCCGTCAAGGTCTACAAGCTCGGCGCCGTCTGGCACCGCGCCGAGATCTCCGGCTTGACCACGGGCATCGGCTCCCTGGAGACCGGCAACCGCCCGGCCGCCCTCGACGACAACGGCAGCATCTTCGTCCTCACCAACGAGGGCGAGGTCCACCACTGGAGCGGCGGCCGGACGGTCCGCGCCGCGCACGGCTTCTACCGGCTGGCCGACGGCACCGTCCTGGAGTTCGGCAGGCACCCGCAGGACGGCCGCCCCGGCATCCAGGCCATCGACCCCGCCACCGGCAAGGGCAACGGCTTCTCCTACCTGTACGCGAACAACTCCGTCTACGCCTTCGACTCCGTCCTCCTCGTCGTCGAGGCGGACCGCACCCTCGCCGCGTACGACCTCCGGTCCGGGCGTCCCGCCGCGCCCGAGTACCTGGGCGCCCTCTTCGTGCCGACGCCCGCCGCGACCGTCCCGGCGTCCCTTCCCGCGGCCGAGGTCCTGGAGGGGCCGTTCGTCGTCGGGAAGTGCGCGATCACCCAGGAGATCCGTTCCTCCTACGGGGCGGGCTGGCTCCTCGTCATGACCAACGACCCCGAGAAGGGCCCCTGGGCCGTCCTCAAGGACCCGCGGCACGAGGTGGTCTCCCGGGTCGACCGCGCGCACCCCGTCGACGGGGCCAACGGCCTGCGCATCGACGGCGCGGACACCGCCACCCCGCGCCTCGGTCAGCGCACCCAGGGCGGCGACACGCCCTACCGCTACAACGCCTTCCCCGCCCTGCCGAAGGACTGCGACGCGGCCGCCGCGCCCGCCCCCTCGGCCCCCTCCGCCTCCGCGCCCGCGAACTCGGCGCAGGGCGGTCAGACCTCCGTCGTGCCGAAGGGCGGCGTCGCGGCCGGTGCCGAGTCCGGTGCCGAGGAGGGCTCCGGCGCGCTGGTCGCGGCCGGTGCCGGGGCCGCCTCGCTGGCCGCCGCCGGGCTCGGTTTCACGGTGCTGCGCCGCCGCTCCGCCGCCGCCCGCGGCTGACCCGCGTCCCTGGCCCGTCCCTGTCGCACCCCTGCCGTATCCCGCTCCTCGCCCCTTGACCCGAGCCCGGAGCGTTTCCACCCCGCCCCACCCCACCCCAGGCCGGCCGTCACGTCTTCCGTGACGGCCGGCCTTTCCGTGTTCGGTCCCGTGAAAGGCGAGGTCAGGAGCGGTTCGCAGGGGCGGGGGGCGGCTGTCACATGCCTGTGACACGGAGCGGACCGCTCCCCCATACGAGATCTTTAGATTCTTTATCAGCAGCCAGCGAGAACTCACCGGCCCTCCCCGATCGAGACATCAGCCAGGCATGCGGCTCTTCCATCCGCCACCGAATCTTCTCGGGAGTCGTTATGCGCACCGCCCTCCGCACCGCCCTCGCCGCCGCGCTCGTCGCCGGCGTCGCCGCCACTCCGGTCCTCGCGGCGGGCAGCGCCTTCGCCGCCGGTACGACCCCGGCGCCGACGGCCACCGCGACCGCGACCGCTCCCGCGAAGGCCGCCGCGACCGCTCCCGCGAAGACCGCCGCGACCGCTCCCGCGAAGACCGCCGCGCCGGCTGCTGCCACCACGGCTCCGGCCGCCGAGGCCGCCCCCGACGCCGACGTCCTGGTCCGCACCGTGGAGCTCGACGGGGGCCTGACGGCGAAGGTGTACGACAAGGGCACCCAGCACCGGTACTTCACCGCGACCGTCCTGCGCGGCACCACCGTCCTGGGCGAGCTGAAGGCCGGCGGCGGCTACGACGCCACCGACACCGGGATCTTCTCCGGGTACGCCGTGACCCTGGACGCCGAGGGCAAGGTCACCGCCGTCGAGGCGGGCGCGGAGCACGCCACGCTGGTCCGCACCGAGAAGCTGATCGGCGGCCGGACCGCCAAGATCTACAAGCTCAAGGACCAGCACCACATCGCGGAGCTCTTCCTCGACGGCCGCAAGGTCGGCGAGCTCCAGTCGGTCGGCCGTCCCGTCGCCGACTGGGAGCCCAGCACCGAGTACTTCGTCCTCAACCCGGACGGCACCACCTACAACTGGACCGGCACCACCGCTCCCCTCAAGTACGGCTTCTACCGTCTCGTCGACGGCACGATCCTGGAGGCCCGCTACAACGGCACGGCCACCGGTCTCCAGACCGTCGACCCGGCCACGGGCAAGGGCAGCGGCTTCACCTACCCCTACGACCACGGCCGCAAGATCCTCTTCTACGGCAAGGCCGTCGTCGTCCTGGAGGCCACCGGGCACTTCGCCGCCTACGTCCCCGGCGCGGCCCGGCAGTCCGCCCCGCAGCCCTACAACATGGAGACCGGCAAGGTCGACCACTGCCTGCCGCAGACCCTCGGCGTCGCCATCGGCGCGGGCACCATGGCCGAGCTGACCATGACCACCAAGGGCCCGAAGGCGAAGCTCGTCACCGCCGGCGACGAGAAGGTCATCGGCGTCCTCGACCGCGCCCACCCCTCGCTGCCCGCGAGCGCCGGCATCGTCGCCCGGATCGACGGCGCCTTCACCGCCACCCCGACCCTGTACGCCAAGCTGGAGGGCGGCGAGGCCAAGGGCGGCACCTACTCCTTCCCCGCGCTCCCGAAGGGCTGCTCCGTGGAGGGCCCGGCCCCGGCCGGGCAGGCCCACGGCAACGAGAACGGCAACGGCACCTCGAACGGCACCTCGAACGGCACCCAGACCCAGGGCGGCCAGACCTCCGTCGTGCCGAGGGGCGGCGTCGCGGCCGGTGCCGAGTTCGCCGCCGAGGAGGGGTCCGGCACGCTGGTCGCCGCCGGCGCCGGTGCCGCCGCGCTGACCGCCGCCGGGCTCGGCTTCCTGGCGATGCGCCGCCGCACCGCCGGCGACCGCGGCTGACCCCGCACGGGCCCGTACCCGCCCCGTCGTACCCCGCTCCCCGCCCCTTGACCCGAGCTCGGAGCGTCTCCACCCCACCCCCGGCCGGCCGTCGCTCTCCACGCGGCGGCCGGCCGCACCCCGTCCTCCCGGAGCCCCGCATGCGCCGCCGTCGTACCGTCACCGCCGCCGTCCTCCTCGTGGCCGCCCTCGCCGGCTGTTCGGCCGGGGGCGCGCCCGACGCCGTCACCCCGCCCGCCCGGATCGTGGAGTCGGCCGCGCCGGCGCCCGCCGCCACCGCCGCGCCCGTGAAGCCGCTCGCCCGTTCGCTGCCGGTGCGGGTCGAGCTGCCGGCGGCCGGGGTGGACGCGCGGGGCGTCCTGGAGCTCGGGCTGAACGCCGACGGGACCGTCGAGGTGCCGTCGGTCGCCCAGGCCGAGCGGATCGGCTGGTACGGGAAGGGCGTCACGCCCGGCGAGACCGGCCCCGCCGTCCTCATCGGGCACTTCGACACCGAGCGCGGGCCCGCCGTCCTGAAGGACGTCGCCAAGGTCCGGGTCGGCGACCCGGTCACCGTGACCCGGGCCGACGGCACCGTCGCGGTCTTCCGGGTCCGCGAGCTGGAGCAGGTCGACAAGGGCGCCTTCCCGACGGAGAAGGTGTACGGGAACACCCGCCGGCCCGAGCTGCGCCTGATCACCTGCGGCGGCGAGCTCGTCGACGGCCACCGGCCGGACAACATCATCCTGTACGCGGACCTGGCCGAGGTCCGGCGGGGCTGAGCCCCCGGGGAGCGCCCCGCGCCGCCTCCTGAGGCAGAATCGGCGGCATGACGAGCCCCGCGCCCTCCGAGCCGAACTCCGGGTCGAACCCCGAGCCGACCTCCGCCGATCGCGTCTACCGTTCCTCCTTCGGGATCGCGGGAGGCGTCTTCCTGATCGCCCTGGCGCTCGTCTTCGCGGGCGACGCGCTGGTGCGCGGCGAGGGGCGGGCGCCCTGGCTGGCGCTGGCCGGACTGCTGCTCGCCGTGCCGCTGATCACCGCCTTCACGCTCCGGCCCGCCGTCCACGCCAACGAGGACCGGCTCCGGATCCGCAACCCGTTCCGGTCGATCGTGCTGCCCTGGGCCGCCGTCGCCGACGTCCGGGCCGGGTACTCCAGCGAGGTGTTCACGCACGAGGGCGCCAAGTACCAGCTGTGGGCCATGCCCGTCTCGCTGCGCCAGCGGAAGAAGGCGGCGCGCCAGGCCGCCCGCGCCTCCCAGGACGACCCCCACGGGCGCACCTCCGTGACCGCCGACGTCCGGGACTCCGCCTCGCGCGTCGCGGTCGGCGACCAGAACGTCGCCGACCTGCGGGAGATGGCCGAGCGGTACCAGGGCCGGGACGGTGCGCAGGGCGCGCCGGCGGTCCGGTGGGCGTACGAGATCATGGCGCCGGCCGTCGTCGGCCTGGTCCTCCTGGTGGTGCTCGGCGCGACCGGCTGAGCCCCGGCCCGCGTCCTCCCTCACCCCGCCGGTGTCCTAGGGGCAACGGCGGGGTGAAGCATGCCCCCGGCCGTTGGTTTAGCCCCCAACGATCCCGGCCGTGTCCCTAGATTGCCTGTGCCGAGACTGTGGGGGTGGGGGCAATGGCCAAGGGCACCGGTGTGTCCGGGACGCGCTGTCTGGTGGACGTCAGAGCCGACGGACGATACGGCTGGCGGCTGGTCGCGCAGAACGGGCGGGTGGTGGCGCGGTCGGGGCAGTGCTTCGCCGACCACGCCGCCTGCCGGGCGGCGTTCGCGGCGCTCTGCGAAGGGCACGCGGCCATGGGCGGCGGGGTGCAGCACACCGCCACCGGCAACGGCTGGGTGTGGCTGCTGAGGGACGCCGACGGACACCCCGTGGCCTACTCCGGGAGGGCGTACGAGCGCCACTCCACCTGTCGTGCCGCCTACGCCCGCTTCCGCGCGCTGCTGACCGCCGAGGCGACGCAGTGGACATCAACTGCCTTATGGTGAACGGAAGTTGCCTCGCAGGAGTCCCTCGTTCACGTCTCGTGGCGCGCATGTCAACCAGGCGGGACTTACGTCAGGGACGTGACGACCGCGACGACCGATCCGAATGATCCGACCGTGCTTCCCGGCGCCGCCGGCCCGCGGCACGGGGCCCCGCACGACACGCCGCGGCGGCTGTACGCCGACCCCGGCCCCGCCGACCGCGTCTTCCGCGGCGTCGCCCGCGCCGGCGGCGGTCTCGTCCTCGCCGTGATGCTCCTCGTCGGCGGCTTCCTGCTGCACCGCGCCTGGCAGGCCCTCGACCGGGCCGGCGGCTCCTTCCTCACCACCGAGAACTGGGAGCCGGACGCCGGACGGTTCGGCATCGCCGCCGTGCTCCTCGGCACCGTCCTCATCGCCCTCGTCGCGATCGCCGTCGCCGTGCCGCTCGCCACCGGCGCCGCGCTCTACATCTCCGAGTACGCCCCGCCCCGGCTGCGCCGCACCCTGATCTCCACCGTCGACCTGATGGCCGCCGTGCCCTCGGTCGTCTACGGCCTGTGGGGCGTGTTCTGGCTGGAGGAATCGATCCTGCCGATCGCCCGCTGGATCTCCGCCTACCTCGGCTGGATCCCCTTCCTGCGCGTCGACGGCGCCGACCCCGACGACCCGCTCGCCCCGCCCACCGTCTACACCTCCTCCACCTTCGTCGCCGGCCTCGTCGTCGCGATGATGGTGGCGCCGATCATCTGCTCGATCATGCGCGAGGTCTTCTCCCAGGCCCCCGCCGGCGAACGCGAGGGCGCCTACGCGCTCGGCGCCACCCGCTGGGGCATGATCCGCGCCGTCGTCCTGCCCTTCGGCAAGGGCGGCATGATCGGCGGCACCATGCTCGGCCTCGGCCGCGCCCTCGGCGAGACCATCGCCGTCTACATGGTCATCTCGCAGGTCTTCACGATCCAGTGGCACGTCCTGCAGACCGGCACCAGCTCGGTCTCCTCGCTCATCGCCCTGCGCTACGGCGAGGCCACCGCCTTCGGCATGTCCGCCCTGATGGCGGCCGGCTTCGCGCTCTTCGTCATGACCCTGATCGTCAACTTCGCCGCCTCGTCCATCGTCGCCCGCAGCCGCTCCGGCGCCTCCAGCGACGCGTAACAGGGGAACCCCATGACCATCGCCCCGGAGCGGCCGACCGTGCGGCCGGCCGCCAAGGAGGACCCGCCGCCGGGATCCGAACGGCGCCGCGCCACGGGCGGCACGCGCGCCACCGACGTGTACGCCGTCCTCGGCGCGGGCGCCGCCGCGCTCGCCCTCGCCTGGCTGCTCTTCGCCCGGCTGCTGCCCTTCAGCGGCACCGTCGGCTTCGTCCTCGTCGCGTACGCCCTCTTCCTCGGCCTCTACGCCCTGCTCGTCTCCTTCGACGAGGACGGGCCCACCGTCCGCGACCGGGTCGCCGGCGTGGTCGTCCGCACCCTCGGGCTCGTCCTCCTCGCCGTCCTCGTCTTCGTCGTCGCCTTCACCCTCTGGGAGGGCCGCGAGGCCCTCGCCCACCTCAACTTCTTCACCGAGGACATGAGCCTCGCCGGGCCGCTCGAACCCCTCGACGTCGGCGGCGTCCTGCACGCCGTCGTCGGCACCCTCGAACAGGTCGGCATCGCGCTCGTCCTCACCGTCCCCGCCGGCATCGTCTGCGCCGTCTTCCTCAACGAGGTCCCCGGCGCGTTCGCCCGGCTGGTCCGCACGATCGTCGAGGCGATGACCGCCCTGCCGTCGATCGTCGCGGGACTCTTCGTCTACGCGACCGTCATCCTGGCGCTCGGCATGGAGCGCTCCGGGTTCGCCGCCGCCCTCGCCCTCGCCGTGATGATGCTGCCGATCGTCATCCGCGCCTCCGACGTCGTCATCCGGCTCGTCCCCGGCACGCTGCGCGAGGCCTCGTACGCCATGGGCGCCTCCCGCTGGCGCACCGTCCGGCACGTCGTGCTCCCCACCGCCCGTTCCGGGCTCACCACCGCCGTCATCCTCGGCACCGCGCGCGGGGTGGGCGAGACCTCCCCGGTGCTGCTCACGGCCGGCTTCACCGCCGAGCTCAACGCGCTGCCGACCTCCGGCGCCCAGGTCTCCCTGCCGCTCGCCACCTTCGAACTGGTCAAGTCGCCCGAACCGAACATGATCGCCCGCGGCTTCGGCACCGCCGCCGTGCTGATGCTCCTCGTCCTGCTGCTCTTCGTGCTCGCCCGGATCGCCGGCGGGCGCGGACCCGGGCAGCTGACGAAACGCCAGGAGCGGCGGCGGGCGGCGGCCTCCCGCCAGGACGCGGCCCGGTTCGCCCGCGCCCCCCTCGCACCTTCCCCGCCCGTACCTCCGAGGAGCACGTCGTGAGATCGCCCGTCCCGCTCACCCGCACCCTCCTGGGCCTGGGCACCGTGCTCTGCGCGCTGCTCGCCCTCCTCGCGGGCCCGCCCGCCGCCCAGGCCGCCGGCTACACCAAGATCACCGGATCCGGCTCCACCTGGAGCTCCAACGCCGTCGAGCAGTGGCGCCGCAACATCGGCGCCAACGCCGGACTCACCGTCAACTTCAACGCCAACGGCTCCTCCCAGGGCCGCGAGCAGTTCAAGAACGGCACCGTCGACTTCGCCGTCTCCGAGATCCCCTACGGGCTCACCGACGGCGGCGCCACCGACGTCCCGCCGAGCCGCGGCTACGCCTACATGCCGATCGTCGCCGGCGGCACCGCCTTCATGTACAACCTCCGCATCGGCGGCCGCCAGGTCACCAACCTGCGCCTCTCCGGCCCCGTCCTCGCGAAGATCTTCACCGGGCAGCTGACCATGTGGAACGCCCCGGAGATCAAGGCCGACAACCCCGGCCTGGTCCTCCCCGCCCGCCGGATCGTGCCGGTCGTCCGCTCCGACGGCTCGGGCACCACCGCCCAGTTCACGACCTGGCTGGCCAAGGAGCACGGCTCGGTCTGGAACGACCACTGCCGCCGCGCCGGCCGCTCCACCCCCTGCGGGATGACCTCCTACTTCCCCGTCGTGCCCGGCACGACGACGGTCGCCAAGTCCGGCTCCCTCGGCGTCTCCGCGCACGTCCGCCAGCCGCAGGGCGAGGGCGCGATCACCTACGTCGAGTACTCGTACGCCGTCAACGCGCACTTCCCGGTCGCCAAGGTCCTCAACCGCTCCGGCCACTACGTCGAGCCGACCGCCCAGGCCGTCGCCGTCGCCCTCCTCCAGGCCCGCATCAACACCGACCGCTCCTCCCCGGACCACCTCACCCAGATCCTCGACGGCGTGTACCGCTCCGGCGACAACCGCGCCTATCCGCTGTCCAGTTACAGCTACATGGTCGTGCCCACCTCGCAGACCGCCCCGCACACCGCCGACAAGGGCCGCTCGCTCGGCACCTTCGCCCGCTACTTCCTCTGCGAGGGCCAGCAGCAGGCCGAGGAGCTGGGCTACTCGCCGCTCCCGAAGAACCTCGTCCAGGCCGGCTTCGACCAGGTCCGCCGCATCCCCGGCGCCCCGACCGGCGCCGTGGACCTCTCCACCTGCCGCAACCCCACCTTCTCCGCCGACGGCTCCAACACCCTGGCCAAGAACGCCCCCAGGCCGAAGGCCTGCGACAAGCAGGGCGCGCAGCAGTGCGCGGACGGCACCGGCGGGGCCCGGGGCGTCCCGACCCACGTCGGCGGCGGCTCCTCCTCCGGCGGATCGTCGTCCGGCGGCGCCACCGGCGGTTCGGCCACCGGCGGTTCCGCCTCGGGCGGCGCCAACGGCTCCGGCTCCGGCGGCGGTTCGGTCGGCGGTACGGGCTCGGGTCCGGGCGGCGGCGCGAACGGCGGCGGCACGGGCACGGGTACGGGGTCCACCGGCGCGACCGGCACCTCGGGCACCGGCGGGTCCACGGCCGGCGCGGGTGCGGCCTCCGGCTCCGGCTCCGGGGCCGGTTCCGGCACCGGCGCCACGGGCACCGGCGGCGCCGCCGTCGACCCCGACACCGGCGAGATCATCGCCGACGGCGGCGCGGGCGGCGCCGGCACCGACGCGGGCGGCCTCGGCGGCGGGACCACCGTCGTCGGCACCCCCGTCACCCTCGCCGCCGACTCGGGCGCCGGCCTGCGGGGCCTCCTGATGGTCCTCTCGGCCTTCCTGCTCCTCGCCACGGTCATCGCCCCGCCGCTCGTCGGCCGGCTCATGACCCACCGCGCCGACCGCCGGGGAGGCCTCCGATGAGGCGGAACCGCGCCCGCGCCGGCGGCCTCGGAGCCCTCCTCGCCGCCGTCGTCCTCGCCCTCCTCCCGCTGCCCCGGGACACCGCCGCGGTCGCCGCCGAGCCGGAGAGCTCGGCGATGACGAAGCGCGGCACGGCGGGCCCGTACGACGACTTCTCCGCCCTGGAGGTGACCGTCCACCAGACCAGGAACCTGCGCGGGCAGGGAGTGCGGGTCAGCTGGAAGGGCGGGAAGCCGACGAACTCCAACCGGACCGACTACCTCCAGCTCATGCAGTGCTGGGGCGACGACCCGGCCGGACCCCGGCGCGAGCAGTGCCAGTTCGGGGCCGGCGCCACCGGCAACGGCGGCTTCGGCAGCTTCGTCGCGCAGCGGCTGATCCCGGTCGGCAGCGACCCCCGGGAGACGGAGTACGACGAACTCGTCCCGAGCCCCGAGTACCCCGGGCAGATGGCGGACCCGTTCGTCCCCTTCACGCCCGTCTCGGGCCCGCCGACGACGAAGATCACCGACTGGACCTACTACAGCCCCAGCGACACCAACGAGGAGTTCTTCGCCGTCACCCAGCCCGACGGCACCGGCGAGGCGGGCTTCAACCTCCAGTCCACCCGGGAGGCCCCGCACCTCGGCTGCGGCGACCCGCTCGGCACGGGCGCCGAGCCGCGCGGCCGGAAGTGCTGGCTCGTCGTGGTGCCGCGCGGTTCCCACGACCCGAACGGGACCCGGGGCTTCCCGGTCACCTCACCGCTCTCCACCGCCAACTGGGACCAGCGGATCGTCTTCCCGCTCGACTTCCTGCCCGTCGGCGACGCCTGCCCGGCCGACAAGGCCGAACGCCGGATGACCGGCTCCGAGCTGGTCACCGACGCCGTCACCTCCTGGCAGGCGTCCCTGTGCGCCACCGGCACGAGCCGCTTCACCTTCTCCCAGCGGGGCGAGGAACTGGCCCGCAGCAGCCTGCTCGCCCCGACGTCCACCTCCCCGGGGCTCGCCTTCACCGTCGAACCGGTCGCGGACGGGGAGAAATCGGGCTTCGTCCACGCCCCCGTGGCCGTCAACGCGCTCACCGTCGGCTTCTACTGGGAGGCCAACGCGATGGGGCTCGTCAAGGAGATCCGGCTGAACCAGCGCCTCCTCGCGAAGCTGCTCACCGCCTCGTACCCGTACGACGTCCGGATGCTCACCGACAAGGCGCCCGCACCGGAGCACCTGAAGGACAATCCGCAGTCCATCGTCAGGGACCCGGAATTCCTCAAGCTCAATCCGAAATTCGAGGAGGTCCCGCAGCCGCCGCAGGTCTACCCCGGCGGAATCCTCCTTTCCGTCGAACGCTCGGACACCACGAAGGTCGTCTGGGATTATCTGCGGAGCAATGCCGACGCACGTGCCTTCCTCGAAGGAAAGCCGGATCCCTGGGGCATGAGGATCAACCCCTACTTCAAGGAGCTGGGGCTCGCCTCCCGCAGCAGCGACGAGTTCCCCAAGGCGGACCCCACCCTCACCGAGCTCCGGCTCGTGGAGGGCGAGGAGGCCATCAGCTACGGCATCGTCGAGCGCTCCCCGTACGCGAACGACATGCACGACGCCGCGCGCTGGATCCGGCGCGGCACCAACGGGGCCAAGGACAACGTCTCCCGCGACTCGGTCAGCAACGCCCTGCGCCTCGTCTCCGCCGACGTCCTGGTCGGCTCCCGGCGCGCCTACGGCATCACCGACAGCGCCTCCGCCTCCCGCTACCAGCTGCAGACCGCCGCCCTGGCCAACGCCGACGGCGCCTTCGTCCTGCCCGCCACCGGCTCCATGATCCAGGCCGTCGAGCAGTTCGAGGACTCCTCCGTCGGCGGCGTCCTCGCCCCCGACCCGGCGCGGGCCGGGAAGGGCGCCTACCCGCTGACCGTGGTCGGCTACGCCGCCGCCTCCACCAGCCTCCCCGCCGACGCCCGCAAGGACTACGCCCGGGTCATCCGGTACGCGGCCGACGCCGGACAGCGCCAGGGCACCGCCCCCGGCCAGCTGCCGCCCGGCTACGCCCCGCTGCCCCGGAAGCTGAGGCTCCAGGCCGTCGCGGCCGCCGACCGCCTGGAGCGCGGGGCGCCGGCCGGACCCGGCGACACGGCCGGAGGCACGTCCGCCGGCTCCGCCTCGGGTTCCGGCTCCGACGGCGGGACGGGCACCGGCTCCGGCACCTCGTCCGGCGGGGGGACGGGCTCCGCGTCCGGACCGGGCGGGGCCGCGGGCTCCCCGGGCCCGGGCGACGGCACCGGACCGGGCGGCGGCGCGAGCGGCGGTACGGCCGGGGACGCGACGGCGGGTACGGACGCCTCCGCCCCGCCGTCCTCGGCGCCGCCGGCGTCCGGCGGGGCCGGGAACGGCTCCGGGGGAGCCCCGCCGGAGAAGCTCGCCGGCACCGGCAGCACCCCGTCCCAGCTCCTCGGCGCCGTCCGCTGGGTCCTTCTGGCGGTCCTCCTCGTCGGCGGCGCGGCCGGCCTCGCCGGACCCGCACTCCTGGGATTCACCGGCCGCCGCCCGACGCCCTCGGATTCACCTAGGACAGGAATTCGTCACCTAAAGAGCGACTGAACGTGGTGGTTCCCGGATCCGCCCGTGCGGAATTGTTGTTCCCGGCCGGTCGACGGACCGGCCGGGAATTGAGAATCCGGATTCTGCTTGTGCGTCCATTCCATGACATCCGTTTTCACGGAGGAGATCAGAAGTGAACGTCAAGTCCCGCGCTCGTCTCGGTGCCGCCCTCGGTGTGGCCGCCCTCGGTCTCGGTGCCGCCTTCGCCCCGGCGGCCCAGGCCGACCCCAACCCGGTCACCCAGTACCGCACCCTGGCCGGTGCCGGCTCGGACACGACCCAGGACGTCATGAACGGCCTCGGCGACGTCGTCGTCAACGCCTTCGGCCAGAAGATCATCGCCTCCTGGAACGCCACGGGCACGGCCACCATCAAGACCAAGGCCACCGGCTGCGTGATCAACCGCCCGAACGGCTCCTCGGCCGGCATCGACGCGCTCCGCAACGCCGTGGACACCAACTCCGGCTGCCTCGACTTCGCCCGCTCCTCGCGCGGCCCGGCCGACAGCAGCACCACGGACCTCACCTGGATCCCCTTCGCCAAGGACGCGGTGTCCTGGGCCAAGCGCTCCGACAGCGCCCTGCCGTCCGACCTGACGGCCGCGCAGCTCAAGGCGATCTACGAGTGCACCACCACCTCCCTCAACGGTGTGGCCCTCACCCCGATCCTGCCGCAGGCCAACTCCGGCACCCGCCAGTTCTTCCTCTCCTCCATCGGCGTGACCACCCCGGGCGCCTGCGTCACCCAGGGCGTCCAGGAGAACGACGGCACCGTCCTCGACACCGCCGGCGACATCGCCCCGTACTCGGTCGCCCCGTACACGGCGCAGGAGAAGGCCGTCGTCGCCGACCGCCGCGGCGCCGCCGTGCTCGGTTCCGTCGCCACCATCGCCCCGCGCAACGCCGACAAGACGCTCAACCTCTCCTTCCCCTTCACGCGTGACGTCTACAACGTCGTCCCGACCGCGAAGCTGACGAACGCCACGATCGCCTCCACCTTCGTCGGCTCGACCTCCAAGGTCTGCGCCGCCGGCACGACGATCGCCAACTACGGCTTCGGCACCCTCGGCGCCAACTGCGGCACCACGACCCTCAAGGGCGAGCGCTGACCACCACGCTCCCCTGACCGCGCGCCGGCCGGGCACCCCAGGGTGCCCGGCCCCACGGCGTACCCCCGCCCACCGCCCGCGACCTCCCGTGCCGCGTCCGCGTCGCCGGCCACCATCCGCCCCGGAGGACATCCGTCCCATGCACCAGGTCACGCCCCTCAGATCACCCGTGGCACTGCTCACGGCCCTCGCCCTCCTCTGCGGGGCCCTCGCCCTCGTCCTGGGCCTGTCCACGCCCGCCTCCGCCGTCACCCGGCACGGCGGCTTCACGGCGGACCCCGCCACCGGCACCCTCGCGGCCGGCCTGACCTCCGTCACCGCCGACGGGCCCTGCCCCACGCCCGCCGAGGCCGACAAGCCGTACGTGAAGGGCGTCCTGGCCCTGGTCGATCCCGGCGACCCGACGCTCACCGCGCCGATCGCCGAGGTCGCCCCCGGCGGGCCGCTCGGCACCACCCCGATATCCGGCCCGCTCACCGGCTCCGGCGCCGGCCACGCCACCCTCCAGGACCGGCTGCGCGAGCTCGTGCCCTCCGGGCCCCTGGACGGCCGGTACGAGCTGCGGCTCTCCTGCGAGACGGCGGACTCCGAGGCGCGGGCCGCGTACTTCTCCCGGATGATCGAGGTCACGGGGGAGAACTGGTCCTCCATCGGCCAGCAGGCGACCAACCTGAAGGTCGGCTCCGACAGCGCCACCCCGCCCGTGAGCCGCGCCTTCCCGATCCGGGCCGAGATCGAACCGGCCGCCGCGGCGGGCACCGTCACCTTCCTCACCCTCGACGAGGCGACCGGCGAGATCAAGGAGCTCGGCACCGAGGACCTCGTGGACGGCAAGGCGGAGGTCACCGCCACCATGCACGACACGGTCAACGCCTCCTTCCCCGTCCTCGCGCGGTACACCCCCGCCGACCCGGCCGCTTACACGCCCAGCCAGGTCCTGGAGACGTTCATGGCGGGCCCCGCCGTCACCCCGAGCCCCACGGACACCCCGACCCCCACCGGGACCCCGACGCCCACCGGCACGCCGACCCCCACCGGCACGCCGACGGACGGACCGACCGACGAGCCGACGGACGGGCCCACCGACGGGCCGACCGACGAGCCCACCCCCACGGACACGCCCGGCACCGGTGCCACCCCCACGCCCACGGAGTCAGGGTCCGATTCCGGCTCCGGCTCCGCGTCCGGCGGCACCACCGGCACCACCGGCGACCTGTCCGGCTCCTCCGGCGCCGGTGACAGCGGGTCGACCGGCTCCGGCTCCACCGGCGCCTCCCCGCAGGGCGGTTCCGGCGGCACCCTCGCCGCCACCGGCGCCGCCTCCGCCACCTCCGCCGCGTTCGGGGCGCTCTCGCTCTGCCTGCTCGGCGCCGCCGCCGTCATCACGGTCCGCCGCCGCACGGCGGTCGCCCGGCCGTGACCACCGCACCGGCTCCCGCCGCCCCCCGTGCCGGGCTCGCCCTGGCCGGGGCGGCGCTGTGCGTGCTCGCCGCGCTGCTCATCGGCTTCGCCGCCAACCTCACCGTCGTCGGCCACCTCCAGCACGCCCGCGACCAGGCCACCGCGTACGACGAACTCCGCGAGCAACTCGCCCTCGGCACCGCCCCGGTGGGGCAGACGACCTACGACGGCAAGCCGGTCGCCCCCGGCGACCCCGTGGCCCTGCTCCGCATCCCGGTCCTCGGGCTGCGCGAGGTCGTCGCCGAGGGCACCACCTCGGAGGTCCTCATGTCGGGACCGGGACACCGCCGCGACACCCCGCTGCCCGGCCAGGCCGGGACGGCGGTCCTCATGGGCCGCCAGTGGGGCTACGGCAGCCCCTTCAACGACCTGCACCGGCTGCCGTCCGGCGCCCGGGTCGAGGTGACCACCGGCCAGGGCGAGGCCGTGTACGAGGTGGTGGGCGTGCGGCGGCCCGGCGACCCGACCCGTCCCGCGCCCGGTGCCGGGGAGGGCCGGCTCACCCTGGTGACCGCCGACGGAGCCGCGTACACCCCGGAGAACCACCTCTTCGTCGACGCGAAGCTGGTCTCCGACGTCCAGCCCAGCCCGCCGCGCCCGCTGCGGCCCGGCTGGATCACCGACGCCGAGAAGTCGCTCGCCGGCGACCCGGCCGCCTGGCCGAAGATCTTCCTCGGCGCCCAGGCCCTGTTCCTCGCCGCCGTCCTCACCGTCGCCGCCCGCCGCCGCTGGGGCTCCCGCCAGGCCTGGACCGCCGCCACCCCGGTGCTCATCGCACTCGGCGTCCTGGTCTCCGGCGAGCTGACCCGCCTCCTCCCCAACCTCCTCTGAACACCGCGGAGTTGATGAAACAGTGACCGATGTGACCGATGTGACCGACTTCGCCGACACCGTCGTCCCGCCGTCCGCCGGATCCGTCCCGCCGACCCGGGCGGGCGCGCTCGAAGCCGCGGCCGTCTCCGCCTGGTTCGGCGACCGCAAGGTCCTCGACCGGGTCTCGCTCGCCATGCCCGCCCGCGAGGTGACCGCCCTCATCGGCCCCTCCGGCTGCGGCAAGTCCACCTTCCTGCGCATCCTCAACCGGATGCACGAACTCATCGGCTCCGCCGCCCTGTCGGGCCGGGTCCTCCTCGACGGCGCCGACATCTACGACCGGGGCCGCCGCATCACCCACGCCCGCCGCGAGATCGGCATGGTCTTCCAGAAGCCCAACCCGTTCCCCGCGATGTCCCTGTACGAGAACGTCCTCGCCGGCCTCAAGCTCGGCGGCGTCCGCGCGGGCCGCGACGAGAAGGACGCGCTCGTGGAGGAGTGCCTGACCCGGGCCGGCCTCTGGAACGAGGTCAGGGACCGGCTCCGGCAGCCCGGCGGGGCCCTCTCCGGCGGCCAGCAGCAGCGCCTCTGCATCGCCCGCGCGCTCGCCGTCCGCCCCCGGGTGCTCCTCATGGACGAGCCCTGCTCGGCCCTCGACCCGACCTCCACCCGGCGGGTCGAGGAGACCATCGCCGAGCTCAAGTCCGAGGTGACGATCGTGATCGTCACCCACAACATGCAGCAGGCCGCCCGGGTCTCCGACTCCTGCGCCTTCTTCCTCGCGGAGCAGGGCACCCCCGGCGTCATCGTCGAGCACGGCCCCACGGAGACGATGTTCGACGCCCCGGCCGACCCGCGCACCGCGGACTACGTCAACGGCCGCTTCGGCTGACGCGGGCGGCGACACGGCGGAGGGCCGGTACGGGAAACCCGTACCGGCCCTCCGCCGTCCGGCTACAGCCCCGCGGCCGCCGCCAGGTCCTTCTTCAGCGCGCCCAGCACCTCGGCGCCGGTGGCGCGGGCGGACGCGAGACCGCTCGCGTCGGCGACCGGGACCACGACCTCCAGGTAGCACTTCAGCTTGGGCTCCGTGCCCGAGGGGCGGACGATCACCCGGGCCTTGTAGTCGCCCTCCAGGTGGTAGCGCAGGCCGTCCGTGGGCGGCAGCGACTCCGTGCCCTTGGTGAGGTCCTCCGCCGAGACGACGGTCAGCCCCGCGAGCCGCACCGGCGGGGTCTCGCGCAGGGCGGCCATCGCGTTCGCGATGATGCCGAGGTCCTCCACGCGCACCGACAGCTGGTCGGTGGCGTGCAGCCCGTGCGCGACCGCCAGGTCGTCGAGCAGGTCGGTCAGCGTGCGGTCCCGTTCCTTCAGCTCGGAGGCCAGCTCGGCGACGAGCAGCGCCGCGGTGATGCCGTCCTTGTCGCGGACGCCCTCCGGGTCCACGCAGTAGCCGAGCGCCTCCTCGTAGCCGTAGCGCAGCCCGTCGACGCGGGCGATCCACTTGAAGCCGGTCAGGGTCTCCTCGTACCCGACCCCGGCCGCCTCGGCGATGCGCCCGAGCAGCGAGGACGAGACGATCGACTCCGCGAAGACGCCCCGCGCGCCCTTGTGCACGAGGTGCGCGGCGAGCAGCGCGCCCACCTCGTCGCCGCGCAGCATCCGCCAGCCGCCCTCGACGGAGGCGTCCGGCACGGCGACGGCGCAGCGGTCGGCGTCCGGGTCGTTGGCGATGACGATGTCGGGGTCCACGGCCCGGGCCGCCTCGAAGGCCAGGTCCATGGCCCCCGGCTCCTCCGGGTTGGGGAAGGACACGGTCGGGAACGCCGGGTCGGGCTCGGCCTGCGCGGCGACGAGCGCCGGCGGCGGGAAGCCGTGCCGGGCGAAGGCGGCGGTGAGCACGTCCTTGCCGACGCCGTGCATCGCCGTGTAGACGGTCCGCGCGCTCCGCGGAGACCCGGGCGTCAGGACGGCGTCGGTCCGCGCGAGATAGGCCTCCAGGACCTCCTCCCCGAGCACCTCCCACCCGTTCTCCGGACGCGGCACGTCGGCCAGCGCCCGTACGGCGTCGATCTCGGCCGCGATCTCGGCGTCGGCCGGCGGCACGATCTGCGAGCCGTCGCCGAGGTACACCTTGTAGCCGTTGTCGCGCGGCGGGTTGTGGCTCGCGGTCACCTCGACGCCGGCGACGGCGCCCAGGTGCCTTATGGCGAACGCGAGGACGGGCGTCGGCAGCGGGCGCGGCAGCAGCGCGGCGCGCAGCCCGGCGCCGGTCATCACGGCGGCGGTGTCCCGGGCGAAGTCCTCGGACTTGTACCGGGCGTCGTACCCGATGACGACGAGCCCGCCGGCCTGCCCCTTCTTCCGCAGGTACGCGGCGAGCCCGGCGGCGGCCCGGATCACCACGGCCCGGTTCATCCGCATGGGCCCGGCGCCCAGCTCCCCGCGGAGCCCCGCGGTGCCGAACTGCAGCGTCCCGGCGAACCGGACCGCCAGCTCGTCGGTGTCCCCCCGGTCGAGGAGCGCGCCGAGCTCCTCGCGGGTCTCGGAATCGGGGTCCTCGGCGAGCCACGCCTGGGCCCGGGCGAGGAGTTCGTCCTGCGTCACGGTTGCGCCTTTCGGAGAGCGGGGGGTGGGTGGGTAGGGCGGGGTGGGAGGTGGTGCGGGTTCGGGGACCGGTACGGGCGGGCGGCGCGGGGCGGGCCGCTGCGCGGAGCCTTCCCCACCCCGCCCCTTCCCGTAACCGGGGGCTCCGCCCCCGTCTCGGCCCGTCCGGCGTTCGAGGGCACGGCCGCAGGCCGTACGGGGGTCCGGGGGGCTCGCCCCCCGGTTTCGGGAAGGGGCGGGGTGGGGGAGGAGCCCCGCGCAGCGGCCCCGTGCCCGCACCCGCGGCGGCCCCGCACCCACCCGCGTCACCCCCGCGGCGGTACGTCAGATCCGGTCGAGGACCCGCGTCAGCAGTTCGCCCATCCGGGCCGCCGAGTCCCGCCCCGCCTGGAGGACCTCCTCGTGGTTCAGCGGCTCGCCCGAGAGCCCCGCCGCGAGGTTGGTGACCAGGGAGATGCCGAGGACCTCCGCGCCGGCCTCGCGCGCGGCGATGGCCTCCAGGACGGTGGACATGCCGACGAGGTCGCCGCCCATGACACGGACCATGTTGATCTCGGCGGGCGTCTCGTAGTGGGGGCCGGGGAACTGGACGTAGACGCCCTCCTCCAGCGTCTCGTCGACCTCCTTGCACAGCGCCCGCAGCCGAGGCGAGTACAGGTCCGTCAGGTCGACGAAGTTCGCGCCGACGATCGGCGACGCGGCCGTGAGGTTGATGTGGTCGGAGATGAGGACCGGCTGGCCGGGGCGCATGCCCTCGCGCAGACCGCCGCAGCCGTTGGTCAGCACGACGGTCTTCACGCCGGCGGCGACGGCCGTGCGGACGCCGTGGGCGACGGAGGCGACGCCGCGGCCCTCGTAGTAGTGGGTGCGGCCGAGGAAGACCAGGGCGCGCTTCTCACCGATCTTGTACGAGCGGACCTTGCCGCCGTGGCCCTCGACGGCCGGCGGCGGGAAGCCCGGGAGCTCGGTCACGGGGAACTCGGCCTCGGGGGCGCCGAGGGCGTCCACGGCCGGCGCCCAGCCGGAGCCCATGACCAGGGCGACGTCGTGGTTCTCGACTCCGGTCAGCTCGCGCAGTCGCGCGGCTGCGGCCTCGGCGGCCTCGTACGGGGTGGCAGTAGCGTTCACTGGCTCTCTCGCCTCGGGGAGGGGGTCCGAGGGCGGTCACCCCGGACGGAATTCATTCGCCAAGAAGCCTAGCCCGAGAATTCCTACGCGCGTAGATGACGGCGCGGACGGACATGCGATCGTTGTCTTGTCGTTTCCGACGAAAACATGCCGGCCCGCCTCTCAGCAAGGGCGCTTGCGGAGCTCCATCACGTAGTCGTGCGGTGCCCCCGCCGACTCCGCGGCGTCGGCGACCTCGCCGAGGTAGCGCGCGGACGGCAGCCCGCCCTCGTAGGCGTTGAGCACGTACACCCAGGCCGGCTCCTCGCCGTCGAGGGTGTGCACCCGGACCCGCATCCGCCGGTAGATGTCGAGGCCGACGCCCTCCCAGCGGTCCATCGAGTCCTCGTCCATCGGCGCGATGTCGTACAGCGCCACGAAGACCTGCTGACGGGGGGCCTCCACGAGGGTGGCCAGCGCCCCCTCCCAGCCCATCTGCTCCCCGCCGAAGGTGAGCCGCCAGCCGTTCAGCCAGCCGGTGCCGCGCAGCGGTGAGTGCGGGGCGCGGCGGCTCATCAGCCGCGGATCGAGGTTGCCGGCGTACGCGGCGTAGAGCGACATGGGTCCGAGGGTACGGGAGGGACGGGGGTGGACGACGAACCCCGAGGTGGCGGCCGCCCGAGTGCTCCCGCGGCGCCCCGGACGGCTTTTTCCGGCCCCGGCGCGAGAGCCCGCGCGGCGTACGGGACAATGGAGTACGCACGTGAAGCGTGCGGGACAATGGCGTACGCACTGCACCCCATGGGGGCCGCACACCCCCGGCAGAACGAGAGCGCGAGGCGTAGATCCCAGTGACCCGGATCGTGATCATCGGCGGCGGACCCGGCGGATACGAGGCGGCCCTGGTGGGCGCCCAACTCGGCGCGGAGGTGACCGTCGTCGACTGCGACGGCCTCGGCGGCGCGTCCGTCCTGACCGACTGCGTCCCCTCCAAGACCCTGATCGCCACCGCCGAGGTGATGACCACCTTCGACTCCTCCTACGAGGAGCTGGGCATCATCGTCGCGGACGACACCCCGCACGTGGAGCAGGCCGCCCGCGTCGTCGGCGTGGACCTCGGCAAGGTCAACCGACGGGTGAAGCGCCTCGCGCTGGCCCAGTCGCACGACATCACCGCCTCCGTCACCCGGGCGGGCGCCCGGGTGCTGCGAGGCCGCGGCCGGCTCTCCGGCCGGCAGGCCATGGACGGCTCCCGTCAGGTGGTCGTCACCGCCGCCGACGGCACCGAGGAGACGCTGACCGCCGACGCGGTGCTGATCGCCACCGGCGGTCACCCGCGCGAGGTGCCCGACGCCAAGCCGGACGGCGAGCGGATCCTGAACTGGACGCAGGTCTACGACCTCAAGGAGCTCCCCGAGGAGCTCATCGTGGTCGGTTCCGGTGTGACCGGCGCCGAGTTCGCCGGCGCCTACCAGGCCCTCGGCTCCCGCGTCACCCTCGTCTCCTCCCGCGACCGGGTGCTCCCGGGCGAGGACCCGGACGCGGCCGCGGTCCTGGAGGACGTCTTCCGCCGGCGCGGCATGAACGTCATGGCCCGCTCCCGCGCCGAGTCCGCCAAGCGGGTCGGCGACCGGGTCGAGGTCACCCTCTCGGACGGCCGGGTCATCTCCGGCACCCACTGCCTGATGGCCGTCGGCGCGATCCCGAACTCCGCCGGCATGGGCCTGGAGGAGGCCGGGGTCAAGCTCAAGGACTCCGGGCACATCTGGACCGACAAGGTCTCCCGCACCACCGCCCCCGGCGTGTACGCGGCGGGCGACGTCACCGGTGTCTTCGCGCTCGCCTCGGTCGCCGCCATGCAGGGCCGGATCGCGATGTACCACTTCCTCGGCGACGCGGTGGCCCCGCTCAACCTGAAGACGGTCTCCTCGAACGTCTTCACGGACCCCGAGATCGCCACCGTCGGCTACACCCAGGCCGACGTCGACGCGGGCAAGATCGACGCCAAGGTCGTCAAGCTGCCGCTGCTGCGCAACCCGCGCGCCAAGATGCAGGGCATCCGGGACGGCTTCGTCAAGCTCTTCTGCCGCCCCGGCACCGGCATCGTGGTCGGCGGCTGTGTCGTCGCCCCCCGGGCGAGCGAGCTGATCCACCCGATCTCGATCGCGGTCGACAACAATCTGACGGTCGAACAGATCGCAAATGCTTTCACCGTGTACCCCTCCCTGTCGGGCTCGATCGCGGAAGTGGCACGGCAGTTGCACACCCGAAAGACCTCGGGCGAGGCGTAGCCCCGGCGGCGATCACGCTCCCCGCCTGCGGGAACGGTTCGCCGACTCGGACAACCCCCGGCAAGACGGGGCATAGATCGATCAAAGGCGGGGCTCTCCATACCACTTGGAGGCCCCGCCTGTGTGTATATTCCGCAATCCGGCGCATAGTGCTGAAAACCAACGGCAGTGCACGTTACTGTCAGTTTCGTGTTCGCTGCAGAACGTCGCCAGTTGATCCTCGAAATGGTGCGAGCCAATGGGGCCGTGTCGCTCCGCGAGCTCGCCCGCGTCGTCCAGACCTCAGAAGTGACCGTGCGCCGCGACGTACGGGCCCTGGAGGCAGAAGGACTCCTCGACCGCCGGCACGGCGGTGCGGTGTTGCCGGGCGGATTCACGCGAGAATCCGGCTTCCCGCAGAAATCCCATCTCGCGACCGCGGAGAAGACGGCCATCGCCGACGTCGCCGCGAGCCTGGTCGAAGAGGGCGAGGCCATCGTCGTCGGCGCCGGGACCACCACCCAGGAGCTGGCCCGCCGGCTCGCCCGGGTCCCCGGTCTGACCGTGGTCACCAACTCGCTGCTCGTCGCCCAGGCACTGGCGCACGCCAACCGCGTCGAGGTCGTCATGACCGGCGGCACCCTGCGCGGCTCCAACTACGCCCTGGTGGGCAGCGGAGCCGAGCAGTCCCTCCAGGGGCTGCGGGTCTCCCGTGCCTTCCTCTCCGGCAGCGGCCTCACCGCCGAGCGCGGCCTCTCCACCTCCAACATGCTCTCCGCGAGCGTGGACCGGGCGCTGGTGCAGGCGGCCGCCGAGGTCGTGGTCCTCGCCGACCACACCAAGCTCGGCACCGACACCATGTTCCAGACGGTGCCGACGGACGTGATCACCCGCCTGGTCACCGACGAGCCGCCGCCGCACGACGAGCGCGCCGCCTCCGAACTCCAGGCCCTCGCCGACCAGGGCGTGCAGATCGCCGTGGCCGGCACCGGCCAGAGCGCCGCCCCCGCCGCCGAGCAGCTGCCGCCGGGCGTCCGGGGCCGCCGCGAGATGCCGCTGCCGGTGCAGCGCGGCGGCAGGATGCCCACGGGTCAGTTCCGGGGCCCCGGTCCCGGCGTCCTCGGCGCCGAACCCCTGGAGCGCACGGCCCGCGTGGCGGACCTCCGCCGCCGCTGAAGCCGGGCACGATCCCGTACGACCCCGAGCAACATCCCGTACGACTCCGGGCGCGAGCCCGTACGCAGTGAGCCGCCCCACCCCTTCCGCCGACACGGCCGCCGCCGGGTACGGCGAAGGGCCCCCAGGCGGCTGCCTGCGGGCCCTTCGCTCTGCGCTTGCCTCGTCTGCTGTCGGGCCGTCAGGCCTTGATGTCGCAGATGCCGGCGCCGGAGGTGACGGACGCGCCGACCTCGGCGTTGAGTCCGGTCACGGTGCCGGACTTGTGGGCGTTGAGGGGCTGTTCCATCTTCATGGCCTCCAGGACGACGATCAGATCGCCTTCCTTGACCTCCTGGCCCTCCTCGACCGCGACCTTCACGATCGTGCCCTGCATCGGCGAGGCGAGGGTGTCACCCGACGCGGTCGGACCGGACTTCTTCGCCGCCCGGCGCTTCGGCTTCGCACCCGCCGCCAGACCCGTGCGGGCCAGGGTCATGCCCAGGCTCGACGGGAGGGAGACCTCCAGGCGCTTGCCGCCGACCTCGACCACGATCGTCTCGCGACCGGCCTCGTCCTCGTCGGCGTCCGCGCCGGCCGGAGCGAAGGGCTTGATCTCGTTGACGAACTCCGTCTCGATCCACCGCGTGTGGACCCGGAAGGGGTCGGCGGTGAACGCCGGGTCGACCACGACCGCCTGGTGGAACGGAATCGCGGTCGCCATGCCCTCGACCTTGAACTCCGCCAGCGCACGCGCCGCGCGCTGGAGCGCCTGCTCGCGGGTCGCGCCGGTCACGATCAGCTTCGCGAGGAGCGAGTCCCACGCCGGGCCGATCACACTGCCGGACTCGACACC